>JABIYR010000158.1 GCA_018702695.1 Nitrospina sp. | reverse complement strand
TTTCACCCACCAACGGTATATTTTCCACTGATCGTTAAAGGCGCGTTGATGATAGAACCGACCGAAACCGAATCCAAAGAAACGCTCGATAGCTTTATCGAAACGATGCAAGCCATCGCTAAAAAAGGGCAAGAAGATGCCGAGAGTTTTCACGATGCGCCACGCTTGAGCAAAGTATCGCGCCCGGATGAAGCGCAAGCCGCAAGAAACCCGAAGTTGAGGTGGGTCACTAACGCGACTGACAGTTAATAGCAGGCATTCGCCGTCTTGTCGGCTTAACTCCCTCCAGGACTAGCATGACAATAGCCAGCATGATCGCATTGTTCGGGGCAATGGTATCGCTCGCAATTATTCCTGATGCCAGCACGCTGGCAGTGGTAGCCCGGTCACTCGGGTCTGGGCTCTCTCAAGCCCTGATTACCATCACAGGGATATTAGCGGGAGACCTTATCTTCGTGCTGATAGCCGTTTATGGATTGGCATCGGTCGCAGACTCAAACCTGTTTATCTTGGTAAAATACTTGGGAGGGGCTTACCTTGTTTGGGCAGGAATCGTATTATGGAACTCTAGCCGTGAAGAGGCAAAAAAGACTACAGAATTACCCGCACGATCTAACTTCCTATTTGGCTTGTTGATCACTTTGGGGGACCCTAAAGCAATCTTCTTTTATATTAGTTTTCTTCCTGTTTTCGTTGACCTGTCCCGTATTTCAATTACCGATCTAACAATTATTATTACATTGATCATTATCGCGGTTGGGGGAACAAAACTTACCTATGCATGCTTGGCAGATAAGGCCCGAATATTTTTTAAAAGCCCTCAATCAAAAAAATGGATGAATACGATTGCCGGGTGCGTGTTGATTGTCAGCGGTGTCTTTTTAATATTGAAGGATTAAAATCAACACATCTTCGCTCATAAATTATACAAAGCAATGACATTCATTGCTTCCATTTAGCGTTGATAGCAAGAGAGCCCATGCGGATACCGCCCATTCTCAGGCTGGTCAACAGGTCGAGGGAGGGGATGATAAACAAGCCGCGTGATTTCGGTGGGCGAGAGACGTCATCGCTATGTGCCTCCAGTTCATCGGGGTTATTGCTATAGGTCAGGGTATAACGGTCGGTTTTGCAGGTGAAGCTGGTTTGATAATGATTTGCAGGAATGTCCTCCTCCCCTTGAAAGTGTTGGGTGAGCACAAAACTACTCAGCCCATAGCTAGTCGCCAGAACCTTGTTCATAGCAAGTTTCTTCCGTAGGCTCTTCTGTAGCCTTGGAACTTATTGGTTGGGAAGGCTTGGCTTTTGTTTTAAGGCGTTTCTTCAATAATTTATGAATGCTTTTCTGTGCCTCCTGCGCGGATTCACTTTCTACTAGGTCTCGCTTTAGGACTTCGTTAGAGATGAGTTCTTTGATTTCTTCATCACTTACTTTTAACCCATCTTTAATTTTTCGTACCTCACGACGGACTACGCTAATCACAGGCTCTGTCAACAAGACCGCGCCTACAGTGTAACGATTCACTGTTTGGCGATATTCGTAAAACTCATCAATAAGGTCTTTTTGAACACCCCTCTTGCACAGTAAAAACAGCATTTCTTGTTCGTCCTTCTTGCGCGGGTTGAGCTTGGTAAAATCAAATTCGATCAACTTAGTGCTCTCGACTCGCTCTTCCAAGGTTACTCGGTAAACCTGCCAAATTATCCCATTCGTTAGAACCACCCACCGGATACCTTCTTGTGAAGCATAATTAACAGCCTGTCGCAAATGCGTATCTTTTAAATCAATACCAATAGCTTTTACCTCTATGAGGTATTCAACTTTTTTCCCAATCTTTATTGCCAAATCGCAGTACGTGCCCTGTATGGCATATTCACGTGTTATTTCTGCATACTTATCAAAGCCAAATACCTCTTCTAAAATATCTGTGATGATTGTTACTGTATCCGATTCGTTTACGTCTCGTTCGCGAGCCTGCTCTAAGATCTTTTTAAATTTAGGGACGACAGAAGCAATCCTCTTGCTAGTTATGGTGGGGATACTGGCCATGCTAAACCTCCAATTTTATTGGCATACGTGAAGTATTCTATTCATCTAGGCTGGCCACAATACTGACATCCATACATATTCAGGTCAACCAATAATTTAATTTGAATGGGGAATTTTTCGACTCGATAGCAGAGAGACCGCCAGCCGTTATTTCCCTGCCAAGCTAGTGCCCTTTCCATTTAGCGTTGATAGCAAGAGAGCCCATGCGGATACCGCCCATTCTCAGGCTGGTCAACAGGTCGAGGGAGGGGATGATAAACAAGCCGCGTGATTTCGGTGGGCGAGAGACGTTATCGCTATGCGCCTCCAGTTCATCGGGGTTATTGCTATAGGTCAGGGTATAACGGTCGGTTTTGCAGGTGAAGCTGGTTTGATAATGGTTTGCAGGAATGTCCTCCTCCCCTTGAAAGTGTTGGGTGAGCACAAAACTACTTTGTTCCGTATCAAGATTAGTGGAAGCATCAATCAAAACATTTTCTGCGAAATTATCGCTCAGTGTTGGTTGGCTACAATGTTCTGCCACCACCTCTTCTATAAGCTCGCCATCATTGCCAAACAGTTGACCGACTTGGTTTGCCAGCTCACGATTTAAATCAGCATGGTCGGAAGAAAAGTAAAGCAAGATATCCCCTTCTGTTTCAGGTACGTCTTGCCCTGCAACCTCGGTTTCATCAAATGCACGGAAGCCTCCGGGCACAGGTTTATCGGGTGTGAGCCAGATCCAAGTCATCGGGCCGAACCCGACGGTGGCAAAATGATTTTCATCGCCTGCAATTTCTGAAGCCATGCCGGGGGTTTGCGCCCCAATTCTCGCCACATTCATGGTGATCAATGGCAAGTCTTCAAAGGTATAGACCTGAACCAAACTATGTTTTCTGGGAAGATTTAAAACTCCAGCCTGTGCCTGCACGCAATGCCTCCTTGCGGAATAGATTATATCGCCTCGCTTTTGCGAAGACTTTCACAACTCACCTCGTATAAATGAAACTTATTTATTAGCCGGGGCGAGCAGAGAGGCCCATTATAACGAAGCGGAAATAAAAATTGTTTGAGACATTACCTCTAAACCTAGGAAGGTTTAAGGTTTGGGGAAATTTAAAATTTCATCGGTGAAGTAACGTTTTTCACATTTATCAACACTGGGTTTGACCAGAGAATGTTTAAACGCCGAGTCGATGCGAATCCATCGGTCAGCCAACTCTTCTCGCACACCACAGGCGAGGATAGATTCTCTCAAAATCTGGGTTCGCAGGTCAAACAGCTCTTCTGTGATATACATATGCCGATGAACATTCTTGGGCATACCGCCGGAGTATATTTTTCCCCCACCCATATTGGAAATCATGAAATCGGTCTGCTGGTTTTCAATGAGTTTTTGATCAATATGCAGGAAAAATTTCTTGAGCCAAGGATGCTCGTAAAGTTTATCGTAAAAAAGTTTATGTACCTTCTCCAAAATGGGCTTGCCACCAACTTCTTGCAACAGGGTATTATCTTCCATCATCTCTCTTTCCGTATACAGTGTTTCGTCGGTCTTGCTTCGGGCCATCACCATGAACCAATGCTAAAGCACCCATTAGGTATTCATCATTTGGTTCGATCAGCCTTGCCACCACATGATATCTTTCTGGGTTGCTTTCTCCTGGGTTGCTGTCACACCGAAGCACCTCAGCTCGTACCTGATTTTTCTTCATTGATTCTCCATGCTCCAGTTCCAGGTCAATTTGTGCGCCCATATCAAGCGACTGCCCCACTTCCAATGAGATGCCTTCGACCGAAAGATCAAGAACCTCACATTCAACCCATTTGTTATCAACCTGAATCTTAACGACCATTTCAACCAACGAACGTGGAAAACCTCTCTTATCTTCTCCCATATCGTTTCTCCCCTTGAACGTCTCAAAACTTTAACATTCGCAAAACCTATGACTATATTTACCAAAACTTTCCTTAAAAATCAAAAAAGCCTTCACCCCAGAAGGGGATGAAGGCTTTTTCTTTATTTTTACTCACTCAACAATCATCACCCTAAACAGGAACAAAGGGCAATGATGAGCGTCAACCCACCCAGCGAACTTTGCTGGCCGGGGTTCGAGTATCCATATTTTTACCACGAGAAGTGTGGTCATCAATTTCTGCCGCACAACCTATCATCCTGCCAAACAAGAAGGTTGCAAAACTAGCAGACTCAATATCCTCTTCTTTCATGTTGCCACCACTGAAGTCAGACCAGACCACTTTGAGCAGAATGACCGCAATGACCGCGTCAATGTTTACGCAATAAACATTTTTGCTGACTTTAGTTTTAAACAAAGCTTCGACAAGGCTGTGATAAAAATCAAGGAACACATTATTGATGCCTTTTTCTTTAAACAGGTCTCGTACAAAAACTTCTCGTGGATCGTAGTTAACATCTTTCCCTTTAAACACAGGGTGGTTAACACAAGGCAATTTGGCATAATCAAGATTGCCAATGGCTTTCTCTTTCTTTTTATAATCAGAATACTTATTCGCCACTTCTAATGCCATGGCATCAAGATCTAGCCCATGCCCGGTATCAGCGGCATTTTTGAGGCCCTTATCTTTAAAGTTTTCCAACAAGAAAGCCGCCGCTTCATAACCGTTTCCGCCATGTGCGAAACCGGTATGTGTGAGAAAGCCGATAAAAGCTTTGTTCACTTGAACCCGCTGTGGCTGTTCTGGCCCATCTGCACTGACTGCGCCTTTACAACCCTGAGCTGAGATCGTGCCCGGCCCGTTGGTGATAATCAGTCCGAGCAGTACCTGGAACTCGTAAAGCTCTGACTCGGAAGGCTGACGCCCCAACAATGTGACAAATGCCGTTTTCGTGAAACTATAATTGGGAATCAACTCTTCCAGCTTAACACCGGCAATACTATCTTCGGTATGTCGTTCAGCCGGAGCAGAAACACCGACGATGGTGCTATAGATGCGTGAGTACCAAGGCAAACGTACGAGAGTATCTTTAGAAATCTTTTTACCTCGCAACGCACTCCAACCAAGAGTCACCCATACCGCGGCGAACAGCGCATCGGTAGAAAGTTTGCCACCATTGGCTTTTGCCAAGTCTTGCACAAACTGGACGAATACAGAGTGTCCGGCTTTATTGAGACATGCGGCAAGTTTTTCAGCGCAAGGGTCTTCACCGTCTGCTAGCAGTACAGCCTTATGGTTAGCCGCCTCTTTCAGTTGCTCGGAGTAATCAAACTTCTCGCAGGGGTCGTCCATCTTGCTAAACTGGAACAACTCCAGAAGTGCTCTCGATGAGTCCATCGCCTTTTGCACCATTTTTTTCCCACAAATGGCCACCGCAGACGCTACAACCGTATTGGGAGAATTGCCATTTTCTCGCGCCGCTTGAGCCGCCGCTAGGGTCGCCTGACCGTGCTGATTGACATACATATTCAGCACAAGATTGGCAATTTTTTCGCCATAGTCACAGGGGTAAACCCGTGTCAAAGCAAAGACCAAATTGGATTCAAAAGACTTGACAGAAGCGTCGAGAATCGAAGTGTTATGGATTTTAGAAACCTGCGTTTTAGGGTCCATCATGGACGCGCCACTGGCATCCTTGAGGTTTTCTCGACGATGTTGAACGCCAACCATTTTGTTCAGAGCTTCAATCTGCTCGTTATAAGGACTTGCGGCTTCAACAGTCGGAATATCTAGTTCAGGCGGCAAAGCAAGCCCCTGATTATTGCCGAACCAGCTTTTTAAGGACAAGGTTCCTTTTGGTTCAAAATCAGGCTTCAGGCCATTGAGTTCCATGACTTTGGAAACCGCTTCCGGAATATGCGCGATGTTGGTCACCAACGCACCCTTCTTCGAGAAAATGGGTTTTTGTGGGGTGTAAACACCGTCCACGCCAAAATAATCCATGAACCATTGTTCTTTCGCCAAAGCATCGTCGCCAGAACCCGCCAAGGACCCAGCATGGCCACAAGCCTTGCTCAACCTTGCTTTCCAACGCCCTACGACACAGGCAACAATAGGTTTATCAGATTTCAGTCCGCGTTCATAATATCCGCCCGGTTCGCTGTACATGACCGCCACTTTTGAACGTTCATCGTTATCAAACGCGTGCAAGAACTCTTTGGCACCGTATTGAATATAAACGTCTTTACCACTGGAAACCGAGGTCGTCGTGCCCCAGCCTGCGGTGGTCAGATAAACCGCGATAGTGGTGGTGAAGTTGCCCGAGTTGGAGAACAATGCGACCGTTCCCTTTACCAGAGACTCTTCCGGTGCATTGCCGCCCAGCGCGCCGCCAAGGCGAACGTGGTTCCAAGCATCTGCCAGTCCCAGACAATTGCCGCCGAACAAGTCAACGCCATTGGCCTGACAAATCGCTCGCATAACACGAGAATCTTTGACCGACACTTTCTCCGTAAGAATAATAGCTTTGGTCAGATCCGGATTTTCACGGACGGCTTCAGCGATACCATCTTTCACCCCGGAAGGTGGAAGATAGACCACAACCGTATTAAATTTATGACCGGCTTCGAGACCTTCTTTGATTGAGTTATAAACCGGAATCTTCCCCGATTTTGTCACCAATGATTTACCGGATTTACCCGGCCCGGTTCCAAACACAATATTGCCACCAGAATAATCATTACTGATGGGGGTTACGCCTGAGCTTTCTTTACCCAGGATATTCAAAACCACGACCCTGTCATCTTTAGTTGCCAGTTCAGACAAGGAATTAATGCCGCAGTAAAAGGGGAATTTTTCCACACCTTGCTTATGCATTCAAACCTCCAAAACGGAAAATACTTTTAATTGATATTTTTAAATTCATGAGTTTGCCCTGCCCCCGGTCAAGCCATGCCCGACAGAGACAGTCACTTCAAATTTTAAGTTTTGCTTTAATCTCATCCTTACCACCGTTATTCATCCACTCGTTCACAGCCAGAGTGTAATTGATGACTTCAGACATCGCACTATCGTGCCCAAAGAAACGGTAAGGAAGCCCTAAAGAATCGAGAATCTCCTGCAAATAATTCATTCCGCGGATGACATTGGGACCGCCTCGTCCCACCACGACAAACAAAGGAGTTGGCCCGTGTGTCTGAAAGAAGTCACGCAACCCATCACCCATGGCTCGGAATGTTTCGTAAATATCCGTATTATTAGCTTTACCGCCAATGATGAACAGCACATTGGACTGAGGCAACCAATATTTAAAACTGATTCTGGAGATATCATGCATCTTTTCATAAGGGGGGTTGCCACCAAAATCAGAAGAGATGGTTGCATCTTCACCCAACAATTCAGTAACCATGGCGTTGGCACCGCCGCCAAAAGTCGGAGCGGTGATGGTTCCCTTATCATTCATAACAAATACGTCACTCTGCCCTTGATAGGTGCGAAGCTGATTGATCTCCTGCTCAAACTCTGAATAGTCAGAAGCAAATAGATGCTCCGGCAGATGCAAACGCTTCCAAGCCGGATCATCTTGATCGAATGCACATTTGAAGTCACAGGCTACGGGTGTCAAGCGTCCGCCTTTGCCAGGTTGCATGCGAATGGGGTTCAACTCCAGCATCAACATGCCGTAGTTATTGTACAGATCCCAAAGTTTAGGCAGATTCTGAACCAATGGGCTGATCACCTGAGGAGGCGCACCCAGTTCCATCAATGCGTTCGAGACGTGATACGCTTTCAGCCCGGTTAAGGAATCAAAAGGCACGACCTTAATTTTATCTTCCGGCAATTCTTCAATATCCACCCCACCATGATGAGTGACGGTCATTATTGGACAACGATGTTCGGTGCTTTCTGAAATAGAAAAATAGACTTCGTACTCAGCAGGAACAGCCCCTTCATAGGTCACGCCATCAGACTTGACCTTACTGAATCCATCTACATGTTCCGCAAAATAAAGACGTTCTTTTTCTTTCAGAGCATCAGTAATATTATCGACCCGACCCATCAAACCAGCCTTGCCTTTTTTACCCACGCCGCCTTTAAACAAAGGTTTAATGAATACCATACCGTGTCGTTTGATCATGTCTTTGATCTCATCAACACTGAGTTCAGGACCCCGGACTTCAGAATGGGGAAATTCTACTAGGTCCAATAATTTACGCCCCCAAAGCATGCCAGTTATCTGCATCGTTTTCTCCTGCCTTCCAAAATTAAATTGAAATGGGTTTAGGGTGTGAGAAGCTTAAAAATCAATAACTTTTAAAGGAGGTTCACCAAACATAATTCAAGTCAACCTCATGTTCATATAGCTTTATGGTAATTAGAGGGTTGTATTGTAAGACATTTCATTTTTTTGTCAATCATATCCTGAGAGAATAATCACAGACAAAATTCACCTAAAAATGTCGATTTCTCAACGATCTCAAATTTATTATTTCAATCTTTTTTTCAACTCTTTAATGCGGAATTTTTCTTCATCGCGGGAGATAAAATTATGGCAGGAATCGTGCTCAAGCATCAGTATTTCAAAGCGCAGTGCCGATTGAACCGCTAAGCGGTAGTCTCGGTCTGGCTCCACCTTAAAGGTAATAACCCGCGTATTGAACTTATCGGGCCGAACTTGTTCCAACAACCCTTCTATGGTATCAGGGGTGATGCCCCCGCCGACTGAAACGGAAATATTATTTTTCTGAATTTTTTTAACCACCTGCACAACCAGAGCCATAAAGCTTGCATCCCACCGCGGTTGCTTCATCGACTCTGACAGGTCACTACAGCCAATGGTGATCTCATCAATGTATTTTGCTTCTGGAGCTGAAAGAATCGAATCTAACTGCCGAACCGCTGTTTCCGTTTCAATATTAATCTGCTTTTTCAATCGCTCAAACTGCATCGGGGTGGTGAAATCACGCACAGCGGCAATAAAATTTTCTAGGCCATAAGGCGATTCCACCATAGGGGCAATCAATCCATCAATATGCATAGGAAGGAGTTGCTTGATATCGTTCCGGGCATTCGGGCCGCCTATTTTCACCATCGCCGGTAGGGCATTGCCTGCGGACTCTGCCCAAAAAGCAATCTGCTCTAGGCTCATGGCGGCATCTTCCGTAGATAGTTTTAACCCGCAAGCGCCAAACTGTTTTTTCAATAACAAGAGTTCCGACCGCAGGTTTTGACCGGGTTTAACCGGTACGACCTTCAACGCTGTTTTTTTTGATTTCATTTATCGATCCTCCTTTTTACGGAAAATAATGGAAGGATCAATATTCGGGATGGAGCCACAGCCTGTAAGAATCATGGCTTTCTTCAACTCGTTCATTTTCTCCCGTAAATAAAAGGAAACCCCTTCCTGCCCAGCCCCAAACGCCGCAATGCAAACAGGTCTACCAATCATGACTGCATCGGCTCCCAATGCTAACATTTTGAGTATGTCAACGCCTTCACGAACGCCCCCGTCAACAAGCACTTTAACTCGCCCTGCCACAGCGTGGACAATTTCAGGAAGCACTTCTGCGGTTCCAGGCATATGGTCCATCACTCTTCCGCCATGATTAGAAACAACAATGGCATCGGCTCCGGCTTCTATCGCCGCCAACGCCGACTCCGCATTCATAATGCCTTTTAATATAAAAGGCACTTTCAAATGCGATTTCAACTCCTGCAATTCAGAGATACTTTTAGGGCCAACGGCCTGACCTTTGAGCGTCATGGTTTTAAATGAAGCCGCATCGATGTCAATGCCAACAGCAAGAGCCCCTGCATCTTCAGCGGCTTTGAACCGCTTGATGATATCGAGGTTGTATTCCCTTGGCTTGAAGATAGGAATTCCCAACCCACCGCGTTTTTTAATGGCTTCCAAGCCGATCAAATATTTTTGCGGGCTGGCTCCATCGCCAACCATTCCCAGCGTACCGCTTTCCAGACAACCATCCAGAATGGCATCGGCGTACGCCCTTTCATCCATACCGCCTGCTAAATTAGTTTCCATACCGGTGATCGGTGCCGCCAGAACTGGCAAAGCCAGTTTGTGCCCAAACAACTCCACGGAAGTATCGGGGGCTTTCACGTTATGAATGGTTCTCAGGTTGACCTGATAACGAGCCAATGCCGTCAGGTTTTCGGTGAAGGCACTGCCTGACCCGATGCCACCTATGCCGGGGACTTTGCCCGCGCATTCCAACCCATCGCAAACCGTGCAGGCTTTGCAGGCAATATAAAATTTCTTGCGCGCATTATTACGGATGATGTCCCAGGTCAAATCACTGGAAGCACCAATTTCGATTTTCAAAGTTTGATGAGCCAGGTCATTGATGCGTAGGGCTTCGGCGCGAGTTTTTCCCACCGTGATGACATAACCCACTTTGCCCATATTACTGCGGGGTTCTTCTGCCATATCCCCGGCTTCTTTCATAAGAATAATTTCTTTGACCCCTTTGATCTTGCGGGCCTCTTCCACCCCTCTAATAGAGAGGATTTTTCCCGGCGTTGGCAATAACGACCGCTCGACCGCAACCAAAGAGGTTTTGGCGGTCAAATCGCCTGGCTCTTCACCCAAAGCAATCTGAATAGCCGCTTTGTAAAGATTGACTCCGGTAGAGAGAGGGTAGGTATAAGCAGACATCCAGCCGCCACTCAAACGAGCGGCAATCTCAACAATTTTAGGGCCATCAGGCGTTATCTTGATATCCCCCTTCGCCGCCCCAATATCTATTCCCAATGCAATTATGGCTTGCTTGAAAACGGCAACGGCCCCCGCCTGTTGATCGGCTGGCAAAGCTGAAGGGAGCGTGTGTCCGATCTCAACAAAATAAGGCGCGCGTTCGATGATTCGATCTGCCACTCCCGTAATATGAATATCGTCCTCATGCACCAATGCATCCAAACTCAACTCTGGCCCATCCATGAACGACTCAAGAATTAATTTTCCGCTGATGGAAGCTTCTTTCGCCTCACGAAAAGCAGGGATCAGATCGTCCAGACTTTCGATTTTTCTCACCCCGCGTGCGCCCATATTATCGCAGGGTTTTATAACCAGAGGCAGGGTCATCTCATTGACTGCTGACCGTCCTTCGTCCAATGTCCAGATAGGACGAAATTCGGGAACGGGCACGCCCTTCTCTTTCAACACCTGACGCATCTTGATTTTATCGGTGGCTCGTTCAGCCACTTCAAAGGGAATTCCCGGCAGGTTCAAAGCATTAGCAACTGCCGCGACAGTTTGAGAGGCATCGGTCCCCACCGTTATCACCCCATCGAGAGGACAGGTTTGATGAAACTGCTTAGCGATATTAACGGTCAGGTTGATATTGCGAGTGCTGACCTCTACCGGGTAATCGGCCAAAAGCATCCCTTCTGCTTCCGGGTTGTAATCCGTCACCGCAACTTTTAAGCCCATCGATTTGGCAGTCTTGATAGCAGGAACTTGGAACACCCCTCCCCCGATCACCAGCAAATGTTTAGGACGTTTTATTGGCATGAAACTCTGATTCTCTCAGTTAGTATCTCGTACGGTAAAATTGCTCTCCCATCACCAGAAAGCCACTTCTCTAATACTGTCTTAACGACATCTCAAAACATGACCTTTAACGAATCCCCCCCATAATATGAAGAAAACACTTAATAAGTGTATAGGTTATTCTGAAAAAACCCTAATTTCCGGCTAATTCAGGTAATAAGTTTTCAGAGTTCTGCCAAAAACCACCACTTTTTCCGCATGCAAGGCCGTTGCAATATCGCCCGAACCCTGCAAAACCGTCCGCGTTTTTTGGGTGGTTATAAATGGGATAAAATATTGCCCACTATGGGTATTAATGCTCCCCGGTAGAGTTTCTTCGATCAACTTATTTTCAATCAGCCAGTGAGCCATATTATCGGCGGCACGAGCTTGCGCAACTTGATAATTTACCGCAAATAAATTGGCTAAGACAAAAATCCCCACTGTGCCCCAACCAAGAACCACCCTATAAATTTTGTGCCCCTGCATGCGATAAAAAACCAGATAATAGAAAATCAAAGGGATTAGGAAAATCAGATATCGCTGAGCAGGACGACTGGCAGAACAAACTAACAAAAAAGGAATGCATACGGTCAAAACAAACCCCGCCACCGCATTCTTATGTTTTCTGGCTTCTACAATGCAATCCAAAATAAGAAATCCAAAAACAATGGCTCCCATACTTTTCACCAAAAATAACATCGAGCGATTGAGTATCCAGTCAAAAGGCCCATAGTTCATCTCCCCCATGGTTTCTAATGAGTCCACCCAGAACCCGAACCCCAGCCCAAATCCGATGAGAATCAGCCATTTTCCAGGCCAGTTTTTGCGGACATTGAGAAGGCTGACCCAGGCAACAGGCCCCAGCAATATGCCCAGATAACCGGCATACAAAGAAAATGTTTTGAGGAAATTAGCCGGTTCGAATTTATGAGTTTGCGAGTGAGTCTCTGCAACTAGAAAAAAACCGTACTGATTGTATATACCCCACAAATATAAAAGGAACCCCAATAGAGGCAATAGAAAAAACTGTCCGCATCTCTTGATCCACTCTCCATTATTCTGACTCTGATACCAGAAAATATAGATGAACCCGGGGGCCATCAACAAAGCGTGGTATTTAACAATGGATGCAAATAAAAACAATATTGAAGCCAAGCCACTGGTTCTGGCTTCATTTTTATAGACCAGAGCCAAGCTCAACCCTAACAAACCCATTGGCAAAACATCTGCGGTCGCCCGCCCCGAGAACACCCATATCAAGGGAGAAAACGTCACCAACGCGCACCATAAATGAAACGCTCGTCGGCAGTCTGACTTTAGAGTGGAAGCAACCATAGCCCCAGCACCCAAAATCGCCACTAAACCTAAGAGCGATGCAAGTCGATAACTCCAGAAGCCACTCGGCTCTCCCAGAAGAAAGTGAATCAGCGTGGAGACCCAGACATAACCCAAGGGGTTGGCTTGCATGGACCAGTAATGGGCCAAATTATTTTCAGAGCTGAGAAGGTTTTGTGTGGCCTGCGCAAAAACATACTCCATACTCACAAAAGGAGTCTGGATATAAAAGGCGTGCAGAATAATAGAAACTGCGCTCCAACAAAATAGCGCTGACCAAATAGAACGCTTTAAAGTTGTAGAAGGACGGGTCAAGAGGTGTGTTAAGCTAAAGGAGAAATTTTTGATATTGTTTAAACGAAACTCAGCGTGGCTTACATTAAAAAATATCACGCCCCATGAGTTTGACTTGATTTCGTATACAAATCAAGCCTGCAATCCAAATAACAAGCCGTTTTATTTGCCCGAGCTTGTCACTCCAAGCATTATTTTAAACCGAGAAAACCTGTGAAACCTCACTTCAGTCGGTTAAATATTCTCAGCATTTTTGTTTGCCTTGCCGGAATCATTTTCCTCATCTATGCCAACGGGTTAAACACGCCTTTTCAGAGCGACGACGAAAGACATATTTATGGCACCTATTATATAGATAATTTAAGCCATTACACCAACCTGTCCCATCTTGCCTATCGTCATATCAACCTTTTGAGCTTTGCCCTGAACTACCATTGGGGGCAAGAAAACCCTTTCGGCTACCATTTATTCAATATCATCATTCATATCGGCTCGACGTTTCTGGTTTTTTTCATCACTCGGCTGACCCTTGCAAAAGGCACATCATGGGGGGAAGACGCGGCGCTGAACATTGCCTTGACCACAACCCTGCTGTTTGGCCTTCACCCTATTCAAACCGAAACCGTCACCTATATTTCAGGAAGGCCCGGTGGCTTGGCCGGATTCTTTTATTTTTTGTCTTTATTGCTTTTTATTCTCGCCAGCTTGAAAGATTTTACCGGGAAATTTCTTAGTTTTATTATCTACCTCTGTTCGCTGATAAGTTTTTTCCTCGCCGTCCTGAGTAAAGAAATAGCCATCACCTTGCCAGTCATGATTTTCATTTATGATCTATGTTTTATGCAGGGACAACAGTGGTCACCGTTTCGTTCACGACTCAAAATTTATCTCACTTTTCCTGCTCTGGCCGGAGCCGCTTTTTTTCTTTCGCCAAACGTTTTTACGGCAATTGAAAGTCTATTTCAAAAAATCAATTTCACATTAGGGCTGGTCCAGCTCGACCTGCTCAAGCACCCTCTCAAACTTTTTCTGTTCCCCATCAACCTGAATTTTGAATACGATTTCCTCACACAGGTGTCATGGGGTTCTCTTCTGGCTTCCATCGCCATCGTGCTGACCTGTGTTTTTCTGGCTTGCAAAAAATTCTACATCAAAAGTTCTATTTTGACATTCTGTATCCTGTGGTTTCCTTTGACCATCGCACCGACCAATTCTTTCATGCCTCGCACCCATTTATTTAGTGAGCGTAATATGTATATTCCCTCATTTGGATTATGCCTGTTCTTTGCGGTCGTTCTCTATCTGGTAGGGTTCAAAGATAAACAAGAAAAACACCGTCCTTTATGGGGAGCTTTAGTTCTAATTCTTATCTGCACAACATTCTCAGCGCTGGTGGTTAAGAGAAACCAGGTTTACGCATCCCCTTCGACACTCTGGGCCGACACCTTCAAAAAATCTCCCTATAAATTGAGTGTCGGGAAAACCCTGAGCATCCACTATCTGATGGCAGAAGATTATGCCAACGCCATCCCCCCCTTACAGGCATTATTAAAGATCAACCCTAACCTTTATGACGTTCACCAGAATTTAGGCATCGCCCACAAAAGTCTGGGACAATACACCGAGGCCGAGAAAAATTTTAAAGAAGCCATACGCATTAAACCCACAGATCCAGATTCGCATTTCAACCTTGCCAGCCTCTATGGCAACCTGAGAAAATTTATTCAGGCCAGCCAGCAGTTTGATCGAGCCGATGCGCTGTATAGAATCCAAGGTAATAGCCCAGCCCAGCAATTTTATGCAGATAAAGCCCGCGCCCACAATCAGGCGGGTATCCAACTGATTCAGTCACAGCAATTTGAACCCGCACTCATCCAGTTTGAGAAAGCAGTCAAACAGAATCCCAAGTCGCTGGAAGCACGCTTCAACCTGGCAAAACTGCTATTGGAGTTGAAAGACAACACACAACAAGCCAGCATTCACCTCAAAGCGGCGCTCAAGCTGAACCCCACCGCGCAACAAGCTCAGGTCTTAACCTCCCTTTTACAGCAAGTTGAGCAACCGTGATGAAAAGAACAGCCTGACTTGCGAACTTGACCCCTAAGATTGACTCGTGTAGGTTGAGGCGAGAATCGGATTGCCAAAATAGAAACCAGCCTCAGCGGATATTCAAACAGATTTAGATTGGAGAAACTTTGGTCGCACTCGTTCATAGTGGAGCGGTTTTAGGCATAAACGGTTACCCCGTTGAAGTCGAAGTCAACCTAGCACAAGGGCTACCCGGCATGTCTATCGTGGGTCTGCCCGATGCCGCCGTTAAAGAAAGCAGTGATCGTGTCAGTGCCGCCATCCGCAACACACAACTGGCCCTGCCAGTAAGAAAAATCACTATCAACTTAGCACCTGCCGATATTCGCAAAGAAGGCTCTGCTTTCGACCTGCCCATCGCAATAGGTATACTTTGCGCCAGTGGCATGATCGACAATGATCGCCTGAAGAAAATGGTGATTCTCGGTGAACTCTCTCTCGATGGTCGAGTCAAACCCATTCGTGGCGCATTGTCTATCACCGCTATGGCCCATGAAAATGGCATGGAGGGAGTGCTTCTGCCCAGTGAAAATGCCGCCGAGGTTGCTATCATCGAAGGCATTCCCGTTTATCCCATAGACACCTTGCCTCAGGCGCTTGAGTTTTTATGCGGTAATCTGGCACTGCAACCTGTCAGCCCCAAACCCAAAAGCCAAGATGCCTCTGCCAACAAACATGAATTAGATTTCACCGATGTCAAAGGCCAGCACCATGTCAAACGCGCCTGAGAGATCGCCGCCTCTGGCGGGCACAATATCCTACTTATCGGCCCACCGGGTAGCGGTAAGTCGATGCTAGCGAAACGCATCCCGACTATTTTACCCTCCATGACTCAGGGGGAGGCTATCACCACCACCAAAATTCACAGCGTGCTCGGTCAACTGAAAAAAGGGTTATTGAGTTCACGCCCCTTTCGTTCCCCGCATCACACCATCTCCGATGCTGGGCTGATCGGCGGCGGGCGCGTGCCCATGCCGGGAGAAGTGTCGATGGCGCATAACGGCGTTCTATTTCTCGATGAATTGCCCGAATTCAAAAGAAATGTATTGGAAGTATTGCGTCAACCTCTAGAAGACGGTGCCGTCTCCATCTCACGCGCCGCGGGTTCCATCACCTATCCGGCAAACCTGATGCTAGTCGCGGCGATGAACCCCTGCCCCTGTGGTTACCGGTTCGACCCTAAACGCGAATGCGGATGCACGCCAATGACCATCAAAAAATATGTCGGGAAAATATCCGGCCCCCTGCTCGACCGCATCGATTTACATATCGAAGTGCCAGCACTGGAATACAAAGACCTATCGTCTGAATCCGGCGGAGAACGCTCCCAATCTATCGCCAACCGAGTCGAACAGGCCCGAACGATTCAACTAAAACGCTTTCACAAAGAAGATGAAAACAATTTCAACGCTAATATGAATCCCCACCAACTGAAAACCTTTTGCCAGCTCGATGAAGCCTCCAAAAAAATCATGGCACTCGCCATCGACAAACTCGGCCTCAGCGCAAGAGCGCATGACCGCATCCTAAAAGTCGCCCGCACCATCGCCGATCTGGCCGAATGCGAATCGGTGCAGTCAGAACATGTGGCAGAAGCAATCCAATATCGCTCTTTAGACCGAGAAAGTTGGTTCTGACCGGCGAGCCGCCGGTCGCAATAGGTCAGAACGTTATAAAGCGAGCAAACACCTTAGGAGATTCAAGTGATAGAAATAGGCGAGATCGAAGACAAGTATACTAGCAAAGGAAATCACTCCGGCTACATGACCGAAATGTACCACAAAGGCTTAGATTTAACACGACACTTATCAGCAAGCGACCCCTCAGTGCTACACGGCAAAATTCAAAATCAAGTTAACGCTTGGGAAAAGAAGTGGGCACGGCAGGTCGAAATTCAAGAAAAGAAAGACAAAGAAGAACAAGCTCAGGAGATGACCACTAAATCAAGAATTGCGCTTGAGGCAATAGAAGGCCTGCTTTCACATACCTTAGATATCAATGATGCTGTTGATTGGGAAAAACTAAAAGTTCAAAAACCGAATTCTCCCAAGCTAGCAAGCAAACCTAAAGAACCACAACGTAGTGAATACATGACAAAAGTCCCATTTTTTAAAGCCCTCTTTGGTGGCACTAAAAAGCATAACCAACAACAGGAACTCGAATATTCGCAAGCATTGAAAAAGTGGCAAAAATCTAAGGGCAAAATCGAGAAGGAAAATGAGGAAACGCTAAACAAGCATACTATTTCAGAACAGAAACGGACCGCATTTAATCAAAAAGTTGATGAACTTAAGACTCGCTATCAAAAGAAAGACCCCGAAGCAATCGTTGAGTACTGTGAGATGGTTCTCAATAATTCAGAATATCCAGATAGCTTCCCAAAAGACTTTGAAGTTCAGCATAATGAATCAAATGGAATGATTCTTGTTGATTTCCAATTACCCAGCCCGGACAACATACCAGCTCGAACAATGGTCAAATACATTAAAAGCAAAGACAGCTTTGATGAAAAATTTTTAAGTCAATCAGACCAAAGCAAATTATTTGACTCTACGATTTATCAAATAACATTGAGAACACTTCACGAGTTATTCGAAGCTGATGTTGTTGATGTTATTGCTGCTATTACCTTTAATGGCATTATCACCGCATTAAATCCAGCAACAGGGCATAAGGAAACGAAGTGTATTCTATCGATTCAAGCCTCTAAAACCGAATTCATTAAAATAAACCTCGCTAACATTGATCCTAAACTTTGTTTTAAAGCCCTAAAAGGTGTCGGTAGCGCAAAGTTAAGTACCATTACCACAGTTCGACCCATTCTGGAATTAGATAAATCAGACAAACGCTTCACAGACCATTATGAAGTTGCTGACGGCATGAATGAAAGCACCAACCTCGCCGCAATGGATTGGGAAGATTTCGAGCATCTTGTTCGAGAGATATTTGAAAAAGAATTTGCTCAAAACGGTGGTGAAGTAAAAGTCACTCAAGCATCATCTGATGGAGGTGTAGATGCTATCGCTTTTGATCCGGATCCAATCCGCGGTGGCAAGATTGTTATACAGGCTAAACGCTATACCAATACAGTTGGAGTCTCAGCAGTACGCGACCTATATGGCACAATCATGAATGAAGGTGCAACCAAAGGTATTCTTGTAACAACCGCTGATTATGGTGCAGATTCGTATAGTTTTGCGAATGGGAAGCCTATAACTTTACTCAATGGGTCTAACCTATTGCACCTACTTGAAAAACATGGACACACCGCAAAAATTGATATCAAAGAAGCTAAAAATCTAATGAAAGAGGATTAGCTATCCTAGCTACATATAAAAGCATTCTATGAATAACCACATCAAAAAAAGAATATCCCAAATTTTAGACCCGGGTCACTCAGCAGATGCAATGAGTCGAGGGGTGAACATTGGGTTAATGGCTTTGATATTTCTCAATGTGCTTACAGTTATTTTGGAAACAGTACCCAACCTAACAAGCAACTACAGCCAATATTTTAAAACTTTTGAAGAGTTTTCAGTCTTAATATTCACAGTTGAGTACGGATTAAGAGTCTGGGTAATTGATCAGCACTCCCAAAATACCGGGGGCAAAGGAAGAATAAAATTCCTATTCAGTCCAATGGCTTTAATTGACCTTTTGGCAATACTCCCTTTCTATTTACCGTTGCTAATTCCATATGATTTACGGTTTCTTAGAATTCTTCGTTTAACTAGAATATTCAGGCTTCTAAAACTTGCCAAATACTCTCAATCCATGCAACTCCTCTGGAGAGTACTTGTTAAAAAGAAAGAAGACCTAATAATAACTTTTACCGTAGCCATCATCCTTTTAGTTTTCGCATCCAGCATTATCTACTTTGTAGAAAACAAATCCCAACCCAATACATTTACCAGCATACCTGCGGCGATGTGGTGGACAGTAGGGGCGACTACAAGGTTAGGCGTTGGGCCAAACCCCTCAACTATGCTGGGAATGGTATTTGCGGCTTTGGTTGCGCTTCTAGGGCTGGGAGTATTTGCCCTTCCCGCAGGAATCTTAGCCTCGGGTCTAATCGAAGAAATCAAGAGCAACGATTCTAACCACAAACCAACTTGTCCGAAATGTGGGGAGCACTTATAGATATTCAATTAACAAAAATCATACCTGCCAAGAAATATTAGGTTAAACTGAATGAAATCAAACCACAGATTTGAATTCAGTAATTCCTATAAAAAACCGTACAGACAAGTAACCAAGCATCTTTCAATAAAACAGAATCACCATGAATCGCATCACAACCCATAAATTTATTCGTGAGGAACAGCGTTATTTACTTCCCAATGATTTCGGTCGTTGGTCCAGAAATAAACGTAAAATGGCCAAACCTTTTGCTGATTTAACGGCTCGATATTTTCTCGATTCACGGATTCGTAAAAATATCGCTCTCCTCAAGGAGCAACAACCTAATCGAGTATTGGGCGAGACGCATTGCCATTCTACTTTTTCTGATGGCTCGCACTCTGTCTCCAGCATATTAAAAAGGGCTTCGCGCTTGGGGTTGGATTATGTTGTCATCACCGACCATTTGATTCCTGGGAAATTTTTAATTGACAATATTGTTACCTCAGCCAAAGAACAAGCTCGATGCCTTCATGAATGGGATGAAACCTATAAGCCGGTTAAGGCTTACCCCGCTTTTGAAATAAGCACGACAGAGGGGCACCTAGTTATCATTCTCGACCCGGATTATTTATCGGTGGAAAAATCTGGCGATCTCGCATTGCAATTTTCTGATTTTGATTATCGTTTTGTTTCCATGCTTGATGTGATTCCACGAATTGCACCTTTTGGTGGAATATCAATCGTTGCACACCCAGAAAAAAAGAGAACTCATCCATTTGGTGCCAGCATCAGTTGGGTGAAGGAAAACCTTCTCGGTCTGGTCGATGGCATTGAAGACCTATCATCAGGACACGGGTATCAAGAGAACTATGCAGAGGACTTGGGCTTAGCCTCTATCGGTTCGTCAGACGATCATTTTAATTTGCTCACGGGCACTGCGGTGACGGGTTACGATGGCAGTGAGCATAACGATCTCATTTCAGCGGTAAAAGCCCGTCAGACAGAAGCGGTTTCGGTTGAAAATTCCCTACAACACCTCCTCACAGTAGCTCGCAAAATTATTTTATAGCTTCCGTTTATTCAGCAAACATTGGTTCCCTCGGTTTTTGGTATCTAAAGTAGTAAAAATGCGTTATATTTGATAATAGGATTAATCATTTAAAGACCCCTTCTACGCTATTTCCACTTCTGTTCGCTTTTTTGGTCCCTAAATCTCATCCTTGAATTTGAGTCTTAACGTCTCAAGCCAGTTTCCTTAAAAATATATCTATCAACTTTAGTTTGTAGGGAGTAGTAATGAATAGCGGGTACCGTTTGCTTATTTGTGTGGTTTTTTGTTTACGGGTTGTGCCGCAGGCAAGGTTTATCTTGCCAAGTCTGAAGATCCACAGGCCTCTTGCCTAACCCTTGAAAAACAGATGCAGGAAGCGCAAACAAAAATTGGTGTCTTGCATAAGGTCAACCACAACTTAAAGAACCTGCGAGATTTGGTTCTCACAGCGGCGGGGTTCGCTTTCCCCCCTCTGACAATAATAAATGCCATTTTGACCGTTTCGGACTCTCATGTCGCTGATTTAGCCGAAACCGAAGCCTTGAAAAACCGTCACGATGACATGGTCACAATATCCAACCAAAAAGAATGTGGTTATAAATATGCCATGATCAAAGGGAATAACAACAAAGAGCCGTAGCCATCTCAATTCAGAAAACTTTCGCTAGACTTCAGCCTTCCTCCCAAACCCGCCATCGGTTTTATTGCAATGGGGTATGCAACTATTACCCAACATAGCCCAATGCCTTCATTATATTTAGCACTCCTCACCTCACTTAAGTCGATAGAGAGTCTGATTCGCATATCATTTTTGTTTGTACTCTGAATCACTAAACCGATAAGATGACAGGCTCAATACTCAGACAACTCAAATAGCATAAACATGAGAGCCACTAGTTATTTAATGTTCCTAATCGGAGCTATATTTATTGCCTTCGTGCCGGTGCAAGCGCAAGAGTCTCCGCTTAATGACTATAAAAACTCCAGCCAAGCTTGGCCCCTGCCTCCTGTTGGACCTAAAGCCGTAACGACAAAAACAATATTATATGTGGCCACAGATTTGACCAATGGAGGAATTCTTGGTGTAGCCGAAGGGTTGGAGGAGGCGGCCAAAGAAATCCGTTGGCAATTAATAGTCAGCGATGCCGGAGGCGACAATTCAAAAATTGCAATTATTTTAAAGAACGCTATCAATCAAAATTTAGATGGCATCATTATCGGAGGTTTCAACTCCAGCAAGTTCGCAGTAGAGCTACAAGCATTAGCAGATAAAAACGTGAAAATTGTCGGTTGGCATTCAGGTGGAACCTCAGGGCCTTTAAAGGACTCCCCGGTACTCACAAACATCACCACTGATCCCGATCAAGTTGCACAATATTCCGTAGATGAAGTCAAAGGCGACTCGGCTAAAGCCGCTGGAGTGATCATCTTTACCGACTCACATTATGAGATTGCGTTAAAAAAATCTGCCTTCATGGAAAAGGCCATCAGACAATGTTCGCATTGTGAGACACTAGAAATCATTGATTTAGACCTATCGGAAGAGACTTCAATCGCTCAAAAAAGAATCAAGCAATTGTTAGATAAATATGGTTCGCAATGGACACATAGTTTGGCAATCAATGACCGTTACTTCGATTTTGCCGCGCCCGTATTTGCGACTTATGAGAAGGACTTCCCCATGCTGATTAAAAATATATCGGCAGGAGATGGCAGTTATTCAGCTTACTTAAGGATAAAATATGGCGGCTTGCAATATGCAACGATTCCAGAACCGCTTTTATTGCAAGGCTGGCAACTGATTGATGAACTGAACCGTCTGTTCAACGACAAACCACCCAGCAATTATGTTTCCCCGACAATTATTATCACCGAAGAAAACATTCTCAAAGAGGTCAATAAAAACAATCTATTTGATCCTCTCAATCTTTACCGAAAAACCTATATGAACTCATGGAAAGTCGATAATTAGTATGTTTCGAACTATTCGTTCAAAATTATTTTTCGCCTTTGGAGTATTAGGCAGTGCCACCCTCTTAGTGGGAGTCTCGTTAAGCATTCTGTTTAATAATTATGTGAGTGCAAATAGAAATTTATTGGATAAAAATTTCCCGCAAGTCATTCGGGCCAGCGAATTTGTGGCAACCACAAATAGGCTTTTAAATTCAGGTTCAACCATGCTCTATGCTCCCAACAAGACAGAGCTGAAAAATGCCTACCAGGAGGTCAATAAAGATTTAAATGCTTTTCGAGAATTGACCCACCACTTATCCCAAGACCCCAATTTTAAAAATAAAATCCGATTTATTCAGTTAGCTCAAGACCTAGGTAATAGTTTAGACCTGTCTCTACAGTTAAAAGTTCAAATATTTGAGCTTTATAATGAAATGGATACATTTTTTCAGCAGAACAACAAGCACCTTCAAAACCTGTGGAGTGCTAACGCGAAAAGTCATAACGCCTCAACCGCGAACAAAATTAGAACTGTGCAAGCAATGCTGATCAAGTTGACTGAGATCCAAGGAGACCGCCACAGAGCGTTAAGCAGTGCTACAGACACAACAAAAAGCATTGACTCAGCAACAAAGTTTCAAGATGAGCTGATCACCGCCACTCTTGAAAAACAAATAAGCAAATCCACTGAGCCAAAGGGAAAATTGGATACGATCAGCTCTGAGTATTTAAATAACTACCGCAAGTATTTAATTGCCCATGAAAACCTTATTAAAAAGCGCTCTTTTATAGAAACAAGTTCCAACGAATTAAGGACCATAGATAACGAATTGAAACACCTGACTTCAAGTTATCAAGAGGCTGTTTTAAGTAGTTTTCAAAAGAAGCGACATGAGTTGAGCCGTCAAGTTGAACAGAACTCATTCATTGTTTTCTCAGTGCTGGGGGTCAGTATTTTATTCGTCGCTCTAGTGATTTGGCTGGTGAGTAGTCGTGGCATTGTTGCCAGACTCAATTATCTAGTTGATATCATTTTATCGGGCTCAAAAGAAAATATAAAAATCAACAAGGGTGGGGATGAAATCGAAAGGCTCTCAGATGCCATACATATTCTATTGACGGGACAACGTCATTTGGAGTTCAGCAATAAAACCATGGAGGTGATAGCGCGATCAAAAAACCTCAATGGCATTCTCAAACAATTGACCTTGTTCTATGAGTTCGAAGCCCCCGGTTCTTTTTGCTCAGTGTTGCTCTTGGATAATGCCGGAAAATATTTTATCAGTGGCGTGGCCCCCTCATTACCGGCTTTTTATAATTCCGCCATAGAAGGGTTGGTCATCGGGCCTGATACAGGCTCTTGTGGCACAGCAGTGTATAACAATGAATTGACCATCGTAGAGGATATAGAAACAAGCCCATTATGGAAAAAACATAAAAATGTCGCTGAAAGTGCCGGTTTGAAAGCTTGCTGGTCGCAACCGATTTATAGTTCAAAGGAACAAATACTTGGAACGTTTGCCGTTTATTACAAAACCACAAGATCTCCTGATGAAGAAGAATTAAAACTTTTAAAAGCCTTGGCCTACAAAGCGGGTTTTGCCATTGAATCCAAGTATCAGGAAAAAGCTTTAAATCAATATACCGAGGAACTAAAACAAAGTAATCAGGAGCTGCAAAATTTTGCCGCCATCGCCTCGCATGATTTGAAAGAACCTTTAAGAAAGATCATCACCTTCGGCGACCTTTTAATCGATACAGAACACCATATCAGCGAACGTTCAAAAAATTATCTGGATCGAATGCAAAAAGCGTCGTTAAGAATGGCAAATTTTATTGACGACCTCTTAAAATATTCCAAGGTTTCCATTGATAAAGATAGTACGCACCCCTTAAACCTCAAAGACGTTTTAACTCAGGTCACAAGCGATCTAGACACTCAGATAACGGCCACGAAAGCTCAAATCAATATTTCTGAGATGCCAACACTCAATATTAATTTCCATCAAGCTCAACAATTGTTTCAAAATTTTCTTTCAAATGCCTTAAAGTTTCACAAACAAGACAGCCCTCCCATTATCAATATCACGAGCATTTTTAATCAAAGTGACAAGATGTGGGAAATCAGAGTAGAAGATAACGGCATCGGTTTTGAACAAAAATTTGCCCACCGAATATTCAGTATGTTTGAGCGGTTACAAGGTCGTAGTGCCTACGAAGGAACTGGCATCGGCTTGGCAATATGCGACAAAATTGTAAAAACATATGGAGGAAACATCACCACAAAAAGCAAGCTGGGGGAAGGAGCCACTTTCATCATCCACTTCCCAGAAGCTTTGAGCTCTACTACAGAATAATTTTCTAGTCAGCACACGGAGGCAATAAATCTTCAAGGAAAAAAGCCGCCAGCTCAGAACGGCTGGCTAGGCCAGTTTTTTGATAGATCGATTGCGACTGCTGTTGCACCGTTTTGAGCTTTGTATTGCGGATACCAGCGATTTCTTTCAGCGAAAACCCTTTCAGAAGAAGAAAACCCACCTCTGTTTCAGCCGGGGTCAATTGCCAATACGCAAACTGATTTTCTATTTTGACCGACAAACCCGCGAGGAGTTGATGCGTCTCGCCTTGCCATTTTTCCTTTTCTTCACTCAGCTGTTCTACATCGTTTTTGAGTGATTGAATTTTCTGCCGGGCTTGACGCAATTGCTGGATACCTCGCCCAAAAACTAACCCGCTGATCGCCAGCAGAATCGCCTCCAAAGTCAGGTGAGCTCCCGTGCCTCCTTCCAAATAATCGCTGACAAGATCAAGCCCCACCAAAACCACAAACGTTCCCGATAATGCGAGAAGCAAAGGCGAGGTCTCACGGTCATCCTCCATTTGCCCTACGCCTCCCATAAAACATTGATTTAATTAACAATTCTACATACTCCATTGTACGGATGGATGTTTCCTGCTTTTTGGCCAAAGCTAATAACAAGTTAGGACAATACTCATTGCTCAGGAGATTATCATGTTTGATTTACCGTTGCATCCCGTTGTAGTTCATTTTCCGATTGTTTTGGGGACGTTGCTTCCTGTTTTGGCATTCATACTCTGGGCGACCATCAAAAAGGGCTACCTACAACAAAGGGTTTGGGTACTGGTAGCAATCATGGCTCTTGCTTATGGGGCAACTTCGCTCATTGCGATGGAACTGGGCGAAAAAGACGAGGACAAAGTCGAAGAAATTGTATCCGAAAGAGTGATCGAGGAGCACGAAGAAGCGGCAGAAATGATTCCTTGGGTGGCAGGAACTCTATTTCTGGTATCTTTCGCTGGGTTGATCAAGAAAAATTCGCATTCCCTGCGCTTAGGGTTGGCGGCATTGAGTTTGGTCGCCCTCATCCCATTAGTGGATGCCGGTCATACTGGTGGGGAGCTGGTGTACCAATATGGTGCCGCCACCGCTCACATGCCAGCAGATCAGCAAGCCAGAGTGTACTCATCGGGGAAGCTCCCGATAAAGCAGAATGATAGCGATAAAGACAGTGATATAGATCATGATGACTAGGTTCGAAGCTAACCGGGCCAATGCAAATTGGCCCGGTTACAATTTAAGCATAGCTTTATAAAGAAAGACGGATTACATTATTAGTCTGATCTATATTTTCTGGTTTTACTTTGAAAGATCTAATCTTAGAAAAATTAAAAGCGAGTGGTTACCTGCCTCCCCTTCCCGATGTGCTCATCGCATTGCAGAAGTTAATGGGAGACCCCGACTGTGATGTCGAAGACGTTCGGCGGCTCATTTCCTCTGAACCTGTTTTATCATCTCGAATCATTGGCATGGCCAATAGCGCCCTGTTCGGCGGAGGACGCGATTTGGCGGAAAATATTGAAGATGCCATTGTTCGGTTAGGAGTCGGAGCTGTTTTAGAATTGTGTTATACGGTCGAGCTACCCGGTTGTATCAATGTTCCACAGACATTGGGTCAGACTCAATATTGGAAACACGGGCTGGCCGTTGCCATTCTATCTCGTGAACTGGGGAAGAAAGTCTTGACCGACCCAGAAGAGCTGAACTCGTGCTACCTAGCCGGTTTGGTGCATGATATCGGTTTGTTAGTCTACGATTATCTCATCCCCGAGCAGTACAATCAGTTTCTCTCTCACACAGATTTTCATGCTTCCGACCAGTCTTTAGAAACATTGGAAAAAAACTTTTTTGGAATGGGCCACTCTGAATTGGGAGCGGCTTACCTGAAAGAATGGTGGCCGGTTTCGCAAAAAGTCGTCGAAGCCACAGCCGCTCATATTGAATCCGGCCTGACTAAAAACCAACCCCCAAACCTGATGCGTCTGGTCTGCACTGCAAATCAAATCGCCAATGAGTATGGTTTGGGTCACTCGATAGAAACTCGTGAAAAATCCAACTCCGATGAAAGCTATTTGGAAGCTCTGAATATGACCCGAGAAGAGATGGATGAATTGGTCGATTGGACTCAAATTGGCCTTCTTGCGGCGGAATCAGTGCTTTAGTAACCTTATTTTTGTCACAACAAAGTTCCCCTCAGGCTAAACACAGAAAACCCTCTTAAAATTATTCTGCCCCAATAACTACCATCGCCATTCCGATTTTACTATATAATGGTAGCGATCTATCTACATAAATATGGAGGGGGTCACACATGTTTGAAAAACTTAAAGCTATAAAAGTTTCAACAGTCATGACCCAGCCCGTTGTCTGCTCGAGTGCTGACACTTCTGCACGTGATATTCTAGAAAAACTGAATAGCAGTGGTTTTTCTGGCATGCCCATATGTGAAGAGAATATTGTCCTCGGTATTGTATCGGAAAAAGATATAATGCAGCTGTTGTTACAGGGGAAAAGCCTCAGCTCCACCTTCGCCAGTGAGTTCATGACACGAGATGTTATCACCGCCGATCAAAACTGCTATATGCTCTCAGTAGTAAAATCTTTCATTGATAACCAGATCCTTCGTTTACCCATTACCGACCAAGGAAAGCTTGTCGGAATTATCACTCGCCACGATTTACTTAAGTTCATCCTCGATGCCACGCCGGAGTTCTCTCTGGTTCCCTGAAGAGTAATTACTCACTCCACCAAATTGAAGATAAAATACAGGCAACAATTTTACCCGTTATGACCCAGTTGCCATGGTATTCTGCTAACCTGAACTTTTAAGAAGATGAAAAGGCACCTCACAACCGATCAACTTCCAGACTATTAATTTTATGGCAACGACCCATCGAGATTCTCCGCCTCCTGAGCGCGAAGGCTTCACTTGGGCAAAGATATCCCGATTCCTTGCTCTGCCTTTTAGCCCATTGCGGTTGAAAACGTTTTTATCTGTCCAAAAGTTTGAAGATATTCCCATAGAAAGTCTGCTCGCCAAGGGCATTGAAGGAGTTCTTCTCGATGCCGATGGCACGCTTGGCCCACACCATGCCAGAGAATTCAACCCTTCTGTGGTCAACCATGTTCGATCCATGCTTGAAAGCGGGCTTAAAATTGCCATTTACACCAATGCCTGGGAAGATCGCTTTCAAGCATTTGAAACATTGGGAGTGAAAATTGTCAGCAAGGTTCCCGCCAAACCCGACCGGACAGGGTTTCAGGTTGCCATGACCGAGTTCTTGCAATTGCAAGACCCCGCCAAAGTATGCATGGTTGGAGACAATTATGTGACAGATGGGGGAGCCATCGATGCGGGAATGCTTTTCATCTATGTACAGCCTATAAAGGGGAGTGAAGCCTTGTTCCATTCTGCCACCCGCTTCTTGGCTTACCTTTGCGCGAAATGGTACAACCCAAAAATAACTTAACAACCTCAGAAGTTAAAACTGAACGTCATGACATTAAGGGGTTTACTTCTGCTGTCATTACAAGAATAATAGAGACAAGCATCAAGTCTCATTGTTAATATTTTTATTGAAAATCATTTTATGGAATTCGCACAAGTTCAGGGGTATTGCAAAGAAGCGTCGCAAATTGGTGAGCGCGAAGGCATTCATACGGCTCTTTCCTATTTAATTGGCGAACGATTCGGGGCGCATTTCAAACAGCTTAAAGACGCTCGACGAAAACTTCAATTTCTATATACCAGCAATCAAATGTCTGAAGACCACCCTCTCAATCAAGGAGGGCGCTCGTTGAAAATGAGCTATGCTTTAACCGTGCAGGAACATTACAGAGGCCCTTTGGAGCAGGTCAAACATCTGGAAGCTCTGGTTGCCGATTTCGCTAAAGGTATCGCAGACACATTCAGCCACGATCAAATTAAAAATTATCTAGAGTCTTCTCCCGGCTTGGAAGTGAATTCAGACTCTCAGAAAAACGAAGACACGCCAAGCGATACCAGTTTTTCGGTAGATGACCTCTTAATGGAAGCAGAAGAAATTTTGGCTTTTGAAGATATCAAGAAAATGCTTCTGCAAAAACAACCGGGTTAAAAACTTAATCTTCTTCTATCAGCTATGGAACCAGAACCCGTCTTAAGCAAGCGCACACGCCATATCTTAGCCTTTGTCATTCTCTGCGTCTGCACAGTTTTAATCCTATTTACCGGCCCGGGCTTTTCTTTTGTCTGGCAGGTGGTGATTTCATGCTTTCTTTTCTTTTTTCTCTTCTGGCTGATCACTGAGTAGCCAACGCAATCACTCCCAGTAACGCCAATCCAGACAAAATCAGCGCCGTGATTGCAAGCGCTTTCATTCCTGATAAACCTTTGTCCAGTTTTTCCTGAATCGGTTCTAATGCAGACTCCACCGACTTCTTGAGTTCCCCTTTGACCTCACCTAAAATTTCCATTTTTGTAAAACGTATATTTTCGGCCACCACCTGATCGAGCTCTGCCATTATTTTTTCGGTCATGTGAGGCGTCGCTTTTTTCAATTCTTCCCGCACCGCTTCAAGCCCATCTTCCTGCATCAGGGCCAACTTACGATCAATTTCCCCCAACTTGGTGCGAATGGCTTTTTCTACTTTGGGCGCAATATTTTCTTCTATTCTCTCCATAGAATCTCGCGCATTGGCCAACGATTCATGAAGATGCTCTTGAATCTCCTCTTCCAACGCTTCTTTGCGAGACTCTACATGTTCGGCAAGAATATCCAACCTTTGGCGAATATCAGATACCGTTTTGAACCCTTGCCCCGCTTGCTGACGTTCTTTTTCAAACTCTGAGTTGCTTGACATATAACTCCATCCCATTGGCTCGCGTATTTTTAGCGACCTGTTCTCAGGCAATCGATTAACAAAGTAGGTAATGGGTTAATTATGAACGTAATCCATGACAGTTTCAAATGCTAAACATAAGTTTACACGTCTTGACTTCCCCTAAATGGTCGGGTATTTTGACAGCATTGATAAATAAAGGGTTAATGAATGGAAAACGCCATACAGGAGTTCAAGAATTACCTGCTGGTGGAGAAAAATGCCTCTCCTCATACGTTGGAAGGTTATCTCAATGATATCGCTCAATTCCAGGAATTCTTGCGATACTCAGGTCATGCCATGCATAACGATACCATTCAGCTTGAAAAAATAGACCGTTTGGTGATCCGCTCATTCATGGGCTATCTCTACGAGAAGAAAATTTCTGGTGTTTCCATGCGGCGCAAACTGTCAACATTGAGCTCATTTTTTCGTTTCTTATGTCGAGAGGGAACTCTAAAGAATAATATCGCCAGAACCGTGCCCGCACCGCGAATACAAAACAAGCTCCCTGCCTATTTTTCCGTCGATGATATGTTTCGACTTTTAGAGTTGCCGCAGGGCAAAGAATTTCTGCCTACGCGCGATAGATTTTTGCTGGAGCTGTTTTACAGTTGTGGCTTGCGCATCAGCGAACTGGTTGGGCTGAGCATCGAAGACATTCACCCCGACTCCCGCATGGTCAAAGTACTGGGAAAAGGAGGCAAGGAACGCTTGTTACCCATGGGCCGTCATTGTGTCGAAGCTCTGCAAAGCTACCTCACCCTCCGCAGGGAAAAAGAGATGGCCCCCGGTACAAAAAAACTCTTCCTGAATTATCGGGGAACCGCAATCACCGTACGAGGAGTGCGTAAAGTGGTGGAAAAATACATCAAACAAGGGAATTTCCCTGGTGGAGTTTCACCACATTCCATCCGCCACTCCTTTGCCACCCACCTTTTGGACGGCGGGGCCGACTTGCGATCTATCCAAGAACTGTTGGGACATTCCAGTCTGTCCACAACCCAGAAATACACACATTTAACCCTTGATCATTTATCCGAAACCTATGACAAGGCCCATCCTCGCGCTCAAGCAAAACCCGCGACGGATTAATATTAATCGGGTTTCCTTTTTACTACTGATACCAGTACAATATTCGATATGATGCACGCAACCACAATACTCGCAGTAAGACACAACGGCCAAGTTGCCATAGGCGGTGATGGGCAAGTTAGTTTAGGCAGTACCATTATGAAACATTCCGCCAGTAAAGTCCGGCGCATGTATCACGATAAAATAGTCGGAGGCTTTGCCGGGTCCACTGCCGATGCATTTTCTTTATTTGCCCGGTTTGAAGAAAAGCTGGAAAAATTCCAAGGCAACCTACCCCGCTCAGCCGTTGAACTGGCTAAAGACTGGCGTACGGACAAAATGCTCAGACGGCTGGAAGCCATGCTGATTGTCGTCGATAAAGACCATTCACTCCTGCTTTCAGGAACGGGAGATGTGATCGAAGCCGACGACGGTGTTTTAGCTATCGGTTCAGGAGGCATGTTTGCAACCGCCGCCGCTAAAGCATTGGTCAAACATAGCAGTCTTTCAGCTCGGGAAATCGTGGAAGAAGCCATGAGAATCACCGAGTCGATCTGTATTTATACCAACTCTAATGTAACGATTGAGGAATTGTAGTTCATGAACGAAACAACATTACCCTTGCCCGATACAACCGTATCGAGTGACGCCTTCATGGCATCCTTGACTCCCAAACAGATTGTCGAGGAACTGGACAAGTATATAGTGGGACAAACCAACGCCAAACGAGCCGTCGGCATTGCCTTGCGTAACCGCTGGCGACGACAACAGCTCCCCGATTCACTTCGCGATGAAGTCGGCCCCAAAAATATTCTCATGATCGGCCCCACTGGCGTGGGTAAAACAGAGATAGCACGTCGGCTGGCAAAACTCTCGAAGTCGCCTTTCATCAAAGTTGAGGCTTCAAAGTATACCGAAGTGGGTTATGTCGGGCGCGATGTCGAGTCGATGATTCGTGACTTGGTGGAACTGTCCAAAAACATGGTTAAAGAAGAAATGGAAGCATCCATTCGCGTGCAAGCCCGTGAAATGGCAAAAGAACGAATTCTCGATCTACTTCTTCCTCCGCCACCGGGTATGCAGGGAAAAGCCGATACGCATCTGGACGCCAATGGCAAGTTGCATTACCAGCAAACACGCGAAAAATTTTCCCAGATGTTGAAAGAAGGCAAGCTCGATGAACGCGATGTGGAAATTCAGATACAAGAAAAGATGCCCTCCATTATAGATCTCGGCGCGGGCGCGGGTAATGGCATGGAAGATATGGGCAATAACATCAAAGATATGCTCGGCTCCATCATGCCGCAAAAAACCAAGAACAAAAAATTGAAAGTGCCCGATGCCTTCAAGGTTCTTTGCAAAGAAGAGGCTGAGAAATTACTCGATCAAGACATAATCATGCAGGAAACTCTTAAACGGGTTGAGCAAAATGGCATCATCTTCATCGATGAGGTAGATAAAATCATCGGTCGCCAGTCAGGTGGAACCAGCGGACCGGATGTTTCTCGTGAGGGAGTTCAGCGTGACCTTCTACCGATTGTAGAAGGCTCATCCGTCAACACCAAACATGGGATAGTGAAAACCGACCATATCTTGTTCATTGCAGCGGGGGCGTTTCACTCAGCCAAGCCTTCTGATCTGATTCCGGAGTTTCAGGGGCGTTTCCCGATTCGGGTGGAACTCGACTCTCTGACCAAGAAAGATTTTGTCCGTATTTTGACAGAACCCGATAATGCCCTAGTCAAACAATATACGGCCCTGCTGAAAACAGAGCAGGTGGATATATCGTTTAAAGAAGATGCGATTGAGCAAATTGCAGAAATGTCGGCTCTGGTCAATCAGCGGATGGAAAACATCGGGGCCCGACGACTGCATACCATTATGGAAAAATTTCTCGAAGACATCTCCTTCAATGCACCCGATCTGGAAGATAGAAATATCACCATTGATGCGAACTATATTAAAGACAAATTGAAAGACATTATTCAAGACGAAGACCTGAGTCGTTATATCCTTTAAGTTTATTATGAAAAAATTGATACAAAAAGCGGAAATCCTGTTAGAAGCTCTGCCCTATATCAAGAACTTCTACAATAAAACCATCGTCATCAAATATGGCGGCAATGCCATGGTCTCAGATGACTTGAAGCAAAACTTTGCCCTCGACATCGTCATGATGAAATACACCGGCATTAACCCGGTGGTGGTTCACGGAGGCGGGCCACAAATCGATAAAACCCTCAAAGCATTGGGAATTCAATCGCAGTTTGTGGAAGGACAACGTGTAACCAGCAAGGAAACAATTGATGTCGTAGAAATGGTTTTAGGCGGAAAAGTGAACAAGGAGATCGTTTCCCTGATCAACAATCAGGGAGGCAATGCTGTGGGCATCACTGGAAAAGATGGTGATCTGATTCTTGCAAAACGACATAAAAAGGTGAAACAGTCCCCCGAGACCGATCGTCCAGAAATCATCGACCTAGGTTTGGTCGGCGAAATCACGAAGGTGAACCCGCGAATTCTGGAAACGCTCGATCAGAATGGGTTCATTCCTGTCATCGCACCCATAGGTAAAGGTGAGAATGGCGAGACGCTCAACATCAACGCAGACTTTGTTGCCGCTCAAATCGCATCGGCTCTGAAAGCCGAAAAATTGATTTTGATGACCGATACAGAAGGCGTTAAGAACAAAACCGGGGTCTTGCAGTCGGGCCTCACCCGAAAAAAGGTCACAGACCTGATCCGCAGTAAAGTCATTCGCGATGGCATGCTTCCAAAGGTCAATTGTTGTCTGCAAGCCCTCAAATCAGGGGTTCATAAAACCCATATCATTGATGGTCGGGTTCGACACGCTCTGTTACTGGAAATTTTCACAGCCGAGGGCATTGGCACCCAGATCGTCGAGAAGACAAAAGACTTAAAAACTTCTGCCGCACCGCAATAAAAGCAGGACGAACCAACAAAACCCAAGCGAGATACAGCCAGAATTACTCCCATATTGACAAAAATCAGACGGGTTGATAATTTATTAGAGTAGATAAGATTATTGAAACTTTTCGGTATTTCCTAAAACAATGAGCTCCCCTTTATTGGAAGAAAGAAACCAAGCGGTTCTTTTAGCAGTTGTCGATAAATACATCGAAACCGCTGAACCGGTCGGCTCCAGAACCATCTCCAAGGTTCACCCTGAACATCTTAGCTCTGCCACACTCAGGAATGTGATGGCCGACCTAGAGGAGATTGGGTTTTTGAAGCAACCTCACAAGTCAGCGGGCCGAGTTCCCACCGATAAAGGCTATCGATTTTATGTGGATCATCTTCTGCGTCCACAAAGTTTTTTGATGAAGGCCGAGGTTCTATCAGAAAGCCATGATCATGAATACTCCGCTGACAAACAAAACCTGCAAGGGCTTCTTGAACAAGCCTGCGAAAACCTTTCCAAAGATTCACAGCAAACCGGGCTGGTCCTGCTTCCCAGTTTTTCCAGTACTTGCTTCAAACATATCGAATTTACCAAGGTCGCGCCCCAAGCGGCGCTAGCGGTCTTCTTTTCTGAGCAAGGTCTTCTGCAAAACAAAGTACTCCCAATTGAAGCAGACATGACTCAAGAGCAGTTGACCTCCATTTCTAATTACCTGAACAGCGAGTTCAGTGGCAAACCCATTAAATCGATTCTGCGGGATTTACTGAAAAGGTTGAAGCAGGAAAAAGAACACTATAATGTATTAGCAAGAAAGGCTCACACATTGTCAGCCGCTTTATTTGCGGAGAAAAATGACAGTAATGAGCTGATAATAGAAGGGGCACTCAACTTTCTCGATCAACCCGAGTTCTCAGAAGATATCAGTCATATCAAAGCACTTCTGGGCACTCTTGAAGAAAAAACCAAATTGATCAATCTGCTCGATCTTTGCCTGCACCATGATGGAATGACCATATTGATAGGAGAGGAAAATCTCCAGGAGGAAATGGAAAACTGCAGTCTCATCGCGCAAAATTATCAATTGGGAAATGAAAATGTAGGCACACTGGCTGTTTTTGGGTCCAAGAGAATGGATTATAAACGTATCATTTCTGTTGTGAACCATACCGCAAAAATAGTCTCTAAATTAATTTCTGAAAATCAGGGAGTTTAAAAAGGTTTTATGACATCCAAGGAAAAAAAGACAAAGGAACCTGTCGAAGAAACTGAAAAGGCAGAGGATCAAAATCAGGAAGAAACGGTTGAAGAACCAAAAGACGTTCCGTTAGAAGTGGTACTGACACCTCTTGAAGCACTTCAAGAAGAAGTAAAAAAGAAAGACCAAGAACTGGCGGAACAAAAAGAAGACTTCCTACGAGAAAAAGCCGACCTTGAAAACTTTCGCAAACGATTGATTAAAGACAAAGAAGACTCTATTCAATTTGCCAACCAACGACTCTTGAAAGAGCTGGTGCAGATCAATGACAATTTGGACCGCGCTTTAGAGGCCCCCAAGGCCTCCTTGGAAAGTTTAAGAGAAGGCGTTGAGATGATCCAGAAGCAGTTCACCGCTTTTCTCAAAAACCAAAAGGTCGAAGCCATCGAAGCCATGGGCAAACCTTTTGACCCCAACCTGCATGAGGTCATGACGCAATTGGAATCCGAGGAACACGATGAAAATATCGTGATTCAAGAATATTCAAAAGGCTATACCTTAAATGGACGGATTCTTCATTCAGCTAAAGTGGTGATTTCAAAAAAACCCGCTGTCAAAGAAGAAGACACGGAACAGCCAGAAGAAACAAAAGAAGCGGATAAAGCAGAGTAAAACTTCGCGTTTAAAATAAGTGCGCCCTGCCTCGCCAGGCAGGGCCTTTCCTCGTCTATTACGCTCATGCCTGAACTTCCTGAAGTTGAAACCCTGCGCCGTGCGCTTCTCCCATTAGTGGTAAATAAAACCTGCACAGGCCTCAGTTTCTACCGTAAAGACATCCGTTTTCCAATCCCTCAAGACACATTGCAGGAACATTTTTCCCAACAGGTCGTTCATGAAATCCAGCGTCTGGGGAAATATCTGCTTTTAAAAGTTCCGCACGGAGCCATGCTCTTGCATTTGGGCATGAGCGGTCGCGTTACCCTGAACAACTCTATGGCAATTCAAGAAAAACACACGCATGCCATCTTCCAATTTGGTGCCAAAACTTGCCTGCATTTTGTCGACCCTCGGCGTTTTGGTTGCATTCTTTGGGTTCCTCAAAATGGGGAACACCCTTTACTCGATAAAATGGGCCCCGACCCGTTCTCACCCGAGGCCAACGCTCAGGCATTAAAAATCCGTGCTAGAAAATGTAAGTCACCGATTAAAACTTTCATCATGGATGCTCGGCGTATTACCGGGATTGGTAATATTTATGCCTGCGAATCTCTGTTTCAGGCTGGCATCAACCCGCAACGCCAAGCAGGGCGTATCACGCTTGCCGAATGGGACCGCCTTCTTTCATGCGTGCGCTCTACCCTAGAGAACAGTATTTCTGCTGGTGGCACCACTCTGCGCGATTTTTTCGACCCGAACGGATCAGCGGGCTATTATGCGGTAAAATTGTCTGTCTATGGCAAAGAGGGACAGCCTTGCCAAAAATGCAAGACCCCACTATCTCGCCGACTTCATTCTGGACGTTCCACCTTTTTCTGCAAATCTTGCCAGAAAAAATAAACGGGGTTGTCTTACTCGCCCGACACCCTTTATGATGTTGGGATATTCCCCACCACACTTTAAGAGCAAGGCTTAAAATTGAATCGTTCCATAGGGCTTATAACGCTCAACGCAAAATTCATTCATTCATCTCTCAGCTTAAGATACTTGAGAAATGCCAGCCGTGAAGCGGGCTATCAAAATGTATGGATCCGTGAATTTGTCATCAATCAGCCGATATGGAAAATTGCCGCTGAAATACAAAAACTCCAGCCAGAAATTTTAGGAGTGGGCATTTATATCTGGAACCGAAGCCAGAGTTTGGAGTTGATAGAACGTCTGCAAAAACAAATGCCTGAACTTAAGATAGCGGTGGGAGGGCCAGAGGTATCATTTGAAAAAGACAACTTACTGCCCTTCCCTGTCATTTCCGGTGAAGGCGAAAAGAAGTGGACTGAGTTTCTTGAGCTGACCCATAAAAATGAGCCTCCCTCAGAGGAGGTGCTCAAGCGCTGGCGCACATACGGAACTGATCTGCCAGAACTGACCCCGGCTTACCTAGAAGAAGATTTCCCTAAACTAAAAAACCGCCTTGTTTATTTTGAAACATCTCGAGGTTGCCCTTACCTTTGCTCGTTCTGTCTATCCGCATTGGATAAAACCGTGCGTTATTTCGATGATGCCACCATACAAATTCAAATAAAAAAACTCATCACAGCCGGAATTCAGAAAATCAAATTCGTAGATCGCACTTTCAACCTCAAACCAAGTCGAATGAAAGATCTCATGCAATGGTTGACCCAGTTCAAAGGCAGTGAGTTTCATTTTGAAGTGGTGGGCGATATTCTCACACCCGAAATTCTTGATTTTCTCAAAACCGTTCCTGCTGGAATGTTTCAATTTGAAATTGGAATTCAAACCACCACCGAGTCGGTTCAAGAAACCATCCAACGTAAGCAAAGCAACGAAAAATTATTTAAAACCATTCAACAACTGGTTGAACAAGACCGCATTCATTTCCATTGTGACCTTATATTTGGTTTGCCGGGAGAAACGTTGAAGGATATACAGCAGTCTTTATGTAAAGTGATCGCGCTGAAACCACACGAGTTGCAGTTGGGGTTTCTAAAATTTCTTCCCGGCGCTCCCATTAATAATCTCATAGAGACACATCAGTACCACTATCAATCGACCCCTCCGTACGAACTTATTTCTCACCAACATCTATCCCCTCAAGAGGTGACGTATTTAAAGCAGTTCGTCGATATTTTTGATCGCTACTACAATTCCAAGCGATTCCGGTTTTCGATCCATTATCTTCTCGAAAAAATGGACCCTATAATCATATTCAACCGATTGCGAGACTATCATGATGCACACGATATATTGATGAACCCGGTTTCGCTTGACGAATATTACCGAATATTTCGAGACACGTTTTTTTCGGCAGCCACGGCAATGGAACAAGACTTGTTGAAGCTCGATTACCTCTATTCACAAAGGTCCTTTCGATTGCCAGCGGTTCTACAAACCAGCAAACACCTGCCGCCAGTCAAAACTTGGGAAAAAGACCGCAAGACCCCGGTGATTCCATTCCATCATGAAATTGCGATATCCGGGTCGCAAGCCATTTTAAAAGCAACCAAAAATCCTGTATACTACGCTATTGCGCATTCTCAGAATGGGGACGGTTATTTTCGCCGTCCCACCGTCAATGCCATATCGGTTACGAAGACGTAGTTAGCCTTTGTCACCCGCATGAAATGAATAAATTTGGGGCTTCTGGCCTCTCTATAAAAAACACCTTAGCAATTAGGAAATTACAATGACGCAAAATTCACACCCCTTAAATTCAAAAAGTAGAGCGATCACTCAAGGAGACCGACGCGCTCCAAACCGTGCCATGCTTAGAGCGGTAGGCTTCACCGATGACGATTTCAACAAACCCATCGTCGGCATCGCCAATGGGCAAAGTGGAACCACACCTTGTAATGCAGGGTTGGGGAAATTAGCCGATATCGCTTCTGTAGAAATCCGCAAAAGTGGCGGCATGCCGCAGATGTTTGGAACCATTACTGTCAGCGATGGTATATCAATGGGAACCGAGGGTATGAAATGTTCTCTCGTCAGCCGAGAGGTGATCGCCGACTCCATTGAAACCGTTTGCCGAGGTGCAAGCATGGACGCCGTCATCTGCATAGGTGGGTGTGATAAAAATATGCCCGGAGCCATGATAGCCATGGCGAGATTGAATATTCCCGGAATTTTTGTTTATGGCGGAACAATCAAACCCGGTCACCTCAGCGGTAAAGACCTGACCGTTGTCAACGTATTCGAAGCGGTGGGGCAATTAGGGGCTGGTAGCATTGACAAAGAAGAACTGACAGACATTGAAAAAAATGCCTGCCCCGGTTACGGTTCTTGTGGGGGAATGTTCACGGCCAACACCATGTCTTCAGCATTTGAAGCTATGGGCATGAGCTTGCCTTACAGCTCCACAATGGCAAATGAAGACAATGATAAAGAAATCAGTACAGGCGAAAGCGCGAAAGCTCTTTTAAATATGGTTGAGAAAAATATCTTACCCCGAGATATTATGACCAAGAAAGCCTTTGAAAATGCCATCGCCGTTGTGATGGCAGTTGGAGGCTCGACCAATGCCGTTCTGCATTTTCTAGCAATCGCTCATTCGGCTGGAGTGCCTTTGACGATGAACGAATTTGAAGAAATACGCAAAAAAATTCCCGTCTTTTGTGATTTGAAACCATCAGGTCAATACGTTGCCATCGATTTGCATTATGCCGGTGGTATTCCGCAAGTCATGAAGATGATGCTAAATGCCGGGCTTCTACACGGAGATTGCATGACCGTTACGGGTAAAACAATCGCCGAGAACTTGAAAGATGTTCCCGACCAACCCCGAGCTGATCAGAATGTCATACTGCCTTTGGATCAACCCAAGTACACTGAAGGGCACTTGGTAATTCTACATGGCAACCTCTGTACGGAAGGAGCCGTTGCCAAGGTTTCGGGAGTGACAACCCGCAATATCAGCGGCCCTGCGCGCGTCTTCAATTCGGAAGAGGAATGTCTGGATGCCATTCTCGATGATAAAATTAAAGCGGGTGATATCGTCGTCATTCGTTTCGAAGGCCCCAAGGGTGGGCCAGGAATGCGCGAAATGCTAGCACCTACGGCAGCCATTGTAGGAAAAGGCTTGGGAGATCAAGTCGCTCTCATCACCGACGGTCGGTTCTCAGGTGGAACGTATGGCATCGTAATCGGTCATATCGCTCCTGAGGCGCAAATAGGCGGAACCATCGGTCTCATTCAAGATGATGATATCATCACCATCGATATCGGCAATAACCAGTTAGATGTAAAACTGTCAGAGGAAGAGCTAGAGCAAAGAAAAAAACAATTCGTCGCACCGGAAATTAAATATAAGTCGGGAGTTTTGGCGAAATACGCAAAACTAGTTGGTTCAGCCTGTAAAGGTGCTGTGACCGACTGAATGACAGCTTGAAGTATTACTCAACTAAACGAATTGCCCTTCTTCAACGGAAGGGCAATTAAAACATCATAGGCGCATAAGCATCGAACGGATTCAATGAACTACAATATTCTTCCCGGAAATCTTTACCCTAAAGAAGACCGCATTAATCTTTATTATTTCCATAACCTTTTACAGGTCATTGGCGAATCAGTTTCCCAGCAAATGTATCAACAGCATCGTATCCGCATTCCCATTACAGCTGGCATGTGGGGAGGCTCTTATATGGTCGCGGATGACGATGGGCAAGCCAAAACAAAAGTGGTGCGTTTGTACTCCATTGTCAACCTGCCACAGAATGGCCCGCTTGATAAAATAGAAAACTTTGAGTGTTTGATGGAGATCTATCAGCAAACATTTGCCACAACTTTTAAACGTTATGGCTTGAATCTGGTGGACCCATGCTGGGGTGAGACCATCCCTTATTCCAACCGTGTGCAACCTACCACCACATTGCAAATGTGGGAAACAACCGGAAAAGCCAAGTTCGCAAGAGCCTTTTTTGTGCGTCAGGAAGCAACATGGGAGGAGTCCATCATCTACGACATGGTCCGCAATATTAAAGTTCTGAAGGAACTTTTGGATATCAATATTCGGCCCATGAAAAAAGACAGTTCGGAACTCAAGTTCCTCTTGCAGGATGTGCTCATCACCTATTACACCCTGTATGCGGCCTTGACTCCAGACTTTGTAGAGCATGCCCAGCCAATCATCAAAAGTTTATTTGATCAATTTATAACTGGCATGCATTCAGAGGAAACGATTGAAGAGCAATACCAAAAGGTTTACTCCAACGCTTTGGTTTATGGCTTTGAAGAAGCGTTACAAAACCCCTACAAAAAAGAAGGTTTGGATATAAAAAATATAGAGGAATGGCCTGTGGAAAAAATCAACCACGTTCCACAGGAGTTAAAAGAAAAGCTCATCCCCGCCTTGCAAGCTCCTTGGAAAAAATTCCACGATAATCTTGAAAAGCATAGGATTACAAAATAATAAACAGGCGAGATGTTAAGTCATTTTCAAAAGCAACCAGCCCGCGACGCCTTTTTGCCCGTTCAACTCTTTATTGGAGCCATTCCAAACTGCAATGGCCATGAGGACGGATTGCTCAAACTGAACATCATTGCCGTTGGCATTAGTTAAAGACCGGTTGAATATCAACCGCCATTTATTATTCTTCCACACCGCAATGCCTTCAACATCCTGTTTATTTTGATCGGTCAAGGTGCTGAAGCCTTCAGCGTTTAAATCTTCAATCGTTTGATAAGCAATTTTTGAATTTGGGTTATCTTTAACACCCGGTTGCCCGCGCTCGCCGCCTATCGGCTTCCACTGCCAAATATTAACCGGCTTGCCCGACTCTCCCATAGTGATCGATGGAGCTTCTTGCTTCGCATTCACGGGAAACATCACCGCCGCACGGTCTACGTATAATGCCGAATGGTCGAAATTACTATCACGCGTCACATCGTCCCATTCAAGCATGATGGCGATACGAGAATTATTCTTTGCCGCTCGCACCACCACATCTCTTATCGAAGGATTCGGCCATTTAGGATTGGTGATCATTTGTGGCCCCAACTCGATTTTAACGGGGACCACCCCTTCATCCCAAAATGCGTCATAAGGATCAGCAGGCAGAACTCCATCATGGCTAACAACCTGAATAGCAGGGCCACAACTATCGTCCTGCAAACACTTTTCCACATTGGTTTCGCAAGAAATCAGAAACAGAACAAATAGAGTGCTCAACCACTGCAATACAAATGCATTCATTTTAATTTTATTCATGGAAAGTGATTCAATAGTTTTCAATTAGCGTTTCGAGTTCTTTTTTCAGTTCCGGGGTATAGGGGCCGACCAAAATAAGATTAACCATTTCGGCGACAAAGATGCGCTGAGCAACCGCCACAATTTTTTCTTTCGTGACTGCCATCACCTGATTCCGCTCCTCCTCTATCGACATTTCTTCCGAGTAAAGTAGGGGGAAAGCGTAGCGTATCACCTGTTTATAAGGGTCGTCCAGCTCTGAGTCTAGGTCAAACATATAACGTTTTTTCACATGTTCCATTTCTTCATCTGTCGGCCCGGACATCACAAATGATTTGATCTCATCAAGAAGCACTTTTGCAACTTCAATGAGTTTTTCCGGACGCACCGTCACATCAAAATCCATCGTGCCGATATCAGACATACTGGTTGCGCGGCATTCTACCGAATATATCAGGCCGCGTTCTTCTCTCAGCACTCTCTGTAATCGAGAGGTAAAGCCGTCATCGAATATCCGGCTGATCAAACCTAATGGGAGAAAATCTTCATGGTTATAAGAGCAGGATCGAAAACAGATTTGCAGTTCGATCTGACTGTCTGAATCTTGCTGAAAAAGAAACTGCGGTCGACGCTGTTCATCAGGGATGCTCCCAATAAAATGATTTCTTGATATGGGAGTAACGCTATTCGTAAAATCAGAAAAATATTCTTCTGCCAACTTCAGGTTCTGTTTGTGTTCGACCGGCCCCGCCATTGCCAAAACCATATTGCCAGGAATATAATGCGTATTATAATAATCTCTCAACATCTCGACGTTAATGCTTTTGATGGTCTCTTCTGTTCCGATGGTCGGCCAGGACATAGGCGTATCGGGGTAAAGCAGTTGGCAGGCGTGGTTGTTTATATCGACATTCACACCCTCTTCATTGAGGTCTTCATAATATTCTTCCAGAATGATTCCGCGCTCTAACTCAATTTCTGGGAAAGTGGGAGAATGAAAGAACTCCGCAAAAATTTCCATGCCCTTGTCCAAATAGGGGATATGCGGGCTGAAACCATATTGAGTGTATTCACCCAAGGTTGAAGCTCGAAGGTCTCGACCGATGGTCTCAAACTCCATATTCAAAGCGATGGAGTTAGTATATTTATGATTGCCCCGAAACATCATATGCTCTAAAAAATGAGAGATGCCATTGTTCTTTTCATTTTCAAAGCGCAAACCAGCCCGGACTAACATCGACACTTCCATCGTATGGATATGCGGCATTTCAACCGTCACAACCGTTAGACCATTCGACAGGGTATCTTTAAAATATTTTAACGAAAATTCCGTAACTTGCATTTTTTCTGTAGTATTGTATAGGGTTTTTAAGTGAAACTACATTATCGCACAAACCGATAGCCAACTTTCAAAAACTTATGAACTCAATAAAGTGGATGCAATCCGATTATGACCTCGGGTTGAAATTCGTCACAGAAAATGAAGATTTACCCAAGACCACGACCCTGCTGAATACCGGAAACGATGTAACCGTGATTTTGCCGACAGGCTTGCCGCTTTATGGTTTGAGCCTCTACAGCCTTTTCATTCTAGCCCCGATCCCTGTATTTATTATGTCGGTGGCTTATTTTCTGGTCGCTTTTTTGCTTTCCGGGCATGGAACACCGGCAACACTTGCAATGGTCATAGGGGGATGTATTTTTATGCTGTGGGGGTTGGGTAAGGCCCTTCAGCTTTTACTTTCCGTCCGCGATTTGTTTCCGATCAAATTTTTCACCACTTTCGGTAAGGAGGGAGTGTCCATGCATTATTCTCGCTGGCATTTTCCGCTTCAACCTCGCATCGCTATTCGATGGAAAGAAATCGACTCAACGCGGGTAATAAAAGCTCTGTTTGTCCCCGGCCTGTTAGTAGGAAAACCTAGAATCACCCTCTTCGAGATCCAAGCTAAAAATGGTGAGCTTCTAAAAATCCCCTTTCACGCCAAGAACGAAACCGGCCGAACCCTCATTGAGGAAATAGACAAACAAATCCAGTCTCGGTCGGGAGTGCATTTATAATGGATAAATACAGACGCTATCTTCTTGTTATTCAAATATAATTGCGCCTTCACCCAGAAGTTCTTCAATTTGCGCAATCACATCATCTGAGGGTTGAATACGCAGTTCATTTGCCACCGTCACCACACGCTCTTTTTCATCCGGAAAGATAAAATGCAGTCGTGTATCATTCGTCCCCGGGTGCGAAGCGAGAATTTCTTTCACCGCTTCCAGAGTGTGACGCTCCAACCCCAATGTCCGGAAATGAATCAGAACTCGACCATGAAAATGCTGTTTCGCCTGTGAAAGCGGAAAAACCGAATTCGCTATCACTTTTGGCATTGTCCCTTCAGAATCCACCTCCCCCTTTACCAGCAAAGGCTCTTCTGCCAATAAAAGCTCCAAAGCCAGACTATAAATTTCGGGCCATAAAATCACCTCAACCGAACCCTGCAAATCTTCCAGGGTGATGATACCCATCTTGTCGCCTTTACGAGTGGTTTTTGGAAGATGTTTGATCGGGATTCCGGCCAGGGTCACCGGCTTGCCATTTCTGGATTCGGCAACAGAAGCTGAGGTTGCATCGGTGAACCAAGACAATTCACGGGTGAATCCGTCCAGAGGATGACCCGTGATGTAAAATCCAATACTTTCTTTTTCTAGCCGCAGTCGGTCAGCATCGTCCCACTCATCCACTGCAACGGCAGAGGTTTTCTCCTGCTTGCTATCGCCTTCAAATGAGTCGAACATGCTCGACTGCCCCAATTGTTTATCTCTTTGTTTACCCTGCCCGCGCTCCATACACGACTGCAGTTCATGCATCATGCCAGCTCGGCTAGGGCTCAATGAGTCGCAAGCTCCACTTTTAATGAGACTTTCAAACACACGTTTATTGACCAACTGCATGTCAACGTTTTCGCATAATTCTTCCAGCGATGTAAATTCCCTCAATCCGGTCCGGGCCTCGATGATATTATCAATGGCTTTACCACCGACATTTTTAATGGCTCCAAGACCGAATACTAATTTGTTTTCGCTGACCGAAAAATCACGGTGACTCATATTTATATCCGGGGGTTGCACCAAAATTTTCATTTCCCGACAATCATGGATATAGCGCAACACCTTATCCGTATTATCCATATCACTGGTGATTAAAGCCCCAAAAAATTCTAATGGGTAATGCGCCTTCAAATAAGCCGTCTGGTAAGAAATCTGTGCATACGCCGCACTGTGTGATTTATTAAAACCATAGCCGGCAAATTTTTCCATCAGGTCAAAAATCTTTTCAGATTTTTTTGCATCGAATTTTTTATCTTTCGCACCCTGCATAAATTTTTCACGCTGGGCCGCCATCTCCTCGGCTTTTTTCTTTCCCATCGCTCTACGTAATAAGTCAGCATCTCCCAAAGTGAAACCTGCCAGCACACTGGCAATTTTCATGACCTGTTCCTGATACAGAATCACGCCATTGGTTTCTTTGAGTATGGCCTCCAACTCCGGCAACTCATATTTGGCCTGCATCGTTCCGTGTTTACGCTTGACGTAATCATCCACCATGCCACTTTCCAGAGGGCCGGGCCGATACATAGCCAACAATGCAATGATGTCTTCAAAACAATCTGGTTTTAATTTTTTAAGCAAGTCACGCATGCCTGAGCTTTCCAACTGGAAAACACCCAGCGTTTTGGCATCACAAAGAAGCTTGTAGGTAGCCGGGTCGTTTAAAGGAATGCCACCGATATCCAGCTCGACATCTTGCGACTTTTTCATCATTTTCAAGGCATTGTCGATCACCGTCAAAGTTCTCAGCCCAAGAAAATCCATCTTCAACAGTCCGAGCATTTCCACACTGCCCATTGCATACTGAGTCACCACATCATCGTTACCGCCTTTGTAAAGCGGACAAAAATCCGTCAAAGCTCTAGATGAAATGACCACTCCCGCCGCATGAGTCGAGCAATGACGTTGCAAACCTTCCAGATTTTTAGCGATGTCCAGCAGTTCAGCAACCTGTTTGTTCTCCTTGCGCAGTTTCTCAAACTGGGGTTCCTCTTTAAACGCATCATCGAGGGTGACATTTAACTTGTTGGGAACCAACTTCGCTAACTTATCAACTTCACCATAGGTCATGTCCAGAACCCGTCCCACATCACGAAGCACTCCCTTCGCATTCATACTCCCGAATGTAATGATCTGCGTTACATTTTGATTGCCACCATATTTTTCGGTGACATATTTGATTACCTCATCGCGCCCGTCCATGCAAAAGTCGATATCAATATCCGGCATGCTGACCCGCTCTGGGTTCAAGAATCGCTCAAACAAAAGATCGTATTGCAAAGGATCGATATCAGTGATTTCCAGTGCATAGGCCACCACACTGCCTGCCGCCGAACCACGACCGGGTCCAACCGGAATGCCATTATTCTTGGCGTAGTGAATAAAGTCCCACACAATTAAAAAATAACCGGGATAGCCCATCTTGTTGATGATACCCAGTTCCCGATCCAAGCGTTTGATATAAGTTTCCTGGTCAAAAGCTACTTTACGTTGCGTCAACTCTTTAAATCGTTTTTGCAGGCCCTCTCGCGAACGCTCATCGAGATAGGTTTCAAGCGTATAAGATTCAGGAATCGGGTACTCCGGTAAATTGAGTTTGCCAAACTCCAGCTCCACATCACAACGTTCGGCAATCTTCAAAGTATTCTCAATCGCTTCCGGGGTCTCCTTAAATAAGGCAATCATCTCCTTCGGAGATTTAAAATAAAACTCATCTTTGGGATACTGCATGCGATACGGGTCGTTAATGGTTTTACCCGTCTGCAAACACAATAGAATTTCATGCGCACGAAAATCTTCGCGATCAATATAGTGACAATTGTTGGTGGCCACTATGGGAAGGCTTAATTTTTTACCAATGCCGACCAATTCCTTATTGATCCGATCCTGATTTTCAAGCTGGTGGTTTTGCAACTCAAGGAAGAAATTCCCCTCTCCCATGATCTCAGCATATTGGCTGGCAACTTTGATCGCCCGTGGAACATTCTCTCGGTTGACATTGTGAGCCACCTCACCGCGCACACAGGAGCTTAAAGCGATCAACCCTTCCGAATGTTCCGCCAACAGTTCCTTGTCAATGCGTGGCTTATAATAAAAGCCTTCCAGATATCCCTTGGTCACTAGCTTTAAAAGGTTTTTATAACCTTTCTCACTTTCAGAAAGTAAAATGAGGTGATACGACGCATCGCGGAGATTTTCTTTCGACGTTTTATCGTGTCGACTGCCCGGTGCGACATACACCTCACATCCAAGTATCGGCTTGATACCGCGTTTGCGGGCGGCATTATAAAACTCCACCGCACCAAACATATTGCCATGGTCCGTCATGGCAACCGCTGGCATGCCAAACTCTTCTGCCTTTTTAAATAAGGCCGAATGTCGAATTGAAGAGTCTTGCAAACTATAGGAAGTGTGCAAATGCAGATGTACAAAATTGGAAGGTTTCATGCAGTCATTAGATACCAGTTTGCCTGTGTTAAATCAACCATCGAAGAAAGGAACAGAAATTTCAATGTCACCCGGCTCCAGCTCAAACCGTCGAGTCGCATTTTACCCAATAAAATTCAATCTATTACAACCATATCGCCCGGCCTGATAAGTCAGACCTGTAAAAATAAGAAAAGACCACTTAGGCCATCAGGCGACCCACCAAAAACAAAACAACCCCTGTCACAATACTTGCACCTAACAGATTGAGAAACAAACCCGCACGTGACATTTTGGGAATGCTGACCCAACCACTGCCAAACACAATGGCGTTGGGCGGAGTCGCTACCGGCAACATAAATGCAAACGATGCAGACAACGTAGCTGGAATCATAAACAATAACGGGTGCACCGACGCCGCGACCGCCGCCATCGCAAGAATAGGCAATATCATCGTTGTGGTCGCCGTGTTCGATGTCAATTCGGTTAAAAATGTCACCGACAGACAAATACTCAGCACCACCATCCACAATGGCATGCCCGCTAGATGGGTGAGCTTACTGCCAATCCAATTATCAAGGCCCGTCGCCCCAAAGCCAGATGCCAACGCAAAACCGCCGCCGAAAAGAATCAAGATTCCCCACGGAGTTTTTGACTGCACGGTTTGCCAATCTAAAATAAACCACTCTCTCTTGCCATTCAGTTCCATGCCTTGAGTGCCATTCACCGGAATTAGACACAGCAAGATACCCATCGCCATGGCCACGGTCGAATCGTGTAAATATTTTGCCTGTTCAAAAAGACCAGACCAACCGGGGAGGGTAAAAACTCCCATCGAAATAGGTTGGCGAAAAATCCATAAAAATGCAGTGAGGCAGAAAACCATCGCCACAATTTTTTCAGCTCGATTGATGGGTCCCAGATCCTCCAATTCTCGCTGAATGATTTCATGGCTTCCAGCAGAAATATTTTTCAGCGGAAGAGGAGATACGAACCGACATAAATACACCCATACCAATGGTATGAAAACCATTACGATAGGAATCGCCAGCACCATCCAATCAAAAAATGAGATTTCAGGGTTATCGGGAAACATATTTTTATAAAGCCCGGCAAACACAATATTCGGTGCCGTGCCAATGAGAGTGCCCACTCCGCCAATGCTGGCAGAGTATGCAAGGCCCAGCATCAGCACCAAACCCAACCCTTTCTCAATCGTTTCACGCGTTACAGTATTTTTCTCACCGTTTAAAGAAGCATCGAGAGCAATTTGCCGCACCACCGCCATCGCAACCGGGAGCATCATCATCGTCGATGCCGTATTGGAGATCCACATAGAGAGAAAGGCCGTTGCGACCATGAAACCCAAAATGATGCGTTGCGGTTCCGTTCCCACCAAAGAGATAATCCACAATGCCAGACGCTTATGGAAATTCCATTTTTCCATAGCCATAGCGATCATGAATCCGCCAAGAAATAAAAAGATAAGATGATTAGAGTAATTGAGCGCGACAAGCTTACTCGGCAAGATACCAAATAGCGGAAACAACACCAAAGGTAAAAGGGCCGTCACTGCTAACGAAGTGCCTTCGCCAATCCACAATATCGCCATGAGCAGGGTCACAGCAAGCATGCGTTGCCCAGTCTCGCTCAACCCTTCGGGAGGGGGGAGAAGAAGAATGAGATTGAATACAGCAACGCCAGTCAATAAGACTAGAATTTGTTTTTTGAAAGAAGTTGCCACTAAAAACTGATCGCCTCTAATAAGATTAACGGAAAGATTTTAACCCGTCTGGAGACACTTCACAACCGACCTCAGCTAGGAACTACAGGTGGAATAAAGGTTTCAGGAAGAATCTCGATGACCCCTTCTTTTTCAATCAGAATTTTGCCTAGACTCAAAGCTGGGTGCTTTGACAGGCTCAGCATGACTTCGCTTTTTGGCTGTTTTCAGGAGCCATCGATGGATACTAGTGAATCATTTTCGTCGGCAGTGAGAAACTGCCGAATTATATTCTTTCGCGGACTTCATGCCCACATGGGGTCGATTGGTACGCCTAATGATTAGTGTGCGGCTAAAATCTCGTTAATTTTTAGAGTGGAGACGATGTGTTTGTTCATGCCAAGCTCATCGGGGGAATAGCCCAGTGCTAGGGCAACCAGTTGGGGCAAATGCAAAACCGGGAGAGAGCTGTTTGTTTTTTGTAGGAGTTCGATTTCAGGTTGATAAGAATCGAGGCTCAAATGACAGAGTGGACACCCCGTCGCCATCACATTCGCGCCACTATCGATCGCATCTTGCAGGGCATTACCAGACATTTCTAACGATGCTTTTTTATTCATCATGACAATGGGGAACCCGCAACATTTAGTGCGGCTAGGGTAGTAAACCGGAGTCGCACCCAATGCGGTAAAGATATCTTCCATCTCAGTCGGGTTATCAGGGTTCTCAAAGTCTGAATTTTCTGAAGGACGTAAAACATAACAACCGTAAAAGGCGGCGACTTTTAACCCTGTCAGAGGTCGTTTGACGCGCTCTTTCAACCTTGCCATGCCTTCTTCGGTAGCGAGGATATTGGCAAAATGTTTGATGCGTGTTTTACCGCTATATTGATGTCCCCCGTCTTCGAGAATGTCGTTGACCTTCTTTTTATATTCGGCATCTTCGTTAAGGTGAACTTCGGTTTTTCGCAATGTGCCTTGGCAAGTTGAGCAGATGGTGACAATATCCAACCCTTGTTTTTCAGCAATTGAAAATGACCGTGCATTGAGTGCATCGGCAATCAAGGGATTTTTTTCTGAAACCACCCCAGCACCACAGCAGGAAGCGCTCTTCATTTCTATAAATTCAAAACCCAGACCTTCAGCGGCCTTGGTGGTGGAAAGCATCAATTCGCGAGTCGCCCCTTTGGCAACACATCCGGTAAACAGGGCAAACTTCATTTATCCAACTCCTTGAAAATTCGTTTAACATCATCCACTTCTTCAATGGAATGATGAATGACTGGCGGAACTTTTCCTTTTAAAAACATTCTCAACCCGATCGGTAGCAAACTGAGCAAGCCGGGAATATTGAAAAAACCCATCGACTCAACAGGAATCCTGTTCTCATTCAGGTTGCCGCTTCTTTTAACCGAGTTGAAAAAGGATAACGCGTGTCGGGCTCCGTTGTTATTGTGTACGCCTTCTTTCAAAGCAACGGTCATGACTTCCTTGATTCGGTCAAATGGACGCGCCGGTTTCGGGCAACGCTCTACACATTCACCGCAGTGGGTGCAATCCCAAATGCCGCCGGGTTCACTGATCTCTTTCACCCGTTCCAGAGTTTGAGAGTCGCGCGAATCACTGATGAACCTCTGAGCTTTGGCAAGCGCTGCAGGCCCGAGAAAATTGTCATCCACTTCTAGGACATTACAGTCGGAATAGCAGGCCCCGCACATGATGCAGGTACTGGAATCATCAATCAGTTTAAAGTCTTCCTGAGATTGCAGTCGTTCTTTTTCCGGCGGTGCTTCTTTCGGTTCAAGATAAGGTTTGATCTTATTGATTTTGTCCCAAAACGGAGTAAAGTCGACCACCAAATCTTTAATGGGCTTCATATTACCCAATGGTTCCAACGTGACAGTGTCATTATTATCTACCAAATGCGCACCCTGTCGTTGGCAAGCCAAAATAGCATGACCGTTTGCCTTGATCGCACACGATCCGCAGATCGCACTTCGGCAGGACATTCGGTAAGTCAAGCTTCCATCGAGAGTCCATTTAATCTGGTTCATGCAATCCAGAAGAGTCGCGCCCGCAGGAATGTCTAGTTGAAATTCCTCAAAATAGGGTTCCGGTTGTTTTTCCGGATTAAATCGCTTGATCCTAAAAGTCGCCATTAATAAGTTCTCTCTGCGGGTTGATGTTTGGTGATCACCACGGGTTTTTTCTTAACAATCATGCCGTCTGGGGAGCCATAGACCATGGAATGATGGAGAAATTTTTCATCATCCCGTTTCGGGAAATCGGTGCGGAAATGTCCGCCCCGGCTCTCTTGTCTGTGCAAAGCGGCGAAAGCGATAACCTGCGCCATGCTCAGCATATTTCCCAGTTCTATAATTTCATAAATTTCTGTATTGAAGAGCTTGCCCTTGTCGGTAACTTTACCCTTCTTATATCTTTCTTGCAGGTCTTTCAAAGTATCAATACAGACCTTGAGTTTTTCTTCATCACGAAAAACCCCGCAATGGCTCATCATTATCTTTTTCATTTCATTGCGAATGTCTTCATAACATTCTGACCCATCCCTTTGAAATACATCTTCAATTTTCTTCAGGACTCGGGCTTTTTCCTGGCCTTCGTTAACGTCTGCATAGTCAATGTTTAAGGCATAATCAAGCACCGATTTGCCCGCACGTTCTCCAAATACCACCGCATCCAGAAGGGAATTTGTTCCCAACCGGTTTCCGCCATGCACTGAGACGCAGGCACATTCTCCGGCGGCAAAAAAACCGTTCAGTCGTGTGCCTTGTTCATCAAGAATAACGTGACTATATTTATCAGTCGGAATGCCACCCATTGAATAATGTGCGGTCGGTTGAATCGGCAAACAGTCTGTGATGCAATCCACACCAATGAAATCGATGCCCAACTGCCGGATTTGCGGCAAACGTTCCATGATTCTATCTTTACCCAAGTGACGCAGATCCAGATGAATGATGTCTTTACCATCGACTCCGCGTCCGGCATTGATTTCGCTCTGCTCGGCGCGAGCCACAATATCTCGTGGGGCCAACTCCATGCGCGACGGCGCATATTTTTCCATGAAGCGTTCGCCTTTGCCGTTGAGCAAATAACCGCCTTCTCCACGTGCCGCCTCAGAAAATAAAATTCCCTGACGATAAAGCCCTGAAGGGTGAAACTGAACGAACTCTGTGTCTTCCAGAGGAATGCCCGCCTCAAATGCCGCCATGCCTCCATCGGCTGTGCCAGCAAAAGCATTGGAGGTGATATTGTATACTCGACCATAGCCACCTGTAGCAAAAACTACAGCCTTGGCTTGAATCACTTCCACCTCTCCGGTCTGGATATTGCTGACCACCACGCCATTGCAACGGCCGTCTTCGACAATCAACGAGTGCATATACCACTCATTATATATTTTTACAGATTTCGAGTTCTTCATGAGCTGTTCATGAAGTGCGTGCAAGATAGCATGACCAGTTCGGTCGGCAGAAAAACAAGCACGCGGTTTGGAATGTCCGCCAAAACTACGTTGAGCAATCTTTCCATCAGCCGTACGGCTAAAAATACAGCCCATATGCTCTAACTCGTAAATCACATTCGGGGCCGCCTTCACATATTCTTCGACGGCATCCTGATCGTTGAGAAAGTCACCACCCTTGATGGTGTCATACATATGCTCTTCCCAGCTGTCTGATTCTACATTCCCTAGAGAAGCAGCAATACCCCCCTGTGCGGCACCAGAATGAGACCGGGAGGGATACACCTTGGTCAACACGCCAACGTCCATGTCCTTACACACTTCTAGGGCGCAACGCATCCCAGCGAGCCCCGCTCCGACAATCACTACATCATGTTGAATCACAAAATCACCTCATAACGGGGAACGTCCCCGTAGTTCATTCAAAACGAATCTACCGTTCGTTAAAAAGAATCACTCATTCGTGCGAACTGAATCCGCCCACTGCCCCGACATAACCATCAAAATAACAAGCAGAATCAAAGAATTTCTCTCTAAATCACGCACAAATAAGCTTGCAACCGGGGGATATGCAGGAACAAAAATTGAAGGCCGATTTAACCATTTCCGCCCCTAAAAAGTCAAGAAAAATGAGATTAGAGTTGCAAATCGAGGGTAACGCCTTCATAATAAACAGGAACTTCTACGAATATTCTTAATCACCTGTAAACAAAGGCTTTATCTCCCGCATACGGATACGAGATTTGCCCACCTGGAGTACCTATTGGAACTATTGACCTTCGAATCCCTGCCTTTGCCAGAACAAGTTTTACAAGGTATCCGGGATGCCAAATTTGACATCTGCACTCCCATCCAAAGCAAGTCTCTGCCAATTACCCTCGCTAAAAAAGATTTAGCCGGACAAGCTCAGACGGGAACAGGGAAAACCGCCGCATTTTTAATTACTCTTCTAACTCGGCTTCTGGAGAACAATCCTTCGCCAGCTCCAACAGGTAAAGAAGGGCCTCGGGCGTTGGTCATTGCCCCCACACGTGAGTTAGCCAGACAAATCGAAAAGGATGCTCTGCTTCTCGGCAAACATTGCGGACTCAAAACCGTTTGCGTAATTGGTGGCGTAGATTATGAAAAACAAAAAAATCAAATCAAAGCCGGGGTGGACATTCTCATCGCCACGCCAGGTCGCTTGATCGATTTCTATAAACAAAAATTCTTTAGTTTGAAACGCATCGAGGTATTGGTAGTCGATGAAGCTGACCGCATGTTTGACATGGGTTTCATTGCCGATCTGCGTTATTTATTCCGTAGCTGTTCAGCCTATGACAAACGCCAGTCGATGTTATTTTCGGCAACGCTCAACCATCGGGTCATGGAATTATGTTACGAGCACATGAACAATCCCGTTCGAGTAGCCATCGAGCCTGAAAAGGCCGTGGTCGATGCCATCAAGCAAGTGCTGTATCATGTCGGGCAACACGAAAAATTCAACCTGCTTCTGGGTTTGATGAAACAAGAGGCTGGGAAGAAAGTCCTTATTTTCTGTAACACCAAAATAGAGGCTGAGATTCTCGAATGGAAGTTGAACCATAACGGTTTCAACTCTGGGCAGATCAGTGGCGATCTGGCGCAGAAAGCCCGCATTCGGGTGCTAGAAAAATTTCAGGACGGCGAGCTTGATATCCTCATCGCCACCGATGTCGCATCGCGAGGACTACATATCGACGATATCACGCATGTCATCAATTATGACCTGCCGCAGGATGCCGAAGACTATGTGCATCGTATAGGCAGAACCGCGCGAGCTGGCAACAAGGGCACAGCGATCACTTTATGCTGTGAAGAGTTTGCTCAGCATTTGGAGCGCGTTGAAGACTACTTGAAGAGTAAAATTCCGGTTTCTTGGCCTGAGGAAGAATTATTTCTGGAAGAAAAAGAAGGCAAGCCTCCGATGAGAAAACGGCGTGGACCGCCTAAAAAAGCAAGTTCCCATAGAAATTCGGGCAATCGACCGGGCAATGCAAGGCGACCCGTACGCAGAAAGCCCAATGCGTCTCGCTCTAGAGCTTAATTGAGCCTCACTCGCCTGCTAAAAGATTTTGTAATCCTTCTTCATCCAAGATTTCGATACCTAGCTTGCGAGCTTTTTCCAGTTTGGACCCAGCAGACTCTCCGGCCACCAAATAGTTGGTTTTTTTGGAAACCGTGGTCGTCACCCGGCCCCCCTGATCTTGTATTTTCTCTTTCGCCTCTTCACGGGTAAATTGCGATAAGGTTCCCGTCAAAACGAACTGCTGACCTTCCAGCCGACCTTCACTTTCTAAGCCCCCCCCCTCTTCTTCCATAGCAATGCCGAGCTGATGCAATCGCTCAATTTCCTGCTGATTGGTATCGCTACTTAAAAATGCATTCAGACTTTCGGCAATAACAGGACCAATTTCATCGATCCTTTCCAACTCTTCATAGCTCGTCTCTTGCAGTTTTTTTAGCGAGCCAAACTTCCTCGCCAAAAGAGATGCGGTGCGTTGCCCCACATGACGCACACCCAAACCATGTAGGAGCCGCGAGAGCCCTGCCGACTTACTCTTGCTGATTTCGTCAATTAGGTTCTGAGCTGACTTGTCGGCTAAACGCTCCAGAGTTGCAAGGTCGTTTTTGTTCAACCTATAAAGATCGGAGAAATTTTTGACCCGCTCTGAATTGACAAGTTGGTCAATCACTGCCGGGCCGAGATGATCAATATCCATCGCCTTGCGTGATGCAAAATACTTGAGCCTTTCTTTTAACTGCGCCGGGCAAGCACTATTAACGCATCGCCAGACGGCTTCGCTCTCTTCACGATAAAGCGAGGCTTCGCATTCGGGGCAGACGGTTGGCATGGCAAATGGTAATGCCCGCTGACTGGAAGACTCGAGCACTCGTACCACCTGAGGAATAATTTCTCCAGCCTTTTCAATCACCACTTGATCGCCAACACGAATGTCTTTACGTTTTATTTCATCTTCATTATGCAGGGTCGCTCGGCTTACCGTAGAACCGGACACAAACACGGGTTGTAGCTCGGCAACAGGAGTGATCGAGCCCGTTCTACCGACCTGACAGACAATATCTTTTATTTTCGTTATCGCCTGTTCTGCTTCATATTTGTAGGCCACCGCCCAACGCGGGAATTTAGATGTCGCCCCCAACCTTTTTCGATAGGCCAGCGAGTTCAATTGAATGACCAAACCATCGACTTCATAATCCAATTCTTTTCGTTGATCGCGGAACGTTTCAATTAAAGCCAGCGTTGCTTCAAAATTTTTACAGAGCCGGTTGTGCTCATTAACAGGAAACCGCAATGCAGACATTTTTTTCTGGAGTTCATCATGCGTTGTAAAAGGGTTCACATCCAAAAAACCCACGCCATAAATAAATATACCGAGGTTACGCTTTGCAGTGATGGCCGGATCGAGCAGACGCAACGCACCAGCGGCCGCGTTTCTTGGATTTGCAAAAGGGGTTTCCCCAGCCTGCTCTCGCAAGGCATTGATACGCTCGAATTCCTTTTTGGGCATATAAACTTCACCCCGAACCTCGATCCGCTTAAAAAGTTCCGTATCAATTTTTAATGGAATGGAACGCAGAGTTCTCAAATTCGCCGTGATATCTTCGCCTTGCAAACCATCACCGCGCGTCGCCCCTCTCACCAACAAGCCGGCTTCATAGGTCAGAGCCACTGCAAGGCCATCGAATTTCAGCTCCACCACATATTCAATCGAGTCTTCATCAACACCCGGTAGACCTCGCAACACCCTCTGATGAAATGCACGTACTTCATCCACATTATAGGTATTGTCCAGACTGAGCATGGGAACAGGATGCACGATTGCTTTGAAGCGTTCATCCACCTTCCCCCCGACCCGCTGTGTGGGAGAGTCGGGAGTGATGAGCTCCGGGTAATCGGATTCCAGTTCTTGCAAGCGACGCAGAAGCGCATCGTATTCTCGATCAGAAACGCTGGGAGAGTTTTTAACGTAATAGAGGTGATCGTAATGATGGATCGTTTTCTTGAGACTTTCGATTTCTTGTTTTACCATCATAAAAAAGAAGGGGGCATTTTATTCAAGGTTCTAAGGTTACATAATAACCTTGTCGACCTCTTTGAACCAGAAGCAAAATGCGATCGGGGTTGTTTAAATCGGCCACAGCCTTGTTGTAATCTTCTTCGCTATCAATACGGTTTTGATTCATTTTGCGAATGACATCCCCTGAGCTGATACCAATTTTACCCGCCACACTATTGGGAACGACTTCGATGACAACCATTCCCTTCGAAGTCGCCAATCTGTTGGACCGGGCAAAACGTTCATTGTTTTCCTGAACCTGCAAACCGAACCAGTGCCGAGTAAATTCTTTGACATAACTTTTTGGAATGGATGTCAACCGGACGGTCCGTGCTAGGGTTTTCCCCTCGCGCAAGATTGAAAAATGGATCGAGCTTCCCACGGTATAGGAAGCCATACGTCCACGAAAATCAGATTTGTCCGTCACGGCATGTTCATCCACTTTGAGAATAATATCGCCACGTTTTACCCCTGCCTTTCCCGCTGAACTTAAATCGGCAACGCCAACGACAAGCACTCCTGCTTGCCGATCCAATTTAAAATGGCGCGCTAGTTGGGCATCCAACTCTTGCACCGAAATACCCAGCCAACCGCGCCGAACTTTTCCATAACGAATCAACTCGTCAACAATCCGCTTGGCGTGATCAATCGGAATTGCGAATCCAATACCTTCGGCTTTTTGATAAATGGCGGTATTAATCCCTATAAGCGAGCCATTGATATTTAATAAAGCTCCACCGCTATTTCCGGGATTGATCGAGGCATCGACTTGAATAAAATCGCTGTACACCATATTTTTCCCGGCTCGAATATTTCGGTTCAACGCGCTGATGATTCCGGTCGTAACGGTTTGCTGTAAACCAAAAGGGTTGCCGATAGCTAAAATTTGTTCGCCTATCATCAAGTCATCCGACCGCCCCATCTTTACATAAGGAAGCGGCTTGTCTGAATTGATCTTGATGATGGCTAAATCAGACTTCATATCTGCGCCAATAACACTGGCATCAAACTCTTGTTTGTCGCTCAAGATGACATGAATCTTTGCGGCTCGCGCGACAACATGTTCATTCGTTAAGATAAAACCTTCGGCATTAATGAGAACCCCTGAACCGAGGCTCCGCTTTTGACTTGGAGTGGGGGGAAGAAAATCTTTGAAGAATTGATCGAAGAACTTATTGCCAGAACGTCTAAAAGGATTTCGCGCCGACCGTGAAACCTCAGTCGTATAGATATTTACAACAGCCGGGCTGACTTTCTCGACGGCCCTTACAAGAGGGGTTCTGCGATTATAGCGTTCATCTGCATTGGCAAACGATTGCCCCGTCACGGCAAACATCATGACTATTAAGAAGCATTTTAAGAAAAGGCGCACGCTAAAGCAGTGTAATTGGAGGAAAATAATAAAGGGGCAGGGTTCTTAAAGAACCCATACCCCTAAACTGACTGATCTAAAATAAAACAGAGACACCAAACTTTGAGCTATTCGACTTTGACAGCGATATAGATGGTGCTTCCTCCCCGCTTGATCAGGAACAAAACGGATGTCCCTTTTTTCACAGAGGTCAGGAGGCTATGGTAATCGGCCATATTTTTAACAGCGGAACGATTCATTTCTGAAATCACATCTCCTCGGCGAATCCCCGCCTCTGCGGCGGCATCCCCTGCGGTCACATCAGAAACCAATACCCCGTTTGAGCTTTCCAGTTGCAGATTTTTAGCTAATTCATCGGTGATGTCCTGAGCCTGAAGGCCCAGAGGGTCGGCTTTTGCCACAACGGTAGGCTGTTGTACATCTTTTAATAATTCGATGCTGACGCGCAATGTTTTCTTATTGCCATCGCGAATCACTTCAACATCAACCACCGAGTTAGGCCTTGTTGCGGCCACAATTTTGGGAAGGTCTTCCATATCTTTAACGGGCTGATCATTAAAACGGGTGATCACGTCGCCACGTTTTACTCCTCCCTTGAAAGCAGGGCCATCGGGAATCACATCCCCCACTAACGCCCCCTCACTTTGGTTGAGACCGAAAGATTTAGCCAACTCAGGAGTAATCTTTTGAATCATCACTCCCAACCAACCACGGGTAACCGTGCCGCGCTCTTTCAAATCTTTTAAAATACCCTTGGCAATATTAATCGGAATTGCAAAACCAATGCCTACATTACCACCGGTATTGCCGGACATGATGGCGGTGTTAATTCCAATGACATCACCTTCGATATTAATCAGAGGGCCACCGCTGTTACCGGGGTTGATGGAGGCATCCGTTTGAATGAATTCATCATAGGGGCCAGCACCAATGCTTCTTCCTAAGGCACTCACCACACCCACGGTGACGGTATGGCTGAGACCAAAGGGGTTGCCAATCGCTACAACCCATTCTCCGACTTCTAAGTTTTCTGAGCTTCCCAGTTTAAGAAAAGGAAATTCTCGTTCATCACCGGCTTCGCGGTTAATTTTAATCAGAGCAATATCTGTTTTGGGGTCTGACCCTACCAAGGTAGCGGTGTATTCTTTTTCACTTCCATTCGCATCCAAAAGCACCACAATTTCCTCAGCACCCTCAATGACATGGTAATTAGTAAGAATATGTCCCTCTTTATCAATGACAAACCCTGACCCCATACCTCGTTTGGGTTGTTGCTGTTGTTGATTAGGGCGTTCTTTAAAAAATCGGTCATAAAAATCGCGAAAAGGGTCGGGAGATCTGTCTTGCCCAGGGCCCGGTCGCGGAACAGGAAAGTTTTTATGCACCGCCTCCGCTTTTGCTTTCGTGCTGACGTTCACCACTGCGGGGTTTTGCTTTTTAGCAATCTCAACAAAAATATTACTGGCAAGGGGCTGAGTGCGACTGCTTAACGCAAAAAGACTTTTGGGGGAAACAACCCACCCTAAAGTAAGTAGAAACATAAAAACCAATGCCGTAAGGCGGGCGCGATGAGCAAAAGATCTAAACATATTTTTTAATCCTCAGTTTGACAACAATCAAAAATGAACTCTTGGGCAAAAGACCTTCCCAATTAAAAATCGTACTCTCGAATCAGAGCGATTAAATATAAGTTAAGTTTAATATTTTAACGGTTAATTTTAGGTTAAACAAAAATTAAATTTTCTTAATTTAAAGCCCTCAAACTCGAATCGTTTTATAGGCTTGGGTGATATTAAGAACCTGAGAACCATTTCACTTCTAAGGTTTGCTCAACAAAGAGGCATTGTTCAACGCTCTGAAAGAGGCACGGCAATAAAATGAGTTCGTTAGAGAATTATATAATTCTTTTTCCGTTATTTACAACCTCAAAACCCCTATTTATAGCCCACCCAGACAGCTCTTGCATGGCCCCCCTCTTTTTAATTAAATATTGACTCGTTATATGAGATAAAAGATAATCGTATCAGGCTAAGAGTCTGCTTGTTAAGGGGTTTCTCAGGCTGGGTCAAAAACAACTTAAGCAACGGAAGTTCGCGTTTATCACCGCATAATTTTCTTTACCTCCGGCTTTTCAGTCTTTGAACACTATTTTAACCAATTCAATAACAATAATTTCCCTTATAATGGATGAGGCTGACCTATGAAACTATTCCTGTATGCCGTAGGTTTGATGTTAGTCTTTGAGGGGATTCCTTATTTCTGTTTTCCAGAGCAGGTAAAATCTTTTGCACAGAAAATTCCGCTCATCCCTTCAAGAACCATGAGAGTGATCGGTTTTTGTCTCATGATGGCAGGTTTACTAGTGATCTATTTGGGAGGAGGCACCGCATAATATGCTTAAACGTATAACCCTATTTTTATTTTTTTCAACTTGGTTGCTCACAACAGGTTGCGCAACTTGGGATAAATGGGTCGACAAAACACCCTCGCCTCCCCCACCCCCGCCTGAAATGGTTTACCCCTTTTCGGACATCCCCGTTCCCAATGGATTCGATTGGGATCATTCCAAGTCCTTCGTCTATGAATCGGGTAGCGGTTCAGTGAAGGTGGGTCGTTTTTTTTATTCGGGATGGGCCAAGCTGAATGAAACCGTCACTTTTTATCAAAATGAAATGGTCAATAAAGGCTGGAGTCTCATCAACTCCATCAAACATGAAGCCACGGTTTTAAATTACGAAAAAGACGGTTGGGTTTGTTCGATAATGGTCGAACATATGCTAGGAAAATCATATGTTGAAATCCAAGCGGGGCCAAAATAATCCAGATCTAAGCCTTTGGGCATTTTCTTGTTTTTTTTCATAAACCCTTTTACATATCGCAGGGATGAAAAAAGGCTTGGACTGTTCCGATAAAACCATGACCCAAAAATCCGGCCAACAATTATTGCTAAATTTCCCTTCGCACCCGGAATATAATTTCTCCAATTTTGTCGTTTCGGATGGGTCACGCATTGCTTTTGAAACCGCAAAGGAATTCTCTAACAACAGCCCGTCTTCTTTTCAGTCGCTCTATCTTTTCGGTCAAGAAAATCTGGGAAAAACCCATTTACTGCTATCAATAGGCAATCGCGTTGCCGAACAGGGGTTGCGCGCTGTCTGCGTCCAGGGAAATGATTTTGTTGAGAAAATGGGGCAAGAACTTTCCCCCGATGCCGAATCGACTCTGCAACAGCTTTTGGATGTCGATTTTTTCCTAATGGATAATGTGCAGGGGCTTTCACATTCCCCGTTGGCACAAGAAAAGCTTTATCATATTTATAATCAGATCATGGAAAAGGGAGGAAAACTTGCCTTCACAGCCGGATGCCCGCCCGAACAAAACCTTGCGATGGAAAGCTATCTGACCTCACGATTTCAATGGGGAATGGTTGCACAAATCAAACCCATCGATGATGCTACCACCGCTAAAATCATTGTAAAACTCGCAAAAGACATCAACCTGACTCTGCCAGAACCCATCATTAACTATTTGCTTTCTCATATTTCCAGAGATTTCATTTCGATGAAAGATGCGGTCTCAACAATTAATAAAGAATCTTATTTTCAGAAGAAAAAAGTCACTCTGCCTCTGGTCAAGATGGCCCTGAACTTATAATGATGCGCTCATGAAACCTTTCAGCATATCCACAGGTCTGGCGCATTGGGCAAAAGAAATGCCAGGACAAACCGCCATCATTGAAACCCGAACCGGAAAGCAAGTCACCTTTCAGGAGTTGGAAGGTGAGAGTAATTTGATCGCCTCGGGCCTTCTGCAACATGGATTTAAAAAGGGCGACCGGGTTCTGGTCATGGTTCCCTACGGAATCAATTTTGTATCACTCACGTTTGCTTTGTTCAAAGCCGGTGCAATACCCATCCTGATCGATCCAGGCTTAGGAAAAAAAAATGTCCTGCATTGTATCCGTCAATCTGAACCGCGTGGCATCATTGCTATTCCACTCGCACATGCCGTGAAAACCTTTTTACCGGCTTCGTTCAAGTCGATTCAACTCTCCGTAACAGTTGGGAAAAGATGGTTCTGGGGAGGACCTACCTTGGATCAGGTAAAAAATAACGGCCACCTCCATTACCAGGCAGAGGAAACCCCTGACACGCAAGATGCGGCTATTTTGTTCACCAGTGGAAGCACTGGCCCGGCAAAAGGAGTTCTGTATACGCATGGCATGTTCAACCAGCAAATTCAGATTTTACACGAACATTTTGGTATTCAACCGGGAGAAAAAGATTTGCCCACCTTCCCGTTATTCGGTTTGTTCAGCACCGGCATAGGAATGACAAGTGTGATCCCCAACATGGATTTCACCTGCCCGGCAAAGGTCAAAGCCAGCCATATTATTGATCTCATTCAGAAACAGCATATCACCAGCAGTTTTGGCTCCCCGGCTCTTTGGAACAGCGTGACTCGCTATTGCAATGAAAATGACATACGACTTCCTTCCCTACGCCGCATCCTGATAGCAGGCGCACCGGTTTCGGGTTCATTGTTGAAACGCTTTGAGACTATTTTACAACCCGAATGCAAAGTCATGACTCCCTATGGAGCCACCGAAGCACTTCCCGTCACATCTATCGATCGGCAGGAAATTGTCAATGAAACATGGGCTCAACAGGATGAAGGAATCTGCGTGGGCAAACCCATACCGGGAGCAGAGATAAAAATCATCCAAATTTCTGATCAACCGATTTTAAAATGGGACACCGCTCTGGAGCTTCCACAGGGACAAACGGGTGAAATAATTGTGAAGGCCCCTTGGGTCACAAAATCGTATTTCAAGCAAGAGGCCAAGACCGAGCTGGCAAAAATTCCTGATGGCGATAGCTTCTGGCATCGAATGGGTGATGTGGGTAAGTGGGATGATAAAAACCGACTCTGGTTCTGCGGCAGAAAGTGCCACCGTGTCATCATCGACGGAGAAATATTATTCACCATTCCCTGCGAAGCTATTTTCAATCAGCATCCCGATGTCAAACGCTCGGCGTTGGTAGGAAGGGGCTTGGGAAGCATGCGCGAGCCAGTAATCATTATCGAACCGGAGAATCAACACAGAGTGACTCAAGACCCACAAAGCTTTTCAAAAGAATTGCTGGAACTTGGAGCCACCTTCCCGCATACCCGCTCGATAAAGAAAATACTTTATTTCTCTGATTTCCCGGTAGATGTCAGGCATAATGCCAAAATATTTCGCGAGAAACTGGCCGCTTGGTCTGAAAAACAATAACGTGACCTTATAAAAATAACATCTTCACACTCATCTCATGCAATTAATGAAAAATTGGTTACAAAATATTATTCTGGTATCGGTGAGCGTGATCTTTCTACTGATCACTCTTGAATACGTGGTGCTTCAATTTTTTATAACGGCCACAGATGTTGCCAGAGTTGAGTTTAAAGATGACATGATTCGATACAGACACAATCAACAGGGAGTCACGAAATTAAGCAATGAATTTTCCGCCCCATTTTCTATCAACGAAAATGGCTGGAATTCACACCATAAACGCTACTCCATTGATAAAAACAATAAAACAAGGGTTGCCGTCATTGGCGATTCCTATATTGCGGCTCTGGAGCCGGGGTATAAAAATGCAATCCCGTTTCTTTTAGAGCAAAAACTCGGGTCAAACAAATATGAAGTTTATAATTTCGGCATCGGAGGAGCCCACCTGGCTCAATACCTCCATATGTTTAATAAAGAAGTTTTAAAATATGAACCCTCGGTAATTATATTTCTTATTATTCACAATGACTTCTCCTCTTCTTACCAAAAAGATTTAATGGCCTCAGGGCGGTATGGAGGAACCTTTCTGAGGCTTTCTATAGCCGAGGATGGACAGGTCGTGGAGATCCCTCCTCGACCCTATGAACCCAAATGGGATAAACTTTTGAACTTTCGCTTTATGCGTTATATCTTCTATCAATATAAGCTAAGAACCCGTATTTCCTACATCAAAAGTCTCGTTCTGAACGAACAATATAAGATGAATATGGATGCATCCATGCTAACGGACAACAAAGATAAAGATAAAATATTAGCGAATTATGTCGTTTCAAATATCATGAAAATTGCTACGGAAAGAGGCATAAAAATATTATTCGCTATGAATGGAGACACTCAATCAATTTATCAAAACGCTACACCTGACGAGCGCAGTCAACCCAATGAATTGAACACTATGATGAAAAAAACCTCAGAAGATCATGGAGCCTATTTTCTTGACCTTCACGGTAATTTTCATAATGAGTTCACCGTTAATCATAAAAGGTTTGAATTTAAGACCGATGGACATTGGAACCCCTATGGTCAAGCCATCGCAACCGAAGCATTGGTAAGTAAAACCACGAAAATACTAAATGCACCACCTAATTAGTCTTCTAAGACTGGGTTAAAAAACAAAACCTCTATAAAAACACTTTTTATACTTTTCTTTTTAAAGCTCATGGATCAAGAAAAAAAATACCCACAAGCTATTCCAATCATTCCTTCTCAAGCTATCTGGGGAGTGCTTCTCATTGCCCTAGCTTTTCGCCTCTGGGGAGTGACTAACCCTCTGTTAGACTTCCATTCGTGGCGACAAACCTTGACGGCAACAATAGCCTATAATTATTATGCACACGGAATGTCTTTTTTAGATCCAACACCCAGCCAGCTAAATCAACTGGGAGCTTTTGAATTCCCTCTATACACCTATATCATCGCCATTTTCTATAAGATTCTTGGTTTCCACGAAATAATAGGTCGCCTTGTATCCATCGCTTTTAGCATGAGCTCCATTTGGTTTCTCTATTTATTAGTGAAGCGCTACTACAATGAAACTGCCGGCATTATTGCTTGTGCATTTTTTGCAGTGCTTCCTTTGAGTGTTTATTATACCCGTGTTTTCATGCCCGAATCAGCCATGCTGTTTTTCTCAATCGCTATGATATACATGTTTACTCGCTGGCTCGACACGAGAAAGTGGAAGCATTTTGTTTGGGCCTTATTGCTCTCAACTCTTGCGTTTCTCGTTAAACTTCCCACTCTTTATTTGGGAGGCCCGCTTTTATTTCTAGCATGGAACAAGTTTCGTGGAAAAATATTTTACCAGTTCCCCTTATATGTTTTTGTCGTATTAATTCTGATCCCACCAGGCCTCTGGTATAGCCACGTCTCAGACCTTCACCATAAGTCGTCAGGAGAGTCTAATCTTTGGTTAAGCTTGATAACAAACTGGGATGTTTTATCAACAGTTAGATATTGGAAACTAATTTTCTGGACTCGTCTCGTTGAAAAAATGTTTGCATTTACGGCATTCCCCTTTTTAGTGCTTGGTATGTTTCATGCCAGAGAGAACAAGGAACAATTGGTATTTCATATCTGGTTTGCATCGGTATGCGTGTACTTTGTAATTGCAGCGAAGCTTAACTTTATCCACGAATATTACCAAGTGCCCATAATCCCTGTTGGGTGCGTGTTCATTGGAGTATATCTCTCTAATTATTATAAGCATAAGCTCAGCACAAACTGGCAATCAGATAAAATAGCTTGGCTTGTTGTATTAATGCTGGCTTTTGTTCCGATTCATTCCATTTACAAACTCAACAAAAGATTGAATTTTAATGATGCCTATTTGAAAATAGGTAAGAAAATCCAGCAAGCCACAACCGAAAAAGACCTTCTTGTTGTCGAAGATAAAAATGCTTCTCCTCAGTTTTTCTATTATAGCCAGAGAAAGGGGTGGGGACACTCTATAAGTGAAAAAATATCACCTGCAATATTAGAAGACTATATCAAACGCGGAGCAACCCACTACGTCATGGCAAACTATAGTCTTCACAACACAAACCCGTCATTATATTCTTTCTTAAAATCTAATCATCAGCTAGAATTCGAAGAAAAGAGTGTAACTCTTTTCAAATTAAGCAATCACTTAGATTTAGTTAACAATTAACCAACTTTCAAAACCCTAAGACTCACTCGAGACATGTCTGAAAATCAACGTTTGGATAAAATTTACCGCCGCCGGTTCAATGAATATGAATGTGAACAAAAAAACAAAATATGGCAAGTTCTTTGCCCTGAGTTTTTTCAGAAATACGTCCCGCTAGACGCCACAGTCCTTGATATTGGTGCTGGGTATTGCGAATTTATTAATAATATTCGTTGCGGGAAAAAACTTGCCGTTGATCTGAATGAAGACACCCCCAGTTTTTCAAATCCAGATGTGTCCGTAACCAGCTCACCATCAACAGACCTTAGCTTTTTAACCGACAACTCAATAGACCGGGTTTTCATGAGTAATTTTCTTGAGCACTTAAAAACAAAACAAGAAATACTTGAAACCTTTATTGAGATATTCAGAGTATTAAAGCCTGGAGGAAAAGTAATCACCCTTCATCCCAACATCCGTTACTTATATATGGACTATTGGGACTACTTCGACCACCATGTGCCTCTAACAGATAAAAGCATTGCGGAAGGCCTTGAAGTGGTGGGACTAAAAGTTGATGTCTCTATAGCAAGATTTTTACCCTTCACGACAAAAAGTAAAATTCCTAAACATCCCACCCTGGTCAAGCTTTACTTAAAGTTCCCATTCATTTGGAAGATCATGGGGAAGCAGACTTTCGTGGTTGCCACAAAACCAACTTCTTAAAATTCTATCTTAAAACTTTGAAGACAACACCAACCCACCACCTTGGTAGTTTGCGCGCGGGTAGATGGTGAAATGTCGGCCTTTTTTATTGCTATGAAGTTTAAGAATGGTTTTTGAGGTGAAATAACCTAGGACCGCGCCGAAAAAAACATCCGAAGCCCAGTGCTGATTATCATTAATTCGAGAAAGCCCCGCCAAAGTAGCAACGCCATAGGCAAGTGGGGCCGCTAAAGGAACGTCTTCATACTCATTTGCCACTACCGTTGCAATGGCGAAAGCCGTTGTAGTGTGGCCGGAAGGAAACGATTTATTACTGGTACTAAAGCCATCATATTGGCTAGAATTGTTATCTTTATTAGGTCGATGCCGTCCCACGCCAACTTTTATTATTGTTGAGAACAACCCCGAGACTAAAAAACTTTCTGCCGCCAGCAAAGCCGTTCTCTCAATTTTTTCGTTTTCTCCAAACCGACCATACAGGTAAAACCCAGCCACTGCCGGAAGGGTGATAGCCCCATTGCCAAAATGCTCAAACAACTCTGAAATATCATCGGTGGTCGAGCTGCGATTGTCTTGAAATTTGCTCTTGATTTCATCATCCAACATGAAAAACACGCCCGTGCCCGCCGCCACCCACGAAGCGGTGATCCAATCAGACTTATCCCAGCGTAAAGGTGCGGTCAGCGCGTAACCGGTATCGCTAAAAAGGCCCTTGCCATAATTCATATCCAATTTAAGCGGTCGGTTCAGACTTACGGGTTTGCCTCTTAGGTTTTTAGTCGAGGAATAGTTTTTATTTTCTGCCAGCAGGGGTTCATCTTCTAAATAATTATCGTTCGCGGCGAAACGTTCTGCCTGAGACATTAGACTTGTAGAGAAATATTCTGGTGCCGTTGACCCATCAGCCAAGGCCGAGACAGCCATGCCCCATGTCCCTAGAACAACAAAAATCAGCCACCGCAATTTCAGAAAAGGTTCACTCATATTTTTGGAAATCTTTTATGCACAAGAGTAAGAATTGATGAGGCCGTATCGCAACGGATTAGAGTTAACGAGTCTTATATCATTACGGCTTATATCCCTTTAAAATCAAGGTGTTTTTATATTTACCCGGTAAATACTCAGCGCCCTTTAACGATCATTCAAATTATCCGATTTTCGGGGCCGGATTCAGAAAAATCACTGATTTTAGGGGAGATATTAACATAATGTGAGTAAGCGTCATGAATAGAACGCCTCCAGCCGATAAGGTATTAAAGATCAATGCACCTATTCATGGAGGAAAACCGTGCAAACTACTTACCCAAAAAGAAAACCCGCTAAACCCGCGTCTCACTACATTCTACCCATCGCCCTGCTGGCTGTCATGGTATTGATCATCAATACAATGTTCAGAATCTCACTCCCTGACCCTCTGGGAGAAAAAATTCAAAGCCATATGACAAGTTTTCAGAAACCGATTGGTAAGGGTTGATTATATTAGATAGCCGGAGAACCAATGCTTCAAGAACCACGCGTCTCTATATAGGTAGGAGGGTATGAATGGAGAGACGGATGGGAAATCTGCCGAGTAGCCGAAGTAAACCATAAGCCGGGTTTTGTACTTCATGAAACATGAAGTGGTGACCATTAATCTAGGCCTGATGTTGCCAACAGGCTCGAGCAATCAACCCGAAAGTTTCGGACGGGCAGCCCTCAAGCACTTTCCTATTTGATTTTGCTCCGGATAGGGTTTACCAAGCTACCGCTGTCACCAGCGATACTGGTGAGCTCTTACCTCGCCTTTTCACCATTGCCGCCAGCATAAAGCCGGGTAGGCTGTGTATTTTCTGTGGCACTTTCCTTAAGGTCACCCTCACTCCGCGTTACGGAGTATCCTGCCCTGTGGAGCCCGGACTTTCCTCTCTCCCGGCCATAAAGCCGAAACAGCGGTCACCCGGTTTACTTCGG
>JABIYR010000042.1 GCA_018702695.1 Nitrospina sp. | reverse complement strand
GTAAATATTAATTTGAACATCGTCAAAAATAAGTTCGAAGTCAGTAAGAATAATTTTATTGCTGACAGCCGAGTCGGCTGTGATCTTGATTTGTTTGTAGCGGCCTAGGAAGATGTCCTCAGGGTTTGCTGTGGCAATGATAGATATCGTCGGATTCACCGCATTTTTAATGCCATAGATGGGATAACTCTCTAAGGCTGTTAAAATGAGGCTTCCAACCTGATCCAAGTTTTTAACGCCAGTCAGGTCATTCGCAGGCTGAATGGCCTTTTTCAAAACCAAACCTTGTGACCCATCAGGGAGCGAGTAAGCCTTGAAAGGGGTGAAGGTTTTGGTGAGAGCCGGGTTCTCTAGGAGTCGGGTTAATTTCGGGTTGATATCCTTGAATGCGTGTTTGCCAAAATCCCCAGTTTTTGTGATAAAAAAATCTGTCATCTCCCCGACATTTCTTTTCACACTTTTCATGATGATGGGGAGCTCTCTGAACTCGGCGGTATCGCGGAATGCACCGCGATGAAATGAACCATGGTTGGTAAGAGTGCGAACCGTTAGAACCTTTTTGTTCGTGGGAGGGATGGTAAGAATGATGTCATTGAGGATACGATCGACAGGCCATATTGCTTTGCTGGGAGGATTCAAAGGTCCAAAAAAATAGCCTGCTCCCAAAAAGGGTACGGGCATGGGTGTAGAAAAGAAGCCTGAATAGATGGCAGTGATGATTGCGGAAACTCCTGTTATGAGGTAAAAAAACTTACGCCACTGCTGTCTTTTTATTTGCACCATCACCACTGCCATGATTAATGCCATAGCTGGTAGAACGGGCAATGTATAACGATCCCCCTTGTTATTTATCAGGGTGAAGATGAGAAGCGAAAATATAACCCAACCCAGCAAGAGTGATTTTTGTTGTTTGTTTTTGAATATAAATAAAACGAAAGCAACTAGGAACCCGAGAAATACGGGAATGCCCATTTGTCTGCCCGCTATTTCAAGATAATACCCCCAGATGGGGAGTGGCCAATCCATTTGCCCTTTGAGAACATCTGTTGGGAAGCCAAATTTCGACATTCCAATGGAAATATTGATGAAGTTATGGGCATACCATGGGAAGCAGATCAGTACGCATACACAGGTCAAGGCGATTAAGTTGAGGGCTTTCTGATGTGAAATAACTTTGCGGGGAAAGCTTTTCACTAGCGAAAGTATCAATAGAGATTCCAAGCAGAGGGGAATCCATTTCATTTCGCCTACCACATAAATAATAAAAGGAAAAATTAACAAAGCCGTAATCATACCGCTGTAATAAAACAGCTGGGTAATTCGATCTTTAAATGAATGGCTTCCTGCAAAAAGCCCGATCAAAATTGCGGGCAAGGTGTAGATCAGGAAGGTCCATTTGATCATCAGTCCCGATGCGTAGACAAGACTAAATAGAAATGAGTATTTTTTGTCTTCCAAGTTGTTGGACTTGAGAAATAAGTAATAAGACAGGCTGACCATTGCCGTGAGCATGAGGCTGATCATAAAAAAACGACTGTATATTAAAACAATTGGAAAGCATGACAATAGAAAGGCCGCAATCAAACCGGTTGTTTTGTTGTACAGAATTTTCCCAATGCCATAGATGGATAAAATAGAGACTATTAAATAGAGAGAACTGCCTACAAGGCCCGCATCCAATGTGAACCCAAAGATAAGGGCGAAGGGGATCATGGATAAATGAAAAAACGGCGGGTAAAAAGGTTCTACATTTAGTACATCTATCCACCAATTCTTTGCCCCTGAGGTGAGGGCCTGCCAGTAGTGAAAGGTTTGGCGCATGTGAAGGCTCTGATCCATCTCGGGAGGGCGAATGTCAAGAATCATCCAAATAATATTTGATCCCAAAACCCAGCAAATGATTGCGAACAGGAAAAAATGGGTTGAATCGGTTTTGTCAGGTACTAGGAATTTAAACGGAGCCGTTATTCTTTTCATGAATGATATTAGAATTTAAATTTTATAAATGATATTCTGAGCAAATACTTTAACCGAATTTGTGTGATTGTGCGCTGATTATTATGAGTGGAAATTTTTCATCAAAAATATTTGTATCACAAGTTCGAAGGACATATACCTTGAGTTGCCTCATTTAAGACACGCAGTAAATAAAAACTAAAATGAAACATTTTAAAGCCCAAATCGTTCTTGGATTGATTTTTTACTTGTCCATCCTAGCCCTAGGTCATCTTTTTCATGGTAGCGGTGATGCGCTTAAACGCATGCACTTGACCCGCGCCTTGATCACCAAAGGAAGTATCATTACTGAAAAGTATGGTGCCGTCGAACATGCTCCGCTTCAATCCTTTGCCATGATTCCACAATATGGCTTGGGTTATCTTATTGGGAAAACGTTCAGTTTCTCTGATAAGAAAAGCTTTCGGATGGCATATCGGTTTTGTGCTTATTTTTTTACGCCTGTTATCATGGCCATAATATGTGTCCTGTATTTTGATTTTATAGGGCGATTGGGTTTTAACCTATTCATCAAGCTTTTATCAACATATGTTCTATTGTTTGGAACACTCTTATTGCCTTTTTCTAAATGGTTGTGGTCTGAGCCGTTGAGCGCCCTGTTGCTGTTTTCTTCTATCTATTGTTTCTATCGTTCGTTTACGGGGAATTTTAGAAAGTTTAACCGACTTAATTTTTTGATGCTTGGGCTGTTGACCTTAAATGCGCATATATACTATGTCTATTATGTATTGATGTTCATTTATGTCTTTTATTATTTTTATTTTATTAGAAACAACCCCTCAAATATAAAAGCCTTAGTTGTCGACGCGGCTCTCATTATTTTCTGCTCCCTCCTACTATACACTTGTTACAATTTGGCACGGTACGGCACTTTTATGCCCCAAATAGCTCCCGAAGGTCGTGACCCCGAAAGATTTTCAGGGACATTTAATAGACCACTTATCGAGGGCATTTATAGTCTTTTATTTTCTATTGGAAAGGGGGTCGCTATATATTCTCCCTGGACCTTTCTTTGCCCCTTGGTTTTTGTTTTCTATTGTCATAAGTTTGAGAAAAATACCCATTATCTTTTTACGACATTGCTGATTTCCTATTTGGCTTATTTGGCAGCCTTTGGGAAGTTTGGTTTAGATCTGTGGAGCTGGGGGCCACGGTATCTGGTTACTTTTGTTCCCGCTATTCATCTTTTATTTCCCTTTTTGGTTAAATACGCTCTTGCGGCGAATCGTTTGATGCAGGGTCTTCTAATTTTGATTGGGCTGTGGGCAATTGGTATAAATGGCTATGAGTTTATAGGAGGTTGGCAACATTACCAGTTTACTTCCTTCGTTAGTACCGGGGTTCCTTATTCGCACGGGGTTTATATTCCTCACCTTTCGCCTATGTATAATAACTGGGAAACTTCTCCCAACCCGATGAGTCGGCTACTGCAGTTTTGGGCAATAACGGGTTTGAGCTTTTATGTCGTAATGCGTTGGTACCGGAAAAAATTTCCAAATGCTTGACTAGTACTCAACCCACCCAAGCAATTCCTGAGCCCTCACGTCGGAAGGCGGTGGAAGGATGTGGGACGACTTTAAAGTACTTGTAAAAAATACCTTTAGAGCTCAAATATATAAATATGCTATCATTTGGAGGTTGTTCTCTATATGCCAATAAGGGAAGGGTTTATAGCGTCTTTGGAAGTAAAAGGGTAGTTTTATCATATTCTTGCCTTTGTATTATTAGTTTGTTTTTTACAGAGAGACAAAAATGAAAGTTTTATTTGTTGTGGCTGATATCTATTTTTCTGAACCGTTGGGGATTATGATCCTCAGTGCGGTTTGCAAAAAGGCTGGGCACAACACGCGTTTAGCAGTCGTTGCGCACGATGATCTCGAGCAAGTGCTTGATGATTTTCGCCCCGATGTGGTTGCTTATAGCACCATGACTTCCGATGAGAACTCCTTTGCTTACGCCAATGACATTGCGATAGCTTGGTCGAAAGACCGGGACCACCCTGTAAAACGTATTATGGGCGGACCTCACCCGACCTATTTCCCCGAGGTGATGAATAAACTGAATCTGGATGCTATTTGTGCGGGGGATGGCGAGCGGGCAATCATCAGAATATTAGATGCCGTCAAAGAAGGTGGTGATATGTCTGGCATCGCAAATGTGACAACCCCAAACGCTCCAATGGGTCCGAAGGAAGTCGTTGAAGATATGGATGAAATTCCGTGGGCAGATCGTGATGTGTTTTATGATGCCGCCCCCGAGATGAAGGACCATGGTATTCGTTCCTTGCTGACTATGAAGGGGTGTCCCTATAAGTGCACCTACTGTTTTAACCATGCCTTCAACACCATGTTCAAGGGGCCAGGGGTTAAGATACTGCGGAGGCGGTCGGTGAGTGATGTAATCGCTGAAATAAAAAATTTGGTGGAAAACTATCCCGAGGTGCGTTTCATTCGGTTTGCAGACGATGTTTTTGTGACCACCGATCGCGAACAGTTAGATTGGTTAGACGAATTTTCTGAAAGATATCCCAAAGAGATTGGTATCCCATTTTATTGCCTGATCCGGGCAGATGCTTTCACCCCAGATGTGGCGGAAAAGCTTAGAAAAGCCAACTGTATATCGGTCTGTATGTCGGTGGAGGCAGGCAGTGCGCATGTGCGCAATAAAGTATTAAAGAGAAATATGTCGGATGAAATGTTATTGACGGCTTTTCACACCGCGCGTGAAAAGAAGATCAATATTTGGGGGACAACGATTTTAGGCATACCCGGTACCAGCATTGAAGATGATTTTGAGTCGGTGACTTTTGTCAGAAAGCTCAAGATCGCCTACCCAGCATTTACTATTTTCGCGCCCTATCCTGGAACTGACCTCACCGACCACTCTATCGAATTAGGTCTTCTTGATAAGGACTATGATTATAATTTAACATCGCTCACTGGTGAGTCTGTCTTAACAGGGTACACTGCGGCAGAGAAAAAAACACAGCTCACTTTGTTTTATTTGGCACCCTTCTTTTGTCTTCTTCCTGAAGTCTTATTTCGCACCTTGCCATTTTTTGCCAAACAGTTTTGGTTGATCCCCGCCTATAAAGTGCTGGGTGGAATGTTCACCGCATTATTGTTGGGGACGCGAATTTTCCCAAATGCCCAACCTAAAGGGCTGGATGCAACCTGGGAGGCTGTGAAAGTGCATCTTTCCTATTTGTCTGATGAAAATAAGAATATTCATAAACGAAAAATTGGCCTCGATGTCATCACGAAGGATGTGACGGAGACTTCCAAGGCAACGGATTTATCCTACTCCGGCTAGCATCTAAATAAAAACCAGCGGTGGTTGGGATATTTGATCGAGGTTGTTTTTTTTTGTAAGGACCAGTTGTGCCTGCCTTCACAAGCTATAGCGCATTTCCTGAATGCTTTCTCACGTCTTCTGCCCTTTTCTCATCGAACCCATATGTACTCTCTATAATAAAGTTGGGGCGTTTTTTGACTTCAATGAAAATGGAATGAATATATAGCCCGAGTATTCCTATTGATAGCAACTGAATACTGCCTAAGAATAAAATAGCCGTCATAATAGCGGTCCAGCCGGGAAGTGTCACTCCTTGAAGTTTTTCCGATAAAACAAAAATCATCATTCCAAAGCTAAATATAAACCCACCGATACCAGTTATTGATGCCAATTGCAACGGGGTGCTGGAAAAGGAAATTAATGCTGAATTGAAGAAGTTGCTGATTACCTTGCGGCTGATGATGGGGAACTTGGTTTCTCCTGCAAATCGCTCTTGCCGTTTATAGCGAACAAAGGTTTGATTGAACCCGACCCAAGAGACCATTCCTCTCATAAAAGGGTTGAACTCATTCAACTGTATAATATGGTTTGTCGCACGCCGAGATAGTAATTTGAAGTCCCCAGACTCGACCATCAAGTCAATGTCTGTCGCACTTTGAAGCACCCAGTAGCCGAGTTTAGTGATTTTACGTTTGATGAATGATTCTCCGTCGCGGGAGGTTCGGACTGTATGAACGACATCGATATCTTTTCCCTGTTTCCAGGCCATCAACATATCAGGAATGACCTCAGGAGGGTCTTGCAGATCCGCGTCCATGTATATCATTAAATCTCCGGTGGCCCATTTTAAACCTGCCATCACACAGGGAGAGACACCAAAGGTTTTGGACATATTAAGAATTTTGATGTCATCATGGTCAATGGCCATTTCCTTTAATATTTCTTCTGATCGGTCAGAAGAACGGTCATTGATAAATATCAATTCATGGTTAGAAATGACTCCTTTATTACGCTCTGATATGAGGACTTTTCGGGCTCTATTGATAAGCTCGACCAAGACATCTTCTTCGTTTTTGAATGAAAAAATGACAGAAACTTTTGTTTCTGTTGCAGAGTCAGGTTGGCAAGGCGAAGCATCATTTTCTACCATAAGAGTTTTTCAAAAGAGAAGGTTTGTTTAAAGAGTGAGGCGAATTTTAATTAAAACTTAAATGCTGTGCCCGTGCGAGTACATTCGGAGCAGATATCATAACCACCGCGTCCCTTTGTCAGGTGAACCGTTCGGTTCTCAATCACCGCAGGCCCGTTCCATATATCTTTGACATTACTTTTCCCAACCTCAAAGGTTGCGTTAGGCTCTTGATTGTTCCAGACCACATAGTCACAGCATGGATAGATATTTCCATTCCAGTCAACGGTCATTACTTTCCAAGGCCAATCACAAAGGTTTTTAACCGGAAGGTGCTTGGGGGCCTCTTGCGGTTTTTCATGCTGAGCCAGTTCAGGGTGTTCTTCTGACAATTTAAATAAATTGCCAGGACGGCGGCTGACCATGAAGCCCAGCCGTTGCCCAAAATCTAAGGCCGACTGATATTCGTGGGAATTATATTGGTAGTAAACATAATCCAACATAGTAAGTATTTTATGCTGTCCTAAATCTCTCAGGCGAGCCAGAGTTTCTAAATTATCTTTGATCTTTTCAATATGACAACCGCGATGCTGGACAGTATAAATGTCTTGTGAAAAACCACTGATAGCGATTTTAACAAAATCGAGACCGGATTCTAGCAGTTTTTTAATATTATTTTCTGTTAACAGCTCGCCATTTGTGGAAATCAAGGTTGCCACCCCACGATCCGAAGCAAACTGGATGGCTTCATACAAGCCTTTGTACATCAAGGGTTCTCCATTGACATACAAAACGGCGATGAGGATATGGTCTTTCGATTGCTCAATAATTTCTTTATACAGTTCGAGCGACATTTTGCCTTTTGGGATAGGAACTTGCCCCTTGTTCTCTGGGTTCTGGTCATAAATCACTCCATCATCCGTTCGACAAAAAGTGCATTGCGCATTGCATTCGTTCCACAGTTCAAAATTAATCATAAAAGGAAACGGTGCAGCCTTAACAAAATGGAATTTTTGCGCAAACCAACAATGAGCGGCATTAAGGATTTTCCTGAAAGAAACCCTTCCCTTTAAAAGGATCGCAAAGGCAATCTTTGCTCTCGCTAATATGTAGCGGTTTTTAAAAAATTTGGGTTTCATAATTTATGAGTTAGTTGTAAATAGGTCCAATGCAATTATTATCTCAACTTGTCTTAATAAATCAAAATGTTAATGCGTGAGGGGTCGGTTTAGGGTGTCGAAGGTTCTTAACAATGTTAACGGCTTTAAGTGTAAATATTTAGATTCCAGCTGACCTGTAAGGGATTTAATCAGGCATGTTGTGCGAAATTTGAAGTGCTACCGGAGCCTGCAGTTTTGCATCGGTTACTCATTGCACCATAGGCATAAAAATTCAGAAGGCTAAACCCTTTTCCCATAATAGATCAAGCGCATGTTTTTTGATAGCTTTCCTTGCAATGGTTCGGTGATATTTTATCAGGAAATGATATCGAGAAGGTTGCCGGAGGCAATGCTCGCAGGTTTAAACGAGTCGGTCACGCGTTTCGCGAAAGGTGCATCTTGTCCTGATTCAGACGGGCTGTCTGAGTTTGAGGTGGATGCATCGCCCGCTTCAGCCGGGGAGGAATTGTTTTGCGATTCGGCGGCTTCTTTCTTCTCTTCGGCCTTTTCGGCCTGAACTTCTTGCCGTGCTTGAGCCTCCAATTGTGCGGCTTGGCCTGCCACTTTGCGATCTTGCGCAGAAGGGTCGCGCGGGGCTAGGGCGGCCCGCTTGATGGCTTGGGCTTTGCGAGCGGTTGCTTGCGGGTCTCCCGGAACCGGTGAGGTGTCGATGGATACCTCCCCTCCCACGGCATATTGTTTGCCATCAGGACCAGTTTGATATTCATATGTTGGCGCACCATTTGCGTAAGGGCCAGCGGCGGCGAGATGAGCTTGTTCGTGAGCGCGCACTTCGGCATCGCGTGCTCTGAGCTCTGCCAAGATTCGGTGCTCTTCTTCAGAAAGTTCCATGTCGGTTTTAGGGCCTGTTGCGGGCTCAGCTGTCTGTTCTTCTGCTTTTTTTAGTGCGCCGGTTTTTAATTCATCGTCGGCAAGAGCGAATGAAGCTGGGGATAGGCTGACTCGATCTTCTGTCCGGTCCTTTTTAATTGCATTTTCAAGCCGTTGTTCTTCCTCACAATCTTTGCATTGGCTTGCGCCACCTACAAAGCGAATTTGTGGAGATGCTTGAATTATTTGAGTTTCCATGTAATTTCTCAGCTTTAAATAAAAATAACCGTATTGGTGATATCGGCGAAAATCTTTAAAACTTGAGCTATAAAATAAACGAATGTGATTTTCTAAGAATAAGGTGACTTGACAGTCGTTATGCTTAATGTTATATAACGATATCTTCGTTATGTTTTGAGGGGAATAGCGTGAGGGTGATGATTAAAATGAGTCGGTGGCGAGTTTGGATATTAATAGGGTTTTTAAATATGCCTGTGATGGTAGAGGCGGAGGAAGTCCATGTTGCGGTCGCGTCTAATTTTTTGAACCCACTCAAGAAGATTGCGCAACAATACAAACAAGATACTGGGAACGCGTTGATCGTGATCTCGGCATCGACCGGAAAGCTCTATGCACAGGCGCGACATGGAGCACCTTTTGATATTTTATTAGCGGCGGATGCAAAGCGGCCAGCCCTGCTTGAGCAAGATGGTATTGGAGTGATGGGAACCCGGTTCACCTATGCCGTGGGAGCATTGGTTTTATGGAGTCTCGATTCAGAAGCGGTGCAAGGGGCGGAGTCTTTGGCTCAAATGAATAAAGGAAGGTTAGCAATTGCCAACCCTAAAACTGCGCCTTATGGAAAAGCGGCACAGGAAACTTTGATGCAACTGGGGGTTTGGCAGAAGCTCAAGCCAGCCTTGGTTCGAGGCGAAAATATCGCTCAGACGTTACAGTTTGTCGCAACCGGAAATGCCCAGATGGGGTTGATCGCGAAATCACAATTAGAAGATCCAAATTTCAAACTAAAAGGAAGTCATTGGGATATTCCGATCCATATGCATGACCCGGTCACTCAACAAGCCATCTTGCTGAAACCAGGCCGAGGCAATTTGGCGGCGCAACAATTTATGGAATATTTAAAGAGCCCAAGCGCCAAAAATATAATGAAACAATACGGCTATAGAGATATAAAGAAACCATGAATATACCCATCATAGATCTACAACCTATTTGGATCTCATTGCAATTAGCGACGGTGACGGTGGGGATTCTATTGGTGCTGGCTACTCCGGTGGCATGGTGGCTGGCACATACCCAGTCTCGTTCGCGGGTAGTGGTGGAAGCATTGGTGGCCTTGCCTTTAGTTCTGCCTCCTACTGTATTAGGTTTTTATTTATTAATTGTCCTGGGGCCACATGGGTGGATAGGTGGTCCTGTTCAAGCTTTAACAGGTTCTTCTCTCACTTTTTCATTTACCGGGCTGGTCATAGCCTCCATCCTATATTCCTTGCCGTTTGTGGTGCAACCGCTCCATGGTGCTTTCGAGTCGATAGGGAAAATTCCTTTGGAAACCGCGCAATCGTTGGGGGCAACGCGCTTGGACGCATTCTTTTCAGTCATCCTCCCCTTGGCGCGAAGAGGTTATTTAACCGCGATTGTCTTAGGTTTTGCTCACACTCTGGGAGAATTCGGGGTGGTGTTGATGGTGGGCGGTAATATTCCCGGCAAGACAAAAGTCATTTCCATAGAAATTTATGACCGCGTTGAAGTTCTAGAATATGCTCAGGCACATATCCTTTCTGCCGGGTTGCTGGTGTTTTCTTTTGTGGTTCTGGTGCTGGTTTATTCTGTCAACCGCCGTTTGCCAGTGCAGGTGACATGACTCACTCCATTGACGTAAAACTGAATATGGATTACCCGGGGTTTAATCTGGATGTCGAATTGAGTTTGCCCGGCAAGGGGGTAACAGTTGTGTTTGGCCCCTCTGGCTCTGGAAAAACTACCTTTTTGCGTTGTCTCGCAGGCCTGGAAAGAGCGACATCAGGGTACCTGAAATGGGCCGACCAGATTTGGCAGGATGAAGAAATATTCATCCCGATTCATCAAAGAAAAGTGGGGCTGGTGTTTCAAGAGTCCCGCCTATTTCCGCATCTAAGCATTCAAGAAAATTTATTATACGGTTATCACCGAACGGTCGAGCGCAATCTTCACCTCGATGAAGTGGCGCAAGTGTTGGGGCTGGAAGCCTTATTGCAACGCTATCCTGATAAATTGTCGGGAGGTGAGCGACAACGGGTGGCAATTGGGCGAGCCTTACTCACTAGCCCAAAACTGTTGCTCATGGACGAACCATTAGCCTCGTTGGATATGCAACGCAAAGCTGAGATCATTCCATTCATCAAAAGAATCGAAGATGAGTTCAAGACACCCATAATTTATGTCACCCATTCGATGAATGAAGTTCTCCAACTTGTCGACACCATGGTGATTTTGAAAGCCGGGAGACTCGTCAACTCAGGGCCCGTGGGAAAGGTGTTCTCAGATGTCCGCTTGAAGGAGGTGATGGGGCCCGATCAACTGGGAGCGGTTCTTGAGACTTCGGTGGTGGCACACGATGCAGAGTTCGGCCTCACGCAACTGGATTTCATGGGCCAGACCTTGAATGTTCCGCAACAGAATATTACCGTGGGAAAAGAGCTGAGGGTTCATATTCACTCAAAAGACGTGAGCCTATCAACGGCTCCCCCGGCTGGGGCGACCAGTGTGTTAAATATTTTGCAGGCGAAAGTCAAAAAGATAGGCACCCTTGACCCAAAAGGTTATTCGGTCGATATTGAACTCGATGCCGGACATACTCTTTTAGCAACGATCACCCGAAAATCTCTGTCTAACTTAGACCTCAAACCGGGCCAGTTGGTTTATGCTCATATTAAAGCGATTAAGATGGTTCACTCTCAGCACGAGGCAGAACTCGATTAGCAATGGCTGAAGCTTTTAATTAGGGCCGTGGCTTTAAATCTCTCACGGCTCGAACCCCGCCATGGGTGCAGTTAGAAAGATTACGCCAGAAAGCTCGACCGGTAACAAAATAAGCAACACGAGCGCAACAATCTGCCAGATCATTGTCATCGAATTCTGCGGACCAATACCAATATGCCGCTCCATCGGCGAATTGTTTTGACAAGCCCAAAGGCTGGTCGGGGTCATGATCCCACGCTAGGATATTCTCTTTGGTGTCGTCATAAATCATTCCATACTCCACCACCTTCGGTAACCTCCAATCGGTATAACCTCCGGTCTTAAGATTTTTGACATAGGATTGAGCCTGATACCAGTTCAGGCATTTCCCCAGCTCGGAATAACTATCTTGTTGTGTCCACATCAGTTGGGTCTTGGTTTCAGTCAAAGTTCCGTCTGCATTGTCAATGAGGTGAACGCGTGAGGTTGGCGGGGGTGGGGCGACCCAAGCAGGCGCTTCATAGGGTTCTCTTTCGGCCCAAGAAGAATGTGCATAAAGCAGAAAGGTAAGAACCATGAAGACCGTTTTAATATTCACCGTGTTCCTCCTTTGTCATGATTGCATCGCGATTAATTATCGCTTTCACGCAATGTTTTTAAAGGTTTGTTACGAATGACATCGAGACTGCTTAAAATTCCGGTAGCGACTGTGATCGCCACAGCAAAGAAAAATGCCCAAACTACAGAAGCCGGTTGTACATGCCAATCAGATTTTATCATATAGTGCATAACTGACCAGGAAAGACCTTGCGCCAGCCCCACCCCGACTAAGGCCGCAATGACCCCTAAAATGGCATATTCGATGCCCAGAATAGAAGCCACAACTTTGCGTTGTGCGCCCAAGATTTTAAGTATAGCCGATTCACGCAAGCGTCTGAATTTGGTGGAAGCAATAGACCCTGCGAGAATAAACAGCCCCGCCGCGATAGCAAACCCCGACATGAAATCAACAAGCAGGGTGAGCTTGTCGACGGTGGATTCAACCGTTTCAATGATATCGCGAGTGCTTAAAGCGGTGATATTCGGCAATGCTTCAATCAGAGCGTGTTGCAATTGCAATTCTTTTTGTTTGGGGACATTGACGGTGGCGACATAGGTCAGCGGTGCATCTTCCAGTGCTCCAGGCGAATAAATCATATAGAAATTGGTGCGCATGTTGCGCCAGTTCACTTTGCGGATGCTGGTCACCGTAGCAGAAACGGGGATGCCTTGAATATCGATAGTGAGTTTTGAACCGATTTTTGCGTGCAACCTTTTTGCCGCGTCTTCTTCCAGCGAGACTTCCGCATTTTTGGCTCGCGCCGCATCCCACCATTCGCCTTCAATGACCTCATTATCTTTAGGCGGTGGCCCGGAAATATAAGTCAAAACAAACTCGCGTTTTATAAACCATTCTTCACGGGCTTTGTCTTTATAGACCCAATCTTCAATTGTTTGATTGTCGACACTGTGTAAACGCGAGCGCACTAATGGGGTGAGGCTACGCTCTGCTTCCGGGGCGATCTGGTCGAGCACGGCGCTGAATTTTTTGGTTTGGTCATGTTGGATATCAATAAAAAAATAATTTGGGGGGCTGATTTCAGTATTCTTGTTCAGCATGGCCAGCATATCCACTTGTACCAGACGGACAGTGAGAATCAGCATGATGCCCATGCCCAGGCAGGTGATGATGGCGGTGGCCTGATTGTTGGGACGCATGAGATTGGACATGCCATAACGGCGGACCATGGAACGCGAAGGGGGAAGTCGCTTCAATAATTTTAAAAGAATTTGCGATGTCAGGGCAAACACACCTGCTGAAATGGCCAGTGCGACAAGAAAAATCAAACCGCGTTTTATGGATTCTGCCTGCCAGCAAATCATGACCGCCAACCCCAACCCAAGGGTGAGAGCTGACCCCCAGCGTTGCCAGCGCTGGCCTTGTTTTTCGAGTTCGAAATCTCGGCGGAACAGGCGCAGAGGACGAGTTTTCACAGCTTGGATCAAAGGCCAAAGGCAAAATAAAAGGGTGGTCAGGCAACCCAACAGAAGCGACTGCAAAGCCGAAACCCAATAAAAGGCTGGTTCTAGTTGCAGGTTGATCAGCCCCTCCATTTTAGCCGGGAGCAAGAAGGTGAGCGAAAACCCGAGACCCACACCGAGCAGACTTCCAGCCAGCCCCATCAACATAGACTGAAGGAGATATATTTTAAATAGAGTTTTAGAGGATGCTCCCAAACAATTAAGGGTGGCCAATGTATCCAGTTTCTGTGCCATGAAAGTGCGGACAATCATGGCAACACCGATTCCCCCCATGAGCAGAGCGATGACCCCTAGCGCACCCAAATACTGGCCCATACGCTCAATTGATTTAGACAAAGAGGATTGCAGATCTTTGTAGGTACGAATCGAAATTGACGTGTCTTGCAAGCCCTGTTGCAAAAGGTCACGGGCTTTTTCAAGATCGAAATGGTCGGGCAGGCGAATGAGGGTGCGGTGCTTAACCCGACTGCCTGGTTGAATCAGGCCGCTTTCATCTAACGAAGCGCGAGAGATGAATACACGCGGACCGATGCTGAATGCTTTAGAGATTCGATCGGGTTCTGCGAGCACCACGGCGCTGATTCGTACTTTAGTTTTTCCTAGAGAAAACCGGTCGCCCTGCTTAAGACCCGTCTTCAGCAAAAAAGTAGGTTCGACCACTGCACCGCCGCCCGCTAACAATTCATTCAAAGGCTGATTGGGTTGGCTGAGAAATTCGCCATAAAAAGGATATTGTGGCCCGGTCAAGGCAACGGCTTTGAGTTCCGTGATCAGGGAGGATGTTTTTGAATTGCCATTCTTATTTTTGAATTGCGCCATGCCATGCAGTTCCTTGATAAAAAGGAACTCGGTCTCGACGGGTAAATTCTTTTTCAGAAATTCAAGGTCTTGGGGGTTCTGTTCCCAGCTTCCTTTGATGGCAAGGTCGGCAGATAGAAGCCCTTTTGCTTGACCTTGAATCGATTTGCCGACCAGATTAGAAAAGCTTTTCACCGTCATGACAGCCCCCACCCCGATGGCAATACATAGAATGAAAAATAACATCCTTCGAGTTGCACCTCGCGATTCAGCTAGAACCAATGTGAAAAGTTGTCGCAGGTTCAATTGAGAGGTTTTCATGAGGTTTTTTTGTCGGACAAAATTTGTCCATCGGCAAGTGTGAGAATGCGTTCAGAGCGTTCGGCGATAGGTTGTTCGTGAGTCACCAGAATGATGGTGGCTTGTTTTACCCGGTGCAACTCAAGCAAAAGCTCCATGATTCGGTCGCTGTTTTTCGAGTCGAGATTGCCAGTGGGTTCGTCAGCGAGAATGATGTCGGGGTCGTTAACAAAAGCCCGAGCCAAAGACAGGCGTTGTTGTTCCCCGCCAGAGAGTTGCACGGGGTAATGATGCAAACGGTGAGCTAGACCCACCGTTGCAAGCAGGTCATTAGCTTTTTGCATCGCATCGAGGGTTTGGTTGAGCTCGGCTGAGAGCACCACATTTTCCAATGCCGTTAAAGTGGGGATAAGGTGAAAGTTCTGGAAGATGAAGCCAAACCTTTTTCCGCGCAAGAGGGCGAGTGCATCTTCATCAAGTTTCGTGATATTCTGACCATCAATACTAATTTGCCCTTGGGTTGGGGTGTCTAGCCCGGCGATCAGACTGAGCAGGGTGGTTTTGCCGCTTCCTGACTGGCCGGTGATGGCTAAAAATTGACCGCTCGGAATGGTGAGGTTGAGAGATTTTAAAATTTCGACTTCATGTCCGCCTGCGTGCAGAGTTTTTACCAAGTCTGTTATTTCAATCACTGATCTTTACCCATAGGTTTTAAGGTTTTAGATATTGTAGTATAAAAAGATGCGTATGATTTTGTTAAATTATAATCAAACATTGCGGATAATTTTTGTGCTGGGTCTATTAGCGGTGGGGCTCCCAACACTTGCATTCGCGAAGGAGCGATCTGTGGTTCTAGCATTGGGAGACAGTTTGACAGCTGGTTTTGGTGTCGAAAGTGAAGAAAATTATCCGTCGCAATTGCAGTTGAAGATCAAGGCCGCCGGATTTCTACATAAAGTGGTCAACGCCGGAGTGAGTGGCGACACGACAGCTGGCGGGGTACGCAGAATTCGCTGGTTGATGAAACACGAGCCAGAAATCGTGATTCTGGCACTCGGGGCCAATGATGGGTTGCGGGGGCTTTCTATCGATGAAATGCGTAAAAATCTGGAAACCATGATCGGAATTTGCCGTGAACATAACGCCCGAATTTTAC
>JABIYR010000106.1 GCA_018702695.1 Nitrospina sp. | reverse complement strand
TTTGCTGGCAAGAAAAAAGAAGGCACCGTAGACAAAGTGTTTTCCAAAACTATTTATTTGAAGGTCGATTTTGACAAAGACAAGCAAAAAACCGTAAAGCGCAAAATCAGCGAACTTGACGGTGGAAAATCGAAGAAAAAATAACCTAAGTCACTAGGTTTAGGGGTGTGACATCTCTCCACCCTTTTTCATCTCTTGTAAAAGCATTCGTGAATAGAGCGTTTTTCTTAAAGCTCCTCTCCCTGAAGCGGGAGAGGTTGTATTAAGATTAATAGCCTTCGGATATGGCAATGTATTCCTGCACTGATTTGACACCTTCAGTGTCACGGATGATGGAAAGAACCAGAGTTTTTTCAACGCTACTCGTGGCTTCGCCAATCACATAGACCTTATTCAAAACAGACCGGTAGAAGTAGTTGACGGAACCTACATTTGACTCGGTCAATAATTGTGCTTTTATTTTTGTCTCGATCCAAAAGTCATTGACCGCTTGACCTGCGCCACTTTTTTCATCCCCGCCTTTTTCTTTCTGTTCGCGCCGCGCTTCTTTTTCTAATTTTGTAACAACCTGAATTTGGTTGTGAAGAATTTTAATGCGTGAGTCCTGCTTGGCAAGAGCCTCTACTTCCGAACGCACACCCGCATCATCCAGTGTTCCTGTTAGAAGTACCCTTTGTTCCCACACATCAATATTTACATCCAGAAGTAGGCCTTTGTCTTTGTTTTTTAATCGGTCCAGTATCCCAGTATGAATTTTTGAGTCTGTAACTTGATCTTCGGTACTTCGGTTTTCCCAAGCTTTCTGTGCCGCAGACGTTACGACCGATGCACAGCCAGAGAAAAGTGTTGCCATTAAAAGTCCTACCGAAAAATAGTATCCGAGAGTGAGTAGCTTTTTCATCTTAAGATCCTCAAGTGATCAAATGGCTCGTTAATAAGTCGCAAATTAAATAGGGTCTATGAACTGATACCAACTTAGAAATAGATTTTAATTGTTGCCTGCTTTTTCAGGACTTCGATGTAATCGCGGGTAGCCTGTGAAACCTGCTTCTGCTTGAGGAAGTTTTCGATTTTTTCCTTTTCGGCTGTAAATGGACTGATTTGCGCGGGTTTTTTATCGGTGACTTTCAGCACATGAAACCCATGTCCGGTCCGAAAGATATCACTGACTTCGCCCACCTTCATTTTGAATGCTCGGTCACTGAAAGCCGGAAGCATTTGTTTGTGGGTGAAAAATCCTAAATCCCCCCCCTTTGTGGCTAAGCTGTCTTCTGAATATTTTCTTGCCACGGCGGCAAAATCCGTCCCATTTTTAACCTGATCGAGAATGGATTCAAATTTTTTGAGTACGTCCTGTTCTCCGGCCTTTCCCTTTGAAGGGTTGAATTTCAAAAGGATAATGCTGGCGCGAATCTTTTCCTGACTGGCAAATTTGCTTTTGTTTTTTTCGTAATAATCACGGCTATCGCTTTCAGGGACCTGAATTTTTGGTTCAATTTCCTTTTTTATGATCCGGTCCATATATAAGTCGGTGTTCAGTTCAGTTTTGTACTGATCCAGACTCATGCCTTGATCGGCGAGTTTATGAGCAAAAACGGCTTCGGACCGAAATTGGGCTTGGACTTCTTTAAGACGTTGTTCCATCATGGCTTTGGTAATAGTAATCCCCGATGCTTTAGCTTTTAATACCAAAAGAGTGCGCCCGATTTCATCGTCGATGAGTTTTTTGGCGGCGGCTTTTTCCTGATCTACGCTGAGGGGCATGCCGCGCCGTTTATACTGACCGGCGGCTTTTTTAAGTTCTCTCGAAATTGTAGCGGAAGAGATGTCCACGCCGTTAACCTGCGCGACGACTTGAGGAAGTTTGATTTGTAATGCTTCGGGTTTATGTCCGCCATGAGCCCAGACTTGAGCGGGCTGGGCAGAAACAAAAAGCCCGACCCCAAACAGGGCCAAACAATAACTCAATGAGATGAAACGTGCCATAAATGATGCCCTTTCTATATGGTGCATTGGTCGAATAATTGTATCATTAGGGTCTATCGATCGTTGGCCTTGAGGCGAATATGCTAGATCCGCCCAAAGAGTCAAAAACCGCTATGCAATCATTAGTATGATTTCATTAAAACTAATCATTCGTCATCTTGATGTCAACCGATTTGTTATGCTGACGTTCAGTGGAAATTTCTCGACTCAGGCTGCGAAACAAGTAGGCCGCTCCCAGCACTAAGCTCAGTAGCATTGCTACGGCGACTCGATATTTGAGCGTGGTGGTGTTGCTCAAGGCCCAAACGATCCCTCCCCAAAGCATGGGGCCAATAATGGATGCCGCTTTGCCTGCGAAACCATAAAATCCGAAAAATTCTCCCACTCTTTCAGGCGGAGATAACTCTACGATCAAAGCTCGACTCACGACCCACACACCGCCCATCCCGACCCCGGCTATAGGGCCAGCCAACCAAAATAGCGTTGCGCCCTGAGCAATGATAACGAGTGAAAGAGCAATGACCCAAGTCCAGAGTACCAGCCAATAAGACCAGATCGTTCCTTTATATTTAACTAGAATTCCGATTATAAAAGAACCCAGCATCGCGCCGATGGTTGAAGAGATCAGAAAGTGGGTGGTTTGGCTTTCGTTGAACCCAATGACTTTATTGGCGTACACCGCCATGAAAGCGATGATGGTGTTCACCGCATCGAGAACCAGAAAATGAATGAGGATGAATTTAAATAGCGATTTATAATTTTTGATTCGCAAAAACGTTTCTTGCAAGTTGGCAAAGGCTTTTTTCAACGGGATGGGGGAAGCGCGTTTGACCTCAGGGTCTTTCACAAACAAAAAACAGGGCAGAGCGAAAATAAGAAATAAGGCGGCTGTTGGCAGAAAAGCGGCAGAAAGGCCGCCCTCCTCAACAGTAGACTTGACCATATAAAGTCCGGCGATGGAGCCGAGATAGCCGAGGGACACACCATAACCGGAGACCAGGCCAACATGGCTTCCCTTTGAGATGGAGGGGAGCATGCCGTTATAAAAAACCAGCGCCGATTGATAACCGTAATTAGCCAGCATGAATAGAGCCAGCCCGATCCAAAGGTGATCAGTGGTGCCGATCCATGCGGTTGCGATAACGCAGAGGAGAGTGAGCGTAATCAGAGGTCCCCGGCGTTTACCGCTTGCATCAGACATCGTTCCAAAAATAGGAACGCTCACTGCCACCGCTAACATAGAGAGTGATAAAGCGGTGCTGTATAAAATGTCCTGCCCCTTATGCTCCACCGTCACCCACAACGCAAAATAGAAGGAAATCACGTTCATGGAAAAAATGGTGTTGGCAAAATCGTATAGCGACCAGGAAAATATAGCGAGCTTGTTAGAGGGTTGGCTCACGGGGAGGACAGGGCGGTGCGGAATCCGTAAATATCGTTTTTGATGTGAGGGAAATTGCGTGCGCGTTTGACGACTTTTATTCCTTCAACGCTGTTGATCCAAGACCCGCCACGCAAGACCTTCATGGGTTGCGGCTCTTGCGGGCCTTCCGGGTTGATTTCAGGGCTGACGCTATAATAATTTTCATCGTACCAGTCTTGACACCATTCCCAGACATTGCCAGCGGTGTTGTATAACCCGAAAGGGCTGATGCCAGAGTGGTAATAATTCACCGGCGCGGTGTAAGAGTAATTGTCGTTATCACCAAAAATATTGACGAAAAAAAAGTTGAAGCCTTTATCGAATTTTCTTCCCCACGGCCAAAGTCGGCCATCGTTCCCTCTGGCGGCTTTTTCCCATTCTGCTTCGGTGGGCAGTCTTCGTCCTTTCCATTTGGCGTAGGCCATCGCATCGTGCCAACTCACTCCGACCACGGGTTGGTCTGGTTCGTTGAACCGCTCATCTTGCCAGAACTTGGGTGCGGGGTGTCCGGTGGCCAGCATGAAGGCTGAATAATTTTTATTGCTCACTTCATATTTGTCGATGAAATAGGCGGATGTGAAAATGAAATGCATGGGTTTTTCATCTTCCTTTCCTGACGAAGTGCCCATTTGAAAATATCCCTGAGGAATATAAAGCATGCCCGGAGGTGGTTCCGACTGAGCCTGAGCGGAAGACTGAAAACAAATTACCGCATAAAAGAGGAGGCTTAAAATTAAGAGGTGAGGTCGAGGGTGCCTGAAAATCATGACAAGTTGAAAAAACCGATATGCGTGACAAGGTCTAATTTTGTTTCCGGGGAAAGGTCTGTGGACGCTTCAATATTTTCAATATTAATCCACTGGTAATGGCCATTCCAGCAATTCAGACTTAGAACGGTGTTGCCATGCCAGTCTATAGTGCTATTCAGAAAAATCGGTCCTTGACACTTCTTGCATTGACCGTGAATTTCCATATTGTTTTTTGATTGAGACATGTATCTTTTCCAATCGTTAATATATTAGGTCTATACATAAATTAAATTACAAAGAGCTTTAATCTGCAAGCTAATTCTAAAAAATAACGATGTTTGAAATGCTCAACCCCATTGAAAAGTCAAGATTTTTCCTCTCGCATTGATTCGAGGCGTTAGATTTGAACGGGTCCGCGTCTAAGAGTGGCTCGTCGGGTCTGTAATGGGGAAGCCGGTTTTACTTAAAAGTGTTTTCAACTCATCAATGGGAAGCCCCACAATATTTGAATGGGAGCCAGAATATTCACGCACCATAAAATTACCCTTACCCTGAATCGCGTAGGCACCGGCTTTATCCATTGGTTCACCCGTTTCAACGTAGCGGACTATTTCTTCCTGACTTAAAGATTTAAAGTGGACGTTTGAAGTCACCGCGATGTCGAGGGTTTTCTCTGGGCCGACTACGCAAATCCCTGTTATGACGCGATGTTCTTTTCCACTCAATCGCCTGAGCATTTTATGTGCATCCGCAACATCGACGGGTTTGCCTAATATTTCCTGATGTAGTGCAACAAGGGTGTCGGCTCCGATCACCCAACAGCCGGGATAATTTTTAGCGACATCCTCTGCCTTGGCGCGG
>JABIYR010000111.1 GCA_018702695.1 Nitrospina sp. | reverse complement strand
TTACATATTTGGTCGTGTTGCTGTAATTTCTCCAATAACCCCTTCATAAGAGTAACCTCGCGGTCGAGGTTGCCTGTGAGGATATTGAGGTGACGATTGTACCTATCAATGGTATCTGAAGGCAGGGAAGAATAAATGGAGTTATGCATACCTTTATGAACCTTCTTCAGGCCTTTTATGCGCATCTGCAGTTCTTTTGCAATTTGCGGACAAATTTTATTTGCGTCTTGAGTCTTCCCTTGAATCTGGGCTTGCACTGTAGTTGCAAAATACAGAATTGAAAATAAGTAAAACATGGCTAAGGCCAAAGAAGTTTTTTTAATCTTTTCCATAAGTGTCCCTAATAAGAGCGGTGTTTAAGAATAACTTTCAAATAAAGTATATGAAGCAATTATATACCAGAAAAACAAATCGACGGATAGCCAAAAAGAGGTCAGTTTCCATGCGATGGCGTATCGGGAGGAATCATCCAAGGTTGGGTATTACCAATCCCATCCAACGATTCTAAAATAAGTGAAGTCTAGCTCATGAATGGATCGTGTTGCGTTTTTAAACGAGTTATCGGCCTGCATGAGAATATAGGCTGGGCCGATAATTAGATCGTGGGCTTTAATGGATTCCCTTTGGTGAGTTTTTTAATGCCGCCAAGAAATGACTTGACCCTTCTAGACCCTTTTATTTTTATATTTTTTCCTATCTCTTATACAAATCTTTAAATCAAAACCAAGCCAGAATCTATTAAAAATTCTGCTGTTTGGTGCAGTTCTTCCGGGTTTCGAGTAGGATCTTCTTCGTTTCCCTCTGGAATCCAAATTATCATTCCCAGTCGCGCCCGAGTCAGAAGTACTCTATAAGTATTTCTCACATGGTTTTGAAGCTCAAGATTATTAACATTATTCCATGCATTCCCTGTCAGTTTCCTAAACCTCCAATGATTTTCATCTTTCGCCCACAGCATATCCCCTCCCCAGCACATACCGATATAGTCAAGTTCCAGGCCTTGACATGTATATTCGTTCGCTGTTATCTCCAGGGCGCACGATGAACGAATATCCCCACTGGGTTGGAGGTACCAATGCTTTACGGCATTGAGCTCTTGGGCAGATAGCGAAACTCCTAACCCATCTGCAATTAGCCTGCGGGCTCCAGAGCTTGCCACAAGTCCGACTCGACGATTGCCACGCTCTTTGTGCCTTAACCATTTACGAGCTCTCTCCAAGGATCTAGTAATAAAAATTGGAAAATTCTCAACGGTATTAACCATTTGAAGAGCTTGAGTGGCATTTCCATCTATTACAGAATTTACCCAACTTACTATTGCTTTACAATTGTAAGACCTTATAGAAATAGAAAGGTGAAGCCGTACATCTCTATCAATTCGTCCTTTGTATTTAACGTCATCCGAGAAAAGCGTCTGCCCTACATTTTCCTGACCTTCAAAAAATATTTGCGGCGCACCATAAATTTCCCAAGGTTCATTTAGGTTTGATTCTCCAAATTTAGTAAGTGCTTTCCCCCATTCCGATAAACCCTTTTCCCCTCGGTTAATTTCTTGCCCCTCACCTACTAGGGCAATTATCACAGACCATTCCTTACGACCCATAATCTCAAGAAAAAGTTCTGGTTCGGAAGCTTCTCGATCGAACTTTTCTCTACCATAATCTTCATCCCAAGCCCGCTGAGCCTCATCAAAAACTATTACATTCTCATGTGGTTGATGGTTGGGATGCTCTGATATATATTCCTTAAGATAGTTCATAAGAAGCTGAATCTCAGCTCTAACAGTTTGACGGATTTGGCCGATAGGTTCATCATTTCTTTTTGCTTCATCTCTCGCCAAAGCTTCCCTCAAAACATTTACTAATGGAGTGTTACCTGAAAGAAATGCTCCTGAGTTTCTCCCTTCTGTTCGAAAACGAGGGTCATGGATTGCATTCAAGCCTATTAATGTTTTACCAGACCCTGGAATCCCAGTGACAAAACAAATTGATCTTTTATTGTTTTGCTGTGAGTCCTGGATAATTTCAATAATTCGATCCGTTGTTTTAGCCAAATTTCCTGAGTCCGCCGATGCGTGGGCTATTTCACGAACATCATGCCCAGCGTATAAAAGCTCAGCAGCCTCAATAATTGTTGGGACCGGATGATAAGGAGAGTTGTCCCAATCTTCCAATTTAATTTGAGTAGAGTTTCCTTTTATTTGAAAATTTAGTAACTGAGTAAAAACGCTTTCTAGTGAGGTAGCATTTGTTTTTTGAACTGAAGCAACACCCTCATCAAAATTCAACTGAACTTCCACTGCTGGAGCTTGGGTTGCACATAAAACAGGAACAATTGAAAGGCAATGACTAGCTTGATGAAAATCTCTTAGGTCTAAAGCGTAATTTTCTACTTATTGAATATCAATCGCTGAATAATTCTGTGCTCGAGTTTTAAATTCTATAACGCAAACCACCTCTCCAGCAAGGATGACAATGTCCAACCTTCTCTGCAATCTAAGTAATGGGTACTCAAACAATATTCCCCATTCGCCCGCCAAATTAGCACCCGGAATAATCTTCTGGCATACAGTTTGTAATATTTCTACCTGCTCCTGCCAAGCTCGCAACTGCATCTGCTGATCCCCTATAAATTCTTGAAGGAGACGAGTGCTAAGAGAGCCAATAATAATGTCCGGTGGAGCATAAGAAAACTCTAATAACTTAGATTTGTAATGTGCGGTCATAGTTTGAGCAGTTTTAAAGTGTTTTGTTTTCTAGAAATTCGGCATATGCAAAGCAATGCTATAGAAGCACCGCTGGCACTTAAAAGGTATGTAGCAGGCTGTAAAATAAAGAGGGCCAGTCCTTTCTTGACTACACCTCAAACTCTGAGTTCTGTTGTTGGATTTTAAACTTTTTGCGTGGGAAATGAAAGGATGGAGACCCTTCGACATACCCCTCCGGGGCAAGAAGGCAAAGGTGAGATATTACTAGCTCAGCGTGACTTGAAAGCGGGTGGTTTTCTTATTCCCCCTGTCCGTGGGACGGACTGGAGTCAGCGGGCAGAATTGCACTCAGGGAGCAACACCGCCGACCTATTGATTAGGAAAGGGGTTTTTATCAATTTTATAAGGAACTGATAACAGGTTGGTTTCCTCTATCTGATTACTTTTTAAGGAATTTTAGCAGGCCATAAATTCTATCAATTCCGCTAAATCTGCCTTGGTGGGAAATTTCTATCATAGTTTTATCATAGGAACGGGCAAATTATTAGTTATCAGTAAGTTTTTTTGAAGGGATTAATAAATACTTTATCAGTTGACTTAAATTGCTGTGAGAGGACGCGAACTTCAAATATTCAATTTCATTTCGACGAAGAATATTTCAAGGTGCTGACGGCTGAACATTGTGTGACAAGATTTCATAAAGGTGTGGCACGAAGAGAGTGGGTTTTAAAGAAGGGTCAACGAAGAAACAAAGCATTGGATATATTTGTGTATAACTTTGTGGCTTTAAAGATTCTAATTCCCAACTTTGAAGTGTTGGAAAAGAACATGGCAGGGGTAGAAGCGAAGCCATTGAAGAAAGCCAATAAATCCTATAAAATATGGCGTGAAGGTAGTTTTGTTAACGGTTTTAGATAGGGTTGGGATTTTGTTGATGAGCAAGACAATATACGAAACAATCTTTAAAAGATAATCAACCACCAGGAAAGCCAAAACAAAAACACACAGAGAAAAGACGAAAATGACAAAAAAACAAACAGATTACAAAGAGATCTATAAGGACAAAGGTAAGTCTATAGGACAGAAAGAGGTAGAGCAGATGATGCGCAGACGCGAGATGTCAAAGGAAGAACGAAAACTAAGCAAAAAAATTAAGCAAAACGAAAGCGAAGGAAGCGGAAGAGAAGTCCCATAGAACATAAACAAATGTCCTAATGGTTGCTAGTGGCTGTTTATACGCGCTGGAATGTGTGACGGTTCATCACTAAAGGGGTCTACCCCTCCGGGGCAAGAAGGCAAAGGTGAGATATTACTAGCTCAGGATGACTTCAAAGCGGGTGGTTTTCTGATTCCCCTGTCCGTGGGACGACTGGAGCCAGCGGGCGGAATTGAACCGCCGACCTACTGATTACGAATGGATTTTTTACCATTTTTATAAGGAACTGATAACAGGCTGGTTTCCTCTATCTGTTTATTTTTTAAGGATTTT
>JABIYR010000108.1 GCA_018702695.1 Nitrospina sp. | reverse complement strand
TCATCCAACCGCGTAATGCCGCCAGAGAATGGTTGATGCCGTTTAACATTTCCAGGCTGGATTGCGCTGTGGGTACTCGTAGGTCGACCACTTTGTCGGAAATAGACTTTACTGTCTTCGTTTGGTAAATAGTGGTGGCAACGATTCCGACCATAAGGATGGCAACGGCCACAAACCCGATCTGAATTTTAGTGACTATTTTTTTCGATTGAACCAAGTGAACATAAAAGTACTCCCAAATGATAGTTGCGCTCCGCTCTCGCATCGATAAACGGAGAGGCCTGTTTAGTAGAAATTAGATGTAGTTTTAATTGCAGGGTATGAAATCCCCTGAACAACGGAACCAGCTAGGCCCTCTAGTCATAATTAGTTTTCTGATTGGATTATGCTTAGGAAGGGTATTTTAAGTTACATGTAATGTCAATATGTTTGTGCTGTGACTGTGTTGGTGTGACTGGGTTTTTTATCTATAAAGGTTGGTCAGTCGTGGGCCCAAATTTATTAGAGGTGTTTTTATAACTAGTTATTTTGTAAGGTATTGTTGGTTATTTTTATTGTTGTTCGTAGGGTTGGTTTTCGGAGGTGGGGGATGTTATTTGTAGCAAAAACAACCAAATATAAAACACTCTTAGGTGTTATTTAATTTAGGCTAAGCGGTGAAATACTTTAAAACAGTTACGGTGGATTTCTTTATTTTAAGTGTTCTATATTTAGCTACGCTGATTGAGCTTGTAGTCGATGCTGTCGATTAAGGCTTGCCAGCTGGCTTCGATGATATTTTCCGACACACCTACGGTGCCCCATTTGGAGTGGCAGTCGCCCGATTCCACCAATACACGTATTTTTGCGCGGGTGCCTTTTTTTTCATCAAGAATGCGTACTTTATAATCGTAGAGATTGACTTCTGCCAGTTCAGGGTAAAATTTTACCAAAGCTTTTTTGATCGCTCGATCGAGAGCGTTAACTGGCCCGGTGCCTTCGGCGGCAGAAACCTCTTGCACGCCATTAACGCGGAGCTTGACGGTAGCCTCTGAGATAGACTCCTCATCTTCTTTGCGTTTTTCAACGATGACCCGGAAGCCGATAAATTCAAAATACATTTCTTTTTGTCCGAGTGCATCACGCATCATCAATTCAAAGGATGCTTCGGCCCCTTCATACTGAAAACCTAGATTTTCGGCTTCTTTTAATGAGGAAAGAATATTCTGAACTTTGGGATCTTTATCATCCACATTCAATCCAAATTCTTTGGCTTTGTGGAGGACATTGCTTTTGCCAGCTAGATCTGAAACGAGAATGCGTTGGTGGTTGCCTACTTTTTCGGGTTGAATATGCTCATAGGTCAATGCATTTTTACGTACGGCATTAACGTGTACGCCGCCTTTATGAGCAAAGGCACTTTTGCCAACAAAGGGTTGCTGGTTCCAATGCGATTTGTTTGCCAGCTCATCGACAAATGCAGAAACCTCTTTCAAGGTTTTCAATCGCGCATCGCTGATGCAGTCGATGCCCATTTTGAGTTTGAGGTTGGCAATGATGGAAACTAAATTGGCATTGCCACATCGCTCTCCATAGCCGTTGATCGTGCCTTGTACTTGCTCGGCCCCGTTTTGAATGGCATTGAGTGAATTGGCAACCGCCACTTCAGAATCGTTGTGGGCATGAATCCCCATTTTTACGGAAAGAGATTTTTTAACTTCGCTGAAGATGCGCGACACCTCGTGGGGAAGCGTTCCGCCATTGGTATCGCAGAGAACGATCCAGTCGGCTCCCGCTGACTCCGCTTCTTTAACGGCTTTCAGGGCATATTCAGGATTATTTTTGTAACCATCAAAAAAATGCTCGGCATCAAACAATACTTCCTCACGGTACTTCTTTAAGTAGGCGATGCTCTCAAAGATCATGCGCAAATTTTCATCGAGACTGGTGGATAGAGCATCTCTGACATGCAGATCCCAAGTTTTCCCAAACAGGGTTGTTACCTGGGTTTCTGTTTTCAGCAGGGCTTGCAGAACGGTATCTTCCTCGACTTTTTTATTGGGATAGCGGGTGCTACCAAAAGAAGTGATCCGAGTTTGGGTGAAGCTGGCGCGCTGGGCTTTTTCAAAAAAATCGATGTCTCTGGGGTTCGACCCCGGCCAACCGCCCTCGACATAATGCACCCCTAATTCATCGAGTTTATGAGCGATGCGGATTTTGTCTTCTACGGTGAAGGAAATGCCTTCTGCTTGGGAGCCGTCACGAAGTGTGGTGTCGTAAATTTTTACGGTACTCATTTCAAAGTGCTTTCACTTTTTTTTGGTTTTAGTCGGGGTCTTCTTTTTAACAATACTTTTTGAAAGTTCAAATGCCTCGTGCAAAGTTGTCACGGCTAATTTCGAATGTTTTTGCTCAACGATGCAGGACACTTTGATCTCTGAGGTGCTGATCATCAAAATATTAATATTATTTGCCGACAAGGTTTTAAAAATTTGCGCCGCCACTCCCGAGTGACTTCGCATGCCGGCGCCGACAATGGAAATTTTTGCAATTTTGGCATCGGAGCTGACTTGAGCCGCATGAATTTTCTTGGCGACTTTATTCATGATGACCATGGCTTCTTCCAGTTCTTCCCGAGCTAGGGTGAACGAAAGATCAGTATGTCCCTGTTCACTGGTGTTTTGAATGATCATATCCACTGAGATGGATGCAGTTGCCAATGCCTCAAATATATTGGCGGCGATACCCGGTTGATCGGGAACTTCCTTCAAGGTGATTTTGGCCTGGTTTTTGTCGCACATGATTCCGGAAACCACCGGTTGTTCCATATTAGGATCCTCCTCGCAGATCAAAGTTCCTTTATCCCCTTCGGTAAAAGATGATTTAACGATCAGGGGCATTTGGTATTTATGAGCAAATTCAACGCAACGGATTTGCAGGACTTTGGCTCCCAGACTGGCCATTTCCAGCATCTCATCATAAGATACCACATCCAATCTTCTGGCTTGTGGCACAATTCTCGGGTCGGTGGTGTAAACTCCATCGACATCAGTATAAATTTCGCATTGCTCGGCACCCAGTGCCACTGCTAAAGCAACGGCCGAAGTGTCTGACCCACCTCTTCCTAATGTTGTCACATCGCCTTCTGGGTTGATCCCCTGAAAACCGGCGACCACGATCACATGGTTTTCATCCAACATTTTGCGAGCTCGTTTGGCATCGATGTTTTGAATACGCGCTCGGGTATGAGTGTTGTCAGTTTGTAGGCCGATCTGTCTACCCGTCATCGAAAGGGCGGGGATGTTTCGGGCCTGAAGTGCCAAAGCCAGCAATGCGGCGGAGATGCGTTCTCCCGATGATAAGAGCAGGTCAATTTCTCTTCGAGTTGGGTTGGGCGACAGGCTCCGAGCCATTTTCAGAAGTTTATCAGTTTCTCCCGCCATGGCAGAAACCACGACAACGATATCGACATCGGTTTTGCGGGCCTTGACGATTCGGTTGGCGACATTTTCGATCCGCTCCAATGTTCCCACCGAGGTGCCGCCATATTTTTGTACGATTAAAGGTCTGCTCATAACTGATCTGTGAGAAACGCTGTCAAGAGTTCGGGGGCGTTCGAGAATGACTTTCCTGTTTCTAGTAATTGCTCGTCATAGACGCTGGAATTTTTTGAAGATGCCGGGTAAACCAGATAGGGAACCGGAGCCCGATCGTATTTCATTAAATGAGCGGAGCTGACATGGTTGCCCACCACCATCATTTTTATATGATCTATTGTTTCGAGTGCTTGGGCCAGTGGCCCGATGACTTCGGCATCAAAGTCTTCGATCATCAAGATTTTATCGTCAAGACTGCCTTTGAGCGACACTTCTTCGCCTGCTGAAATGTGAAGGAACACAACATCCTTGGTTTCCAGCTCTTTGAGCGTTGCAGACACTTTGGCCGAATAAGAGGTGTCAGAAAACCCGGTTGCCCCTTCCACATTCACGACATCCATTCCGGTCAACTTGCCGATGCCTTTGGCCATCAAGGAGGCGGTGATCAACGATGCAGTTTTATCATAACGTGATTGAAAGGAAGGCAGGTCATCAAGACTGCCGTTGCCCCATAACCAGATACTATTCACCGGGTCTTTTTGTTCGGCGACATGTTGTTTGTTGTAGGGGTGATTATGCAAAATAATTTGCGCCTGATTCATCACGAAGACCAACTCACGAGCCGTTTCACTCTCTGGCATAAATTGACGGATTCCTTCACCAATGAGTTCGTTCGGAGCAGACAAGGGTTCTGAAATGGGTGCGGTTTTCATGAACATCAGGTTATGATATCCGCCTCCATGGTGAAACGTGACAGGCGTATCGACCACTTGTTCTTGTAAAGCACGCAAAAGCAGGCTGGAATCTTCATGAGAAAGTTGCCCGCCCGTATAATCTTTCATGACCATATCGTCATGAGTGGGTTGCAGGGTGATAAAGTCACAACAAAGAGCGATCTCATCCGGCGCAGGTGTTAGGCCTAATCCTGCTGCAGAAAGCAAGGCCGGGCTGCTGGCATATTTGTTGGGGTCGAGACCCATAAGCCCCATGCAGGAAATTTCATTTCCCGGTTGTAAATTGTCGGGAATGGTTTGCACAGGGCCATAGGTGGCATTTTTTGTCAACGCGTCCAGATTGGGGGTGTCGGCCAACTGCAAAGGCGTTTTATTATCTTTTTCCGCGAAAGGTCTGTCTGTCAGGCCCGCCACGATAACAACCAAGTATTTCATTTCTTATATAGGGGTAAAGAAGATTTCGACAATATGTATAACTAGGATCTAGAAATTATAACTTAATTTTTTAACTTTCCCCAACTTATTGAGAAATAAAGTGTGATTAAGGGTTACCCGGCCAAACGGGGCTAATAGAAATCAATTTATCAGGCTGAATTTTATAGGAAGGTATTTTGTTTTGAGAGTCAAATGACACTAAAAAGAGTGTAGGGAAAATTTTATAGAGCCTAACCATTCACTAAAAATTGAAGTTTTGATTGAAAAAACAGACGGTTATGGACGTTGTAAGGCTTGTGTGGTACGGTTCTGCATAGTAAGATGAACGAGCTATTACAACCTTTTGAATCAATGCTTTTGCCTGCTGAAATGGGGTCAATGAATACGGGGAGAAGAAAGGGAACGTTTTATGTATAAAGTCACAGAGATTTGCAGAAATGGCGAAACTCTACCCCTCACAACCGATGGGTCGCTAAGAATTGTATTTATTGGGACGGGTTCGGCCTTTGCCAAGCGTAGGCGCCAATCTAATATACTGGTCATTCAGGGCAATCATCATGTTTTGATAGATTGTGGAACGCAAGGGCCTTTGGCACTCAACGATTTGGGCTTGAGTGTTTTGGATGTGCGTTGTTATCACCCGACTCATAGTCATGCCGACCATATTGGCGGGCTAGAGGAAGTCGCTTTGATGAACCGGTACACGCCGAATGTTTCGAAACCCGACATGATTATTTTACGCGACTATCAGGATATTCTCTGGACTAAGAGTCTTTCGGGGGGCTGTGAATATTGTGAAGCGAATCAGGGGCGGCCTTTACAGTTGACAGATTTTTTTAACATCCTTCGCCCACAGAATATTGATCTCGAAGGGCGAAAATTCTGGGCTTACAAACATGGGCCGATTGAGATAATCATTATGCGAACCCGTCATTTCCCCGATACCGCTGTCAGTGTGGATGAATCACAATGGTGTTCGGGCGTGTTCATCAACCGCCGTGCTTGGATTTCGGGCGATACAATGTTTGATGCGGATTATCCGATTCGGTTTGGCAGGCTGGCAGAAGTCATGTTTCATGACACGCAGTTATTTTATGGCGGGGTGCATGCATCGTATCAGGAGTTGATGACATTGCCTGAGGAGATTCGTAATAAAATGTATCTGTACCATTATGGTGATAATTGGGATAAGCCGGAAAGCTGGGCAGAGGGGTCGGATAAATTCACCGGTGAGCCTGTGAAAGATGGATTTTTGGGTTGGACAGAACAAAAAACGGCCTACGATTTTTATTGAATCCTGATCTATAGGATGAGTGACAGAGAGAGTCTTGCATGAGTTATCAGATCACATTGCATGCTTGGTCGGGAACAAATAAAGCCGATGCCGTTGCAAAGCTGGCTAAAGTATTTTGGCTTGGTAATGAAGAGTCGGCGACCCTTGTCGATAAATTAAGTCAGGGACAACCTTGGCGTTTTGAAAAGAATATTTCTGACCACCAGGCTGAATTAGCATCGACCTTTCTTCAGAGCTTAGGGTTTGAGGTGGACATTCAGCCGGTAGAAGCGACTCGAGAACCCTCCGTTGATGTCGTGTCCGAAATAAAGGCCACTGAAGAAGCGGTGGTAGCCCCTCCCAATGAAGGCAATTATCGATTCGAGTTTTTAGGTGAAGTCCGCAAGTTTTTCAACCTCTGTTTAGCCAATCTCATTAAGACGGTGTTCACTCTAGGTGTTTACCGGTTTTGGGCTAAGACCCATGTGCGCAAATACCTTTGGTCACAGACATTATTTTCGGGAGATCGTTTCTCCTATCACGGTACGGGTAAAGAGTTGATATCCGGCGCGATCCGGTTCGCATTGATTCTTATGTTGTTGGGTCTGATCAACGCATACGTTTATTTCAATGTTGGGTTTGCAGAAGGCGAGTTAGTCTCCAACCTAGTTTCTTTGATTGTTGTTGCGATCATTCCAATTCTTTTAGTCAGAGCTTGGAAGTACCGTCTTTCTCGAACTGCTTGGCGCAATATACGTTTTTCGTTCCGAGGCAAGGGAATGGATGCGTTGGTTCTCTATTTCATTGGAGTGATTGTTACGCTGGTGACGTTTGGTTTATATTGGCCATTTTTTAAAATGAAAAGTGAAAAATTCTGGCGCGAAAACTCATGGTTCGGAGATGTAGGGTTTCAATTTTCAGGAAAGGGAAAAGAATTTTTTAAAAAATATATTATTGCAATTCTTCTCACTCCTCTTACGCTGGGGTTTTATTTGTTCTGGTTTACTGCCGATCTGCAACGGTATTTATGGTCCCACACGCATGTGGGAGGGGCGACATTTAATTTCCCCATCACAGGAAGAGATTATATGAAGTTAAAGGTCGTTAATTATCTAATTATCGTTTTTACTTTGGGGCTGGGTTACCCCTGGGTGGTGATTCGTAATCAGAAATTTATTGCACGAAATATGACGTTGGCAGGAAATATTGAATTAAACCGGATTGTCCAAGAAATGCAAAGCAGTGGAGCGTTTGGAGAAGAAGCTCTGGATGTTTTAGACGTTCCCCTTGAAATCGTTTAGAGATATTTTCAAAATTCAACATTAGCCATTCCCGATACAAACGGGAAAAACCTTTTCCTATTGCCGAGCAGGAGGTGGGTATGGTTGGCCGGAAACTGCAATTTGCAGGTGCGTTATTTGATGGTAAAAATTCCCAAAAACATTTTGTTAATGTTGAACTCACGCCGCAGGAAATAATTCTCAATCGACCCGGTGGAGATCGGGATCATTGGGCTTTCTCCGATCTATCCTGGTCGGCGAACACTCCTTTCAATATAGAACGCCTCGTAAAAGACGAATATGGTGAACGCCTAGAAACCCTAGTGGTGGAAGACTCCGATTTCTACACAAGTGTTTTAAATATAGCGCCACAAAATTTTGCCAAACAAGGTAAGCGATTAGACTTTAGTTGGAAACTCAATGGTATCTTAATATTGGTCCTGATTCTTTTTGCTTATGGGTTGATAAAAACGATTCCTGAACTTGTCGCCGATCGGATGGTCGAAAAAATTCCTGTGGAATGGGAGGTGACGGTCGGTCAGACACTTTTAGATCTACTGCCGATAGATCAGGAGCCAGACCCCGGTGTCATCGCCATTCTACAAGAGACGGTTGAGCGTTTGGAAAAAGCGGTGCCGGGGAGCCAGCCTTATGACTTGAAGGTATATATTTTGCCGATTGACCAAGTCAATGCATTGGCTTTGCCAGGTGGGGCCATCGTGATCTTTGAAGGCTTGCTAAAAAAAGCGGAATCCCCCGAAGAGTTGGCGGGTGTGCTGGCTCATGAGATCCAGCATATTTTGCTCCGGCACTCCACTCGAGGAATTCTTAGACATACAGCAAAAGGTTTTCTGACGGCTTTTTTCCTGGGAGATGTCAATGCAGTTATGGAAGGGGTGGTGCAACTGGCAAGTGAGCTGGAAACGCTGGGTTTGAGTCGGGAAATGGAAGAGGAGGCCGACCAAAAAGGCATGGACTTGATTTTGTCCGCAAATATAGACCCGCGTGGAATGATTCGAATTTTTGAAAAACTCACAGAAGAACAATCTCTGCAAAAAGAATTGCCGGACAGAAAAAAGATTGTCGAAGAAGAAAAACAGAAATTTACTTCTTATTTTTCTACCCATCCATCCGGCTCGAACCGTGTGGCCCAACTCAAGGCGCAAGTGCAAACAGATAAAAATAAAACCTGGACACCTCTGTTTCCCCACCTGAATTGGAATAAAATAAAACCCGAAAATTAATTCAAGCCCATCCGGAAGCCGCACTTGATTCAATCTGAAGATTCCTTTACCGTGGTAGTGGATAAAGAGTTATAAGGTGTTAAGAAATTTCTGAGTTATCGCTTTGATGAGAGAGAAGGCAAACAATGATTATTGTTACAGGAGCGGCAGGTTTCATAGGAAGTGCTTTGGTACATGGCCTCAACCTCAAGGGTTTTGATGATATCTGGATTGTGGATGATGTCGATCACCCTGAAAAACAAAAAAATCTAGACGCGATCACCTATTCTCGATTGATGGGTAAGGATGCCTTTTTAAAAGAATTGGTGGCGACAACGCTCCCTGCGTGCACAGCGATTCTTCATATGGGAGCTTGTTCTTCAACCACAGAGACGAATGAAGCGTATCTGCGGGAAAACAATTTTGAGTACACTCGGTCGCTGGCAAAATATTGCCTGAAGAAGGGGGTTCGTTTTATTTATGCATCGAGTGCCGCAACCTATGGGGCAGGCGAAAACGGTTATTGCGATGATGAATCGCTTCTGGAAATATTGAAACCTCTCAACCTATATGGCGCAAGCAAACAATGGTTTGATTTATGGGCCAAGCAGGAAGGCGTGCTCAAGGATATGGTGGGCCTGAAATATTTTAATGTGTTCGGCCCGAATGAATACCATAAGGGTGGTATGCAAAGTATGGTGCGCAAAGGCTATTTGCAAGTGCGTGATGAGGGGCGCCTGAAACTTTTTAAATCGTATAAAGAGGGATTTTCCGATGGTGGGCAAGAGCGAGATTTTATTTATGTCCGGGATGCGGTGGCGATGACATTATTTTTTCTGCAAAATGAGAATGTGGGGGGGATCTATAATGTCGGGTCAGGAGTAGCGAGAAACTGGAATGATCTGGCAACGGCTGTTTTTCGAGCCGCAAATAAAAAAATAGATATTGAATATATTGCAATGCCAGAGTCCATCCGAGACCAATACCAATATCATACTTGTGCTGAAATGAATAAAATGCGTTCTGCGGGTTATACCGAAACGATCATGTCCTTAGAAGCAGGGGTCACCGACTACGTAAAAAACTATCTCACTCCCAATAAACATTTTTAGTAGAAACTCGTTCCCAAAAAATAAAGATTAACGGGTTTTGTGTTTTTCCAGGATGTTTTCGAGTGTTTGGGTTGTAGAAAGACCCTCTACGATGGGGATCAGTTCAACCTTCGCTCCATACCCTTCAACGATTTCTCGCCCCACTACGTCATCAATATTGTAGTCATTTCCTTTGACCAAAATATCGGGTCTGATTTCTTGAATGAGCTTTTCGGGTGTGGTGTCGCTAAAAAGAGTGATGTAGTCGATATATTTGATAGCAGAAAGAATATTGGCGCGTTCTTTTTCATTTTTTATGGGACGATTTTCGCCTTTTAACAGTTTCACCGATTGATCGGTATTGAGCCCGACTACAAGAATATCTCCCAAGGCTTTGGCTTTTTGTAGGAACTCGATATGTCCCGCATGGATGATATCAAAACATCCATTCGTGAACACGACTTTTTTATCGGTGCTCTTAGCCAAGCTGACGATTATTTTCAACTCTGCCAGTTCAAGAACTGTGTGGGCAGTGCGTAGCATCTCTTCATGCAGGAACTCGTTGATTTCGTCGAGGGTGACCACCGCAGTGCCTATTTTCCCGACCACGACACTGGCGGCCATATTGGAGAGCCATGCGGCTTCTTCATAATTAAACCCTACAAAAACGGCCATGCTGAACACGCTGATCACGGTATCTCCAGCTCCGGTGACATCAAAAACTTCTTTTGCAACGGTGGGGATGGATACGAGTTTCTCTTTGTTTTGGTACAACGACATTCCGTCTTTTCCACGAGTGATGAGAATCGCTTCTGCCCGCGTCAAATTTAAAAGGTACTCAGCGGCCCGGCCCAGATCTTCGGTATCTTTGATTTTGATGGGAACCGAACGCGCGACTTCTCTTTCATTGGGAGTGATGACACTGGCCCCTTTATAGAGGGAAAAGTCTGAGCTTTTAGGATCAACGATGACAGTTTTTTGAGATTGTTGAGCCCGGTGCATAATGGCTCGGATGACTTTTTCAGTCAAAACCCCTTTTTGGTAATCAGAGCAGATCACGCCATCCATTTTTGGAATGATCTGATTGATATACTGAATTAATTTTTTTTCAGTTTCTTCCGTGATGGGGCGGTTGTCTTCTTTGTCGATTCTTAAAATTTGCTGGTTATGCGCAACGACACGTATTTTGGAAGTTGTGGGGCGGTGAACAAATCGAAAGATTCCTTCTGTTTGAATCGATCGGTCATGAATTGACTTTAAAAGCTTATCGCCTTTTTCATCTTGCCCGATGGCACCACAAAGGTGGACTTCGCAACCGAGGCCCACAAGGTTGTTGGCGACATTTGCGGCGCCTCCTAATGCCAGATTTTCAGAACGTGTTTCCAAAATAGGGACCGGTGCTTCGGGAGAAATGCGATTCACACTGCCCCAGATGTATTCATCCAGAATCAAATCGCCGATGACCAAAACCTTGGGTCGTTCGGTGCTATTAAAATATTTTTTAAACTTTTCTTTCATTTATAAGTCTTCTTCAATGAGTTCACAAATGATATGCCCGATGGTAATATGGACTTCCTGAATTCTCGCCGTATCATTCGACGGAACAACGATGGATAAGTCGGCAACCTCCTTAATTTTACCGCCATTGTTACCCACCAGTCCAATGGTCTTCGCACCGATGGCATTGGCTTTCTTTAAAGCTCGCACGACATTTTCCGAATTTCCGCTGGTGCTGATTCCTATTACGGCATCATTTTTTTGCGCCAAAGCTTCAATCTGCCTTTCGAAAATCGTATCAAATCCATAGTCGTTACCCAGCGCCGTTAATGAAGAGGTGTCAACCGTGAGAGCGATTGCAGGCATGGCCCGACGCTCCTTTTTAAACCGACCGATCAACTCTGCGGCGATGTGTTGCGAGTCGGCCGCACTGCCACCATTGCCCATTAATATCAGCTTGCCGCCTTTTTGCAGGCAGGACTGTACGTCGTTTGCGACTGTAAGAATATCTCCCGAAAGCGTATCGGCGACAGTTTTTTTCAATTCTGCACTGGAGTAAAGAAAATTTTTAACGCGTTGCATAGATTTCCTATGATTGAAATATATTGTTGATATGCGTGATCTATTCTACAACAAGCCCTCATCAGCAAAACTAAAAAAACCATTGCCTCCAATAATAATATGATCCACCATATGAATCCCTACAATCTTCCCAGTTTTATGGAGCCGGTGTGTGATCTCAAAATCTTGCTGGCTGGGAGTTGGGTCGCCGCTTGGATGATTGTGGATCAACGCAAAGGACGCGGCAGATTCTCGAATAGCGGGAATCATGACCTCTCTGGGGTGCACAATGCTAGCATTTAAACTGCCTTCCGAAACAGTCAGGTCTTTAATATATTGTAGTTTGGGATCCAGTAGAACTATTTTAACAATTTCCTTTTTAAGGTGTTTTAAAAAGGGGGAAAACTGATCGACAAATGCCTGACTGGATTTTAATTTTATCTTTATATTGATGGGTTTGGCGGCCATGCGTTTACCCACTTCCAGTGCCGCTTTGATTTGCGCCGCCTTGGCGGCACCAATGCCCTTTATTTGGCACATTTCGGTCACCGTTGCCTGATCGATATTTTCCAGAGTCTCAAACATGTTGAGCAAGTCCCGACTTAAATCGACGGCATTTTTTTTTGCCCGCCGATCACCAGACCCGATGAGAATTCCCAATAGGTGCGCATCAGACAGACTACTGCTACCATATTTAATTAATCTTTCACGTGGACGTTCATCCTCAGGCCAATTTTTTATTGAAGATGAATCTTGTCCTGCCATAACGGTTATCGGGGGTTCAGGTTTTTAGTTGTTTTTGAAAATATTTCAGCGTCGACTTCAAGCCTTCGTCTAATTTAACTTTAGGTTCCCAGTTTAAATGTTTTTTCGCGCGGGTGATGTCCGGTTGCCGGACTTTAGGGTCGTCTTCTGGCAAAGGAACGTAGGTGATTTTACTCGTGCTGTTCGTAGCTTGCAAAATTTTATCGGCCATTTCTTTAATCGTCATTTCACTGGGGTTGCCAATATTGATGGGATAATTTTGATCAGAAAGCAAAAGCCGGTAAATACCTTCAACAAGGTCCGATACATAACAGAAACTTCGTGTCTGAGAACCCTCTCCGTAGACAGATATATCTTTTCCTGTTAGAGCTTGTTTTAAGAAATTGGGAATGGCTCTTCCGTCATTGACTCGCATGCGCGGCCCATAGGTATTGAAAATGCGGATGATTTTGGTATTGATTCCATGTGTTCGGTGATAGGCCATGGTAATGGCTTCAGCAAATCGTTTGGCTTCATCATAAACACCGCGCGGACCAATGGGGTTCACGTTACCCCAGTAGTCTTCTGGCTGCGGGTGAACCAGAGGGTCTCCATACACTTCTGAGGTGGAAGCAAGCAAGAGAACGGCATTTTTCGCCTTCGCCAGACCGAGAGCATTATGAGTGCCCAATGCGCCAACCTTAAGAGTTTGAATGGGAAGCTCCAGATAATCAATGGGGCTAGCAGGGGAGGCAAAGTGCAGGATATAATCCAACTCACCCTCTAGTTCAATGTATTCGGAAACATTGTGCTCGATAAATTGAAATTTATCACTTTTTATGGCAGAAATATTATCTTTGGAGCCAGTAATGAGGTTGTCCATGCAGACGACTTCATGACCTTTATCGAGAAAATATTCACACAGGTGCGAACCCAAAAAACCTGCACCGCCTGTGACTAATGTTCTTGGCATACTTACCTCAAAGTTGATGGGATGTTGGGTTGGAGTCAAACAGGGTTCCCCGTTCAATTTTATGGCCCGCCAAAAAACTTTTGGCAGACATGCTTTTTTTCCCTTCCGGCTGAAGTTCGGTGAGAACGAGCCGGTCTTGCCCTGTGCCCACCTCGATGCCTATGTCGGTCACACGGGCAATCTGTCCGGGTTGGTCATCAAGGGTTCCCTCGGTGACTTGAGCTTTTAATATTCGTAAGCGTTTTTTATTTAATAAAGTATAGCTTCCTGGCCATGGAGTGAGACCGCGAACTTGATTAAAAAGAGTGTTTGCATTTTTCTCCCACCTGACCAAGCCTTCTTCCTTTTTTAATTTAGGCGCGTAGGTGGCAAGATTGTTATTTTGCGGCGTGGGCAGTAAGGTGTTTTTTTCGAGTCTCACGAGTGTTTCCAAAACCAAATTTCCTCCCATTTCTGACAGCGTATCATGGAGTGTTTGTGCGTTGTCAGATTTATGGATCGGTGTTTCTTGCATGAGAAGAATATCGCCGGTATCCATACCTTTATCCATGATCATGCTGGTGACACCGGTTCGAGTATCGCCGTTTAAAATCGATCGATGAATGGGTGCGGCTCCCCGGTATTTCGGCAAAAGCGAAGAATGCAAGTTGATGCAGAATTGTTTGGGAATTTTAAGAAAGGTTTCGCTCAAAATTTGCCCGAAGGCAACCACAATAATAAAATCAGGCTGGTTTTGGTTCAGTGTATGGATGAACTCGGGGTCATTAACCGTTTTGGGTTGTAGAACCGGAAGATTGAAATCTAACGCAAACTGTTTAATGGGAGAAACAAGAAGTTTTTGCCCTCGTCCCTTGGGTTTGTCGGGCTGGGTGATGACTGACAAGACGGTGTGTGACGATTGGTGCAGAGCTTTCAGGGTGGGAAGCGCGAATTCGGGCGTTCCCATAAATATAATGTTCATGAACCTTGTTCTTTAACTTTCTTTTTAAATTTACGCTTCAGGATATCACGTTTCATTTTTCCCAAATTATCCCAGAATAGTACACCATTCAAATGATCCATTTCATGCTGAAAGGCGCGTGCTAAATACCCTTGCGCTTCATAGCGAATTTCGTTGCCATCTAAATCATAACCCTTGATCTCAATTTGAGTTGCCCGGGTAACTTCTGCCACCACATCGGGGATGCTCAGACAACCTTCTTCTCCCAGCTCGCTCCCTTCCATCGCGGTGATTTCAGGGTTAATCACAGCTACCAGATTGTCTTTGTCGGTTTCTACCCCTATATTGACCACAAACAGACGCCACGGCAAACCGATCTGGTTTGCGGCAAGCCCCACCCCCGGTGCGGCGAGAGTGGTTTCTACCATATTCTCAGTCAGAGTGACCAAATCGCCATCAATATTCTCAATGGGCAGACATATTTTTCTTAAAACAGGGTCCAGGCAGTTCTTGATGGGTAGCAAAGCCATACTATATAAACCTTATCGGTTATCGACTGGAATCGCACCAGAGGTAAAAATTTGCCAGTCGATTTTTAGATTTTGAAACATTGAATAAATATTTTAATACAGAATGATATCGGTATCTAGCCCACAATAGTGCGACAGAAAAATAGTTATGCGACTAGGTCGTGTATTCGGCATTAATTTTAACGTAATCATAAGAAAAGTCGCAGGTGAAAACTTCTTCCCATTCTTTGCCAGAATTCAAGTCAATGCTGATATGAATCTCATGTTGTTGCATGGCTTTGACAAGGTTTTTTGGGGGGATATTGGTGGGCGCCCCATTTTTCAAGAGCAGGTGTTTATTTAATAAGATATCTACCTTGTCAGGGTTGAAGGCGGCCCCGGCATTCCCCACCGCACAATAAATGCGTCCCCAATTGGGGTCTTCTCCAAATAATGCTGTCTTAACCAGTGATGAGGTGGCAACGGAATTAGCGATGAGATAGGCTTGTTTGCGGGTTTTTCCACCTTGCACACGGACGGTGACAAACTTGGTGGCACCTTCTCCATCCAGAACGATTTTGCAGGCCAAACTTTTACACAATGTTGTCAAGGCTTTTAAAAATTCGCGATAGCCCGGTGTCCCGGCTTTGATGGAAGCATTGTTAGCTTTGCCATTAGCCAAAACGACGACACAATCGTTGGTGCTATTATCGCCATCCACAGTGATGCGATTGAAAGAACGGTCGGTGGCTTCTGTAAGAGCTTTTTTAAGCGTTTTGGTATCAATGACCGCATCGGTACAGACAAAGCCCAGCATGGTCGCCATATTAGGGTGAATCATTCCTGACCCTTTGCTCATTCCTCCTAAGGTGATGCGCTTTCCCTTGAACTCATAACTCACTTTGTCTGATTTGGATGTCAAATCGGTGGTCATGATCGCTTCGGAAGCGGAGGTCCAATTATTTTTGCTTTTCCCTAATTCTTGCACTAGTTGCGGGGCGGCTTGCAAAATCTTATGGGAAGGAAGAGGAACGCCGATCACCCCGGTTGATGCGATCAGTACTTCGCCCTGTGGGATGGACAACTCTTCAGCTACCTTTTTGGTGATGGCATCGCAGTCTGCAAAGCCTTTTTCCCCCACGACGGTGTTGGCGTTGCCGCTGTTCACCACGATGGCACGGCAACGGCCCGATTTAGATAGGGCGCGCCGGCTCCAGGTGACACCGGGAGATACGACGCGGTTTTTAGTGAAGACCCCTGCCGCCGTGGCCGGAACCTCAGAGACGATCAATGCCAAGTCTTTTATATTTTTTGCTTTAAGGCCGCAACTCAGTCCTGTGGCTTTAAAACCCGGTACGGCTGGATTACGATTTTTAGAAAATTTCATGATGATTAGGGAAATATTGCTGGGGCCATGAGGCCTGTTTTTTCATCTAGACCGAGCATGATATTCATATTCTGAATAGCCTGCCCCGAGGCACCCTTGATTAAATTATCCAACGCACTGGTGATGATCAAGCGTTGATTGCGTGCATCGACCTTTAAGCCAATGTCGCAAAAATTAGAAGACAGCACATGCTGACTGCTGGCGAACTTGCCGGGGTTCAGCACGCGTACAAAACTTTCATCCTGATAAAACTCACGATAATGTTTGACCAACTCGTCATCGCTGAGGGACTGTTTTAAATTAATATAAACCGTGCTCAACATCCCTCGGGTCATGGGAACTAAATGGGGAGAAAATGTGAGACGCACCGATTCACCGGCCAATGCAGAAAGCTCCTGCTCCATTTCTGGCGTGTGCCGGTGTTTGCCAAGGCCGTATGGGCTGATGCCTTCGTTGACTTCGCAATAATGACTGCCCAAAGAGGGTTTGCGCCCGGCTCCAGATACTCCCGATTTGCTATCAGAAATGATGGAGCCTAAGTCCACCCATCCGGTTTTTAGTAGCGGAGCCAAAGCCAGAATAACACTGGTGGGGTAACAACCCGGGTTGGCGACAAATTGAGAGGTCTCAATGGATTTGCGGTGTAACTCGGGAAGACCGTATACCGCCTTCTTGAGAAGCTCGGGGTGCGTGTGAGTGACCTCATACCATTCGGGATAAGCCTCGGGGTCTTGCAAGCGGTAGTCTGCACTCAGGTCGATGATTTTACATTCGGATTGTAAAAATATAGGAAGCTTGTCCATGGCCGCAGTATGAGGTAACGCCAGAAACAGCACGGCGCAATCGTCAGCGATGCGGGTGTCCAGAGGCTGAAGCTTGAGGTCAACGACTCCATTAAGAGACGGAAACACCTCAGCAATGTTTTGACCCTGAAAAGTTTCAGAGGTCAACACGGTCAGTTCAGTATTTGGGTGTTGGTTCAGAAGGCGGATCAGTTCCAGACCTGTGTATCCGCTTGCTCCAGCAATAGCTATCTTAAACATAGTAAAACGCGCCGTAAATTATAGGGGGTTGGTTCTTGACCCCTAATAGTTTGAGAAATATTTGATCCCAGGGAGGGACAGGCTACGCGTTACCATACCATATTGGATGGGTGTCACTCAGTTTTTTGGCGAACAACCCGCATTGCGAATTGTCGCCATTGACTTCAGAAATATTCTGAATATTAACGCTTGGAGAACTGGAACTTTTTGCGCGCGCCGGGTTGTCCGTATTTCTTTCTTTCGACAACTCTAGCGTCCCGAGTGAGGAATCCAGCTTTTTTAAGGGGAGCTCGTAAATCTGCATCGGTCAAAATGAGAGCGCGGGAAATTCCCAGTCGTAACGCACCCGATTGACCCGAAAGGCCACCACCTTGAACAGTGGCTTGGATGTCTACGGTTTTTAGAGTGTCGGTGGTGATCAAGGGGTGCTTGATGATGCACTCTAGACTTTCCCGGCAGAAATACTCTTTGAGGGATTTATTATTGACCACTATTTTGCCGTCACCCCTTTGAACCCACACTTTGGCGATGGACTCTTTGCGTTTTCCTGTTGCGTAAAATTTTTCGATGGTGCCTTCCATAATCGTATTAGCTCCTGAGACTGCTTTTTAGAAAAAGTTTATCGACCGTAAATTTAGAGCGCAATCACTTCTGGATTTTGGCCCGTATGTGGATGCTGGTCGTTATCGTAAATCCTGTAATTGTTGTTGAGGGTTTTGCCCAATCTGTTTTTAGGCAACATCCCGTAGATGGCCTTTTTCAGCAAGTCAGAAGGTCGTTTTTCAAGAACTTCCTTTGCGGTGACAGATTTGATTCCTCCGGGCCAACCGGTATGGTGGTAATAAATTTTGTCATCCCATTTCTGACCGGTCAGTTTAACCTTTGCGGCGTTGATGATAATAACATTATCCCCAGTATCGACATGGGGGGTATAAATGGGTTTGGTCTTTCCGCGAATGATGGAAGCGGCTTTGCTGGCCACACGCCCGAGGGGTGCATCGGTTGCATCAATCACTACCCACTTCTTGACAACATCGCTCTGTTTAGCAAAAAAGGTTTTCATTTTTTTCCGGTTTTCTGTGAGAATTTATTTTTGGTATTGTAAACCGGTTATATTAAAAGAGATATTCCATTCTGTCAACATCTAATCTTGATTAATTAGACCATGCAATGTAGAAAGTTTCTTTACTTTATTTTTATAAGAAAATAAACTAGGTTTAAATGTTTTAAATCCTATGCAATCGATGAGCTAAATATATGGAAAATATGGACAAATCTCAAGGTGTGGGTTCTGAAAACGAGCCGGGTCAGGCGGACGCTGCGGTTGCGACCGAAAAACTAGACCGATCTATCGAGCGTTCGCGTGACTTTTTGCTCTCCTGTCAGGATGAGGCGGGTTATTGGGTCGATGAATTGGAGGCCAATGTCACCATTTCAGCTGAATTTATTTTTTTCATGCATTTTACCGACCGGCTGGATGAAGTGAAACAAGGTCAGATCGTAAAATACTTGCTCGACCTGCAAAGAGAAGATGGCAGTTGGCCGCTTTTTCATGGTGGAATATGTGATATCAACTCAACGGTTGAAGCTTATATGGCACTTAAAATGGCTGGTTTGCCCGCAGATCAGGAAGAAATGGTGCGAGCGCGCCAAGCCATTTTAGCCAATGGAGGAATAAAAAAGACTCGAGTTTTTACAAAAATGTTCTTAGCGATGTTTGGTCAAGTTTCTTGGGACGATTGCCCGGCTGTGCCAGTAGAAATTATTTTGTTTCCCGATAAATGCTTTTTCAATATCTATGAGATTTCAAGTTGGTCTCGGGGCACAGTGGTTCCTCTTTCTGTTGTGCGTTCTCTGGAGCCGGTGCATCAACTTCAGGAAGGGCGGGATGTTCAGGAGTTGTTTACGGAAGCAGATCAGGATCTGGACTTCAAACCCAATGGTCTGCCCTTCACCAGTTGGAGGGATACTTTCATATATCTCGACCGTGCTATTAAGGCTGTCGGCAAGCTCTCCTGGAAACCTTTGCGTCAAAAAGCACTTGCCAAGGTGGAGGCGTGGACTTTAGAGCACCAGGAGTATGAGGGCGATTTCGGCGGCATTCAACCCGCTATGTTCAACTCGCTGTTAGCGTTGCACCTTTTAGGTTACCCGAAAGATCACCCCGCTTGCGTGAAAGGTATGGAAGCGGTAGATCGGTTTCTGCTAGAAAAAGACGGCAAGCTGTGGATGCAGGCCTGTGTTTCACCTTTGTGGGACTCAGCGATTGCTTGCAACGCTTTGATGGACTCGGGCATGCCTTCCGATCACCCGGCTCTGGTAAAAGCCGCTGAATGGATTATCAGTAAACAGGTGGTCAAGCGCGGAGACTGGCAGGTGAAGAACCCGGGGGCTGAGCCGGGGGGCTGGGCGTTTGAATTTTATAATGAGCTGTACCCGGATACGGATGATACGGCTGAGATTCTTCTCTTTTTGGACCGGGTGGAGACCTCTGACCCGCGCTGGAAACTGAGCGAATGTCATCGGGCGATGAATTGGTTGTTGAGCATGCAGAGCAAGAGTGGTGGGTGGGGCGCTTTTGACGTCGATAATGATATGGAGGTTCTCAATGAAGTCCCTTTTGCTGATCATAAGGCCTTGTTAGACCCGCCGACGGTGGATGTGACCAGTCGTATTCTTTGGATGCTCTCGAAATGGGGTTTCAAACAACAACATCCTCAGGTTCAGCGGGCGATTAAATTTGTTAAAGATCGGCAAGAAATTGATGGATGTTGGTTTGGTCGCTGGGGCGTGAACTATATTTATGGCACATTTTTGGCTCTGAATGGTTTGCGTGCCATCGGCGAAGACATGAAAGCACCGTTCAGCCGTAAAGCAGTAGGTTGGTTGGAAAATCATCAAAATGAAGACGGGGGCTGGGGTGAAACCTGCCAAAGTTATGCCGAACCCAGTTTGCGTGGTCGCGGCAAAAGTACAGCTTCACAAACTGCATGGGCTTTGATGGGCCTCATTGCAGCCGATGAAGCGAAAAACCCCGCCGTGTTACGTGGGGTAAAATATTTAATGGCAACGCAAAATGATTCGGGAGAATTTTCAGGCAGTTGGTGGGAGGATGAGTTCACTGGCACAGGTTTTCCGGTGCACTTTTTTATCAAATACCATATGTATCAACATTTCTTCCCGTTGATGGCTTTGTCGCGGTACCGTCAGGCCATTCAAGGTGAAGCGCAACGATGAAGGTCATCTCTGGTACAGAGCCAGCAAAGATATCAGCCCTTTTAGTATGGCTGAGAAAATAGAAATAACTATGAAAATTCCCAGCGAATGTAGGCCGAACAAAGAGCGTTCGTAGTGGATCGTTTTTTCGTGGCTCAATTTTTCTTGCATGGCTTTTAGTGCTGGCGAAGCATCTCCACCGCAAACTTAGTCCGAGTTAAATGTTCCGTGGCCGAGGCAATCACTTCACCACTCATGACATCCGTTAAGGTGAGATGGATATCTATATTGGTGCCAAGGTCGGTGATGCGACCCGTAATGATGGCTTGCGAATTGAGTGCCTTGCCCATTTGTCGAATCTCTTCCTTGTTATACAAATAAGAGGGGTGCAAGTTTAATTGTTCCATGACGGCGTTGACTTCGCCTTTTTGCGCCACTCGAAAAATCTTGTCCTGAAAATAGTATTTTTTGGTGATCGCTTCCACAACTCGAGATGCGAAATATTCTCCCAAAATGGGTGCCTGATTTTCTTCATCGACCAGATCCATAACCGTGACTTTGTTGATTTCATATTCTGCCACGTTTTCGGTCAAAGCTTTAATGAGGTCCTCTGACTTTCCCTTATAATAATTGGAGTCTGTTTGAGTGCGGAATAGCTTGGCCCAAAAATGCGAAGGGGCCATTTTCACTTCACAGCCAGTGATGAAAAAGGAGAGAGTCAGTAAACAAATAATTTTTTTTGCATTCATAGTTTTAAACCTTTGATATTTAGTGGTCTTATCGTCAAAAATTCGGTTTCACTTGAGATATTCTGCAATCTCGATGCCAGACAAAAAAATGATCGGTTTTATTTGAGAGAATTGCTATAAGACCTTTAAATGAAATGTTTTATGAGGCCATGCTGAGGTGGGCCTCGACTGGCGAGTGGTCTGGGAATGTCAGGTTTTCAGTCATCGAACAGGTTTTTTGACGCTCGACATGGGAGGCTTGTACAAAAGTCTCTCTATTATAGGTGCTCGCGGCAGGGTCTGAGAAAGCAGGGGTATTTTCTGCAGGGTGGAAAAATTTAGTGTATAAATAAAAGATTCTTTTTCATAAACTCCAAAATTTAAGGAAGCGAATAAGGTGAAAGCTCTTTGTTTTTGTTCCGTGTTGGTGATGGGTCTGCTGGTCTCAGGATGTGGCGGCGGCGATGGCGAAGATGTGGTTGAAAAGTCTTCTTTCCAAATGCCGGTCAAAGAGAATACCTGGGTGCGAAAAGAAATGGTGAGTAAAAGCAAAGAAGATTTTTTTGCTTCGGTAGGGAAAAAGGGCCCGGAAGTTGCCGCCGACGCTGTTTTACTGGCTAAGCTGAAAAGCCCCGCCAAACTCACTGTTAATACACAAGCCGAATGTGTGGAGCAGGCCGAGATTCTCGACCGAAGACGCATTGCTGTGCAAAAACGTGGAGGCGCGTGGCACGCTTATGAAAAAGTGGCCGAGGCCAAACCTTACTCTAATTATGGCATGCAACTCGATAGCCAAACCAATCGACTGGTGTTTTCTCTCAAACATCTTTGCATAAATGCCCACGAATTTCGTCTAGACGGCTGGGGACAATCGACGGTAAAAAGTTTTGAAAGCCTAGGCAAAGAAGGGTTTCGAAAACATTTCCTATTCTTAGGTAACGCCCCAGCGGATGTTGAAAAATGGGTGCGTTTCTCCGAGTATTCTATCAAACACCGAGGCCGCAAAGTTGCCTACTCCAAAATAGGCGAAACGCTGGCGCGAGCCAAAACCATGATCGATTTTTATGAAGGCCTTTCGCAAAGTAAAATAGAAGGCGAAACCTCCTTAAAAAC
>JABIYR010000175.1 GCA_018702695.1 Nitrospina sp. | reverse complement strand
GGTGATGAAATATTACTGGGTGACAAAAGTCATATTTTCCTACACGAAGTGGGGGGTATTTCCGCTCTCGGGGGAGTCTTCCCTAGAATACTTGCTAATACTGCTGAGGGAACAATAGAACTGAAAACCTTAGAGCAGAGCATTCGTCAACCAGACATTCACAACCCCACGACCCGGTTGATATGCCTTGAGAACACACATAATTTTTGCCAAGGTACACCCATCACACCGGACTATATGGATAACGTACGAAATCTGGCAATAGAAAGAGGTCTTAAAGTTCACCTCGATGGTGCAAGAATATTCAATGCCGCGACAGCCTTAAATGTTGAAGTTGATTCAATAACTCGTCAAGCCGACTCAATCATGTTTTGTTTGTCTAAAGGGCTTTCCGCTCCAGTGGGCTCACTGGTGTGTGGAAATGCGGAATTTATACAACGTGCTAGAAAATATAGAAAAATGTTAGGCGGTGGAATGAGGCAAGCAGGCCATCTTGCCGCTGCAGGAATCGTGGCTATGGATAACCTTGTAGAACGAATCAAGGACGATCATCAAAATGCAAAAACTTTGGCAAATTTATTGGCAGGCATAAAAGGGATCGAAATCCAAACCGAGCAAATCAAAACCAATATCCTGTTTTTTAAGCTCACCCACCCCAATATTGACGGCGAATTGTTAATCAAACAACTGGAAACCAAATCTATCAAGATACTGGAAACCAGCCCCAAGACTTTTCGGGCTGTATTACACCGGGAAATTAATGGTGAACAAGTCAAATACGTCGCTGAGACCCTTAATAAACTATTAATTGGTTTATAATCCTGAAAATAACAGTATTTGATCGTAATGGGGTTTGACAGTTTATAAAATTCAACCTACAATAAGAAAACTTTAAAATAGGACGACTATGATAGCGTTAGAAATGCAAGACACTTTAGAACTGGTTCGACAAGCACAAGATGTAGTAAAAAGTCGTTTTCTATTATGTATTCTTGTTACACAAAGAATCCATCAATTAGAAAATGGAGCTAAACCTACCATTGACGTTGATCCAGAGGAATATACCTCACCCAAGTCATTTTTTGAGCTGGCTTTAAGAGAAATGATCGAAGGAAATATGGACTTGGAGCAAGTTACCGAAGAAGAATCCCCAGCGGCAATCTGACACACCTGTCAGCCCTTATAATTATATCCGGCTCAATTAGGACCTTCATTTAGGGCACCTGTTAAGTTTCAAACATATATTTAAATATTAAAAAACCGCCAATAAATATTGGCGGTTTTTTTATGCGCTCTGTTAGAGGTTGGCTTTTACACTAAAAGCTATCCCTACCGTATCCATTTAAATTAAATGTCCAATAAAAAAAGCCTGCCGATTTCTCGGCAGGCTTTCCTTTATCTTACGATTGTTGACTATTTAGGAACTTCGTCTCTCTGAAATTTCCCTTCGTCAAACAATTTACGCGTACGTTTGGTCATCCATACCAACCACCCTTGAAAGCAGATAAATATAGCTGCGATAATAGGAGGCATATAGTATAGAGACGCTGGTAATGCCGGTTTCAAAATGGTGTAATACCAAGTAGAGATAGCCATATGTTCATCAGACTCTTTATCTCGACCCGCCCATTGAAAGAAAGATACCGGTACGAACTGCTCAGTTGGAATCTGAACATCAAACTCACCTTCAGTCGCCAGTGTTCTTTTGAAAAGAACTTTAACACGACCCTGTTTATAGATAGAATCCACAACCTCAACTTTAGCTTCAGATTCTTTAGCTGACAGCGCATCATAGCCTCTGCCGACTATTTCCTCTACACTAACGTCCAATTTATAACCATCAGGTTTTGGAGCGTTGGTTGGGTTATAATCTTTAGCCATAAACTTGGCTTTCCAGATATCAACCGGTTTTTTAGAGTCACCCATAATGAAATAAGGTTTCTCTGCTCCAAACAGTTCTTGAAGTTGAGCCGGCCATTGTATAGCCACTGCATCTGGGAACTCTGGATCTTCTGACATAAACCGCTGGTGATATTCAACCAGATAATAAACTGCATTCTCTTCAGCACTCCAACGAGAGGTTACCCAGAGATTGTCAGTTTTAGGATCAAAGTTTCTTTTACCACGAGTGATCTGACCCGCCATGGCGATATAATGCCGTTTTGGGTTTTCAGCCAATTCCTCAGAGACAGGGACGATTTTGCCATCCGTGTCCGAAGACTCCCAACTCGGATCATCAATCTTCGGTGATACCGGGCCTTCCGTATAAACAGACTGAATCAAAAAGTCTGGAATCGGCTTGGCTGTCAATTTATCAATATTTTTTCTAGGACAGAGTGAGTTGACGAATGCCGCAATTTTCCAGCGATCTTCAACTGTAATCTGGTCTTTGAAGTTAGGCATTGGAGTGCCATTCAACCCGGTAGTAATCGTTCGCACGACATTGAAAGGGTTGTAATAGTCTCGACGTGCCCCACGAAAATTCCAACATTGTTGCCAGTCGGCCGCAACAATTGGGAAACCCCAATCGTCTTTCATGGTCGGGTTACCATCTCCACGACCTTCGCCACCATGACACTCAAAACATTTGTTCTTGATGAAAATTTCCTTACCCGCATCGATGTCCGCTTGCGGAACACCTAAATGGTAAGGGCCGGTGGTTCCCCAAGGGTTGCTACCGAAATCTTGAACAAAGACTTCTTCATCTTCATCGCTAAAGTCTCGGTCTTGAACGAGGCTTTTGACAAAGTTGACAACGGCTACGATTTCATCTTCCGCCAAAAACTCACCCCAAGCTGGCATTGCCGAACCTTGAAGACCATTTTTAACGGTTTTAATCAGATCAGCTTCCATCGGGAGCTCGCCAGAATCCGTAACGCGGATTTTGAAAGTACCCTGAATGAAGTTTCTAGGCCGTGTAAAAAGGCGGTCTGCAGAGGGGCCATCGCCGCCTCCTTCAACACCATGACACCAGACGCATCTCTTAAAATAGACCTTTTTCCCCTTTTCCAACAGGTCTTTATTGATCGGTTCCGGCATCTCGGCTAAAGCCATTGACGGGAGAGAGATCAAAACCAGAGCCAGAAAAGAAAGGATCAAGCGTTTGATATTATTATTCATTGTCATTCCCATATGTTTAAGTTTTTATAACTGAAAATATTAGTTATTATTCACCTTCACTACCTTCAGTACCGAAAGTTCTTGGATGCCACCCTGTATACCAATATTCAAACAGGATAACCTTCCAAATCTCATCAGTTTTCAAATGTTCTTCCCAAGGAGGCATTGCAGAAGACCAAGGGGTTGATTCATTAGGTAGACCGGGTCCACCTTTTGATACCCTCCAGAAAAGAAATGCTTCCTGCAACATCGCGATCGTACCTGGATCGATGAAGTTAGCCGGAGTGGGATTGAACACATGGGAGAACATGCCCAGTCCATTCAACTGGTCACCATGACAATAATGGCAGTTTTGAAAGAAAATGGTGCCACCTTCTGTCACATACTTCATGTACTCATGCTTATCCGCATCAAGAAAAGGGAAACTGTCTTTATAGTTATCCTGTTCATCAATACGGAATGGGTTATTGGTAGACTCCAGCGGATAAGTCTTGCCATGGACTTTCGTCGTGGCAGGAGGCGCTGGATGTACCGTCCTCAACTCAACTGGCTCCTGAAATGAAGGATAGATTGAGTTATAGGTTGCAAAGCCAACCAAAATTGGCAGTGCGGTAAAAACAATGATTCGAGCTAATTTGTACTCACCGACAATGGTTTTAACAATCGGCTGTCTAAATTCTCTAAAAGTATCCGCATCCTGACTAACATACAGAAAGGTACCGATAGACCACATCATCATATAGGTGATGAACAGAGTCCAAGGAACATGCGGGGACAGGATATGGTCATAAAAATAGAAACCCAGACACCAGACAAACAACGCCATCATGGCTATCGGCGGCTTCAATCTCAGCACCAAATTAGTAATTATTAAATAGGCTACGAATGCTAAGAAGTAGACGTATCGATTTAATATCCAGCCTGGCTCCGAAGGTGTGAAAATTGGAAATATGGCATTGTGAAACACCGCCAGGCCGACAACAAAAACTAAAAAACTGATTAATCCTTTGTTCATTGCTGTCTCCTATTAACTGCCAGCCGGAGCTTCGGTCTGACTAATAAAGTCTACAAGCTTATCGAGTGCTTCAACTGAAAGCATCTGACCAAAGGTTGTAGGCATTAAACCATCCGGGAATGCTTCTCCCGCTTCTTCATTAAACACTAGGTATGCACTGGGGTTCAAAATAGATTCCCGAACATATTCTTTCGTGTTTGTCGCTTTACCCTTATAGTTGGGATCTTTGATGCGATTTGGTGCGTTGGTCTTCTCATGAAGAACAGGCCCCAAGGCTCCCATCGCTCCCTCAACACCAGGTATGGTATGACAAAGCGGACACCCTAATGTATTGATCATGGCCTGAATATCTTCTTGGCCCGTCACAAATGTAGGTTGCTCGCTATCATCTTCTTCTTCCGCTACAGGTGCTCCACCGGTATTCCCAGCATCGTCCTGAGGCAGAGGCACTGTCACAGCGCCAAACTCACCCGGTGTATCTTTAGACTGCAAATAAGCCACAACTGCGTTGATTTCAACACGGCTCAAGCTGATAGGTGGCTTATTGATAACAGGCATCGGGCTTTTTGTATCGCCATCTTTACCGTAACCCGTTACAACATAACAAGTTGGGCACATTAAAGATTCGCGAAGATAATCTTCACCCGTCATCTCATCTGGGCCACCTGCTCGACGATATTCCTCATCTAATTCGCCAGGCACACCCTTCACTACTCCTGTGGAAGGCTCTGTTTCGCCTGATGCGAGCGGACTTGTCATATATCGGTCTTCTTTAACCCGGTCATGACTTCGCTTCTCAACCCCAAACAGATTCGGACATCGTCCGATATTGTCACCGGGGTCAAAGGTGTGACACAGAGGACACTGACCTTTACCGATTGACTTCTGACCTGCTACTTGTTTTGCGCCGAAAATGATAACGCGTCCCATTTCAGAAAACTCTTCCATGGTCAAGTCGCCGACTATAGCTTCGGCTTTAGGTGGCGGATCACTACGCTGTTGCGGCAACCAGTTGGTATAACCCGCAAGCGATAGAGAAACCGCAGTCCAAAAGAAAAACCCTCGAATGATTGGAGGAGATCGTTCTCCAATTCCTTCACTCTTATAGAACACGCCCCAAATCAGCAGCACTGAGATTATCACCCAAACATAGGTGCCGAAGAAAAATGCCAGCTGATCTGCCTGAATCAGGCCGAGCATATGACTCGTCAGAAAAAAACATAAGACTGCTAAGGCACCAAATACTGTGCCCCACATCTTGCCGTTTGCAGTTTCTCGTTCTCGGCAATGCTGCACCACATTCCCGAATACAAATAACGCGAAAACGGCAAATACAATCGCGATAAAAGTAAATAAAATATCATGTTGCTCTGGTAACATTTTGCCCCTCTCTCCTATACCTACAGATTAAATTGGGGTGGGGCCCCGGTCTTCTGGAGCCCCGCCAAACAGTTAGTAGTTATTGCTGTTGTTGAGCTGGCACCGGAACTGCGTCCGGAGCTTTTTCTGCTACTTTCTTTCCTGTCAAGCTACCTACCCAGAACACAACCACAAATTGTGTCCAAACAAACAAGGTATTAAAGGAAAGCATCTTACCCGCCTCACCAATGGTGAGCGTATAAGCATCAACAGAATTATCACGAACAACCTCCGTCACATGCCAGAACAAACGTACGGCAGAACGGATGTAACCCATGAGCCCCATCAACCAGGTAAACGAAATAGCCAAGAGGAAAATTGCATACGTTCCAACCTTGGATTGCGTTCCCCACTGAATATCACCATAAGACTCTGAATCTTTAAACATGGAGATATTAATCGCTGTCCCTGCAAACAGAGTAGTCAGCGTAGTGGTTACCTGCGGCACTGAAAGCCCAACCCGCACGTTAGCAGGGAGGAAATAACCATAAACACCCAAGAAGATGATATTAACTGCGGCGCCGACAAAAATAGCCGAGATCCAGCAGTTACCCACGGTTGCCCATGGTACCGTAATCTTCTTGTTCGCTTTTTGATACAATAAGAAACAAAGAATCGTAGTGGTAATCATCAAGTTAACCGCTGTGTTCTTCGCTGACATAACACCAAAGTGACCAACAATGGGATGCTGTGCGCCACCCATTACTTTCAGCTCAGCCGGTGTCATAACAATCGTATGCGGAGTCATCCACATTGTGAAACAGCAGATCAACAGAAGGATCATATACTTACAATACTTCATATATCGATGCGAGCCTTTAACCCGGGCCATCCCATTATGTAAATAGGAGTTCGCCGCGAAGAACAGAAGCCCGATCATTACAGCCTGAATGATGAACAACCAAGCCATGATGCCACCCATCAGAGTGATACCCATCTGCTGGCGGAATGCATACACTTCTTTCATCAACCAATATCCTGCGAATGGAAGTGGGATCAAACCAAAAATACAGATAAACATCGCCACATAACAAACCCAGTCATAATGAGCTCTTTCCTCTTCGTTCTT
>JABIYR010000149.1 GCA_018702695.1 Nitrospina sp. | reverse complement strand
GCTTCGTCTGAAAAGGTGAAGTATTTGGTATTGTATTTTTTCATCAAGGCTTCCAACTCATCGACCATGCCTTGTGTTTTCTGTTTGCCGTAACGATGCCCATAGACAAAACTATGGGTACAGAATGTACATTTGCCCCAATAACATCCGCGACTTTGCAATACCGGGATGATCGGATAAGGCGACAGATAGTTGTGCATCGGCAGACCGTCGAAGGTCGGGCCGGGAATTTCTTCAAACCTGAGTTCAACACGTTCCTTATTATGTACGACTTCACGCCCTTCCAGATGCATCAGGTTGGGCACGGTGGACAATGCATCCCCCGCCTTAAGTGCGGTGAGCAACCGATGCAGAGGTTCTTCGCCCTCAAAGGTTACTATGCTGTGACAGAAATCATCAAAAAATTCAGGATGCCCGATCAATTGTCCGGAATTGACACTGAATATAGGGCCTCCCAGAGTGATATGCAGATGCGGAAATTTTTCTTTGAGCTTTCGGGCCAGGGTCAAGCCGGGAATGATTTGCGAAATGCCAATGATGGAAATGCCGACCACGTCATAATCTTGCCAGTTTTCGCTGGGAATCAATAGATTGTCATACAAATGTATGAAAGGGTTCGTCTCGTTATCTCGTGTCGAGGCATGAGCTTTACGGGTCGATTCTTCGGCACGGGTTCCGCTTTCGAAGGTCGACAAGCTGAGAACAGCCGGGGCGTGCGCATCGGAGACCAGTTTCAGGGCAGACTTGATCAACATATCGGCTTGCTGATAGCTGGCAAAGTCGAAAAAACGCTCTGGTGTTCGCAACACCGACTTGGCCTCTTCGATCCCTTCGATGATGCGGCCTGAGAACTTCAACCCCATCGCCAATACATCCAAATGCGACTTATCTTTCATCGACATCGAGTTCTGGTTTTTGAGGGCTTCGAGGCGTTCGGTCATCCGCTTTTCCGCATTTTTCAAGAGCGGTGCAGAAAGGAAATGATCGTAAGAGGCGATATTAAAATCCCTTTGATCCACCTCCCAACCTTTTGCCCGCAAGTAGGCAGTTAGATAGGGTGTGCTCAAATATGGTTGCGTGGGATACCACTGCGCCGGGAATATCAATAAGGTTTTCATGATGAATAAATCATACCATTTTTACCCTACCAAACCCAACGAGATATTAATTGACAACAATTTTCCGAAACGTATAATTGGCTCCTAATAATAAAAATATGAAGGCTTTTCCCCGCAAAGTACAAAGTTATTTTATTTTTCGAGGTAAGGCCATCCTATTTAACTGGGTTTTCCCTAAAACCATAAGGGTAAAGACTCCAGGCTCTCTAATTTTCATTTTCCCTGATTTAATTAGATGAGCTGTGGGAAGTTTTCCTGGCGTTTTTCCGCTCACACAACGAGGTTTTAACATGCTCAAAAACAGTTTTAAGGTTTGGGTCACGCTGAATATTTTTCTGTGGATTGGACTTTCAGCATTTCCTGCTTTAGCAAAGTCTGTAAAAGCCATTGACATAGAAATTTCACTGGTCGATGGAATCGCGGTAGACAGTAAAGGCAATATTTTTATTGCCCGGCGAGATAACAATGTTATCAGTCGTGTAGACACCCAAGGGAACATGACTCGCTATGCAGGCACAGGGGAATCCGGGTTCAGTGGCGATGGGGGTAAGGCCACCGAAGCTAAGCTAAAATTACCCGCCGGCTTGGCTTTTGATAAAGAGGGCAATCTTTACATCGCAGACCGCAATAATCACCGCATTCGAAAAGTGGACCGACGCGGAACCATCACTACTTTTGCAGGAACCGGAGTTGCCGGTTTCAATGGCGATGGAGGCAAAGCGTCCGAAGCGCAACTCAGTCGACCTTCTGGAGTTGTAACGGGAAGTAACGGCGAGGTTTATATTTCGGATCGCTCCAACGACCGCATCCGAGTGGTTAAAAAAGGCATCATCACCACGGTTGCTGGCAATGGCATCGATGGTTTCAAAGGCGATTCCGGCCCGGCTACGCAAGCTCGGCTGTCTAAACCTTTCGGAATCACTCTGGATAAAAAAGGCAATCTCTATATCGCAGACCGTGGGAATAACCGAGTGCGCAAAGTAGACACTCGGGGGATCATCACCACGGTTGCTGGCGATGGCGGTTTCTTCTTCATGGGCGATAACGGCCCAGCTTATCGCGCTAGCATTGCCGGCCCCACTGGCGTAGTGGTCGATGACAACGGCATTCTTTATATCGCCGACCGCAGTAACAATCGTATTCGCTCTGTCGATACTCAGGGAATGATTCGCACGATAGTAGGCACCGGACATCAGGACTATAACGGTGAAGCTGAAGTTGCTCGCGATTCGAATTTGCATCTACCTTTCGGGGTCGCACTGGATAATGACGGGCAATTGCTGGTTGTCGATCGGTCACATTACCGCATTCGCCGGGTGAACCTGCAACGCGGTAACATTGAAACCGTTGCCGGAAATGGAGAGAAAAAATTTGCGGGCGATGGCGGTCCTGCCGCAGGTGCAAAACTGAGTTTTCCACATGGCATCGTTGTCGATCAAGACGACAATTTGCTCATTTCTGATAAGGGACATTACCGCATTCGCCAGGTCACAAAGGATGGCATCATTCAAACCATCGCTGGAAACGGGATTCGCGGAAATATTGGCGATGGACTCCCTGCATTAGAAGCATCCATTTATGGGGCGACCTCTCTGAAGCTGAATAACAAAGGAGAAATGTTCATCGTCAGCCCCAGTGGTTTCACCAGTGTGATTCGTAAAATTGATGAAAATGGCATCATGCGAAAAGTTCTGGGAACGGTCTCTAAGGATTATCTCGCTTCAATTTCTAAAAGCAAATACAAAGGCAAGGTTCAAACCGGAGAGTTAGCAATCATCACCACCTTCTCAGACATCGCGTTTGACCATAAGGGAGATATGTTTATTTCCGACCGGCTCAACCACCAAATCCGCAAGCTTTCAGCCTCGGGTGAGATCTCTACCATAGCGGGAACTGGCGAGTCGGCCTATTATGGCGATGGTGGCCCAGCCAGTGAAGCGGCGTTTCGAGATCCTGGTTTTATGACTACCGATAAAGAAGGCAATCTTTATATCGCAGATGCGGCAAACAACATGGTACGAAAAATAGACACTAAAGGCATTGTCAGCACTGTAGCCGGAAATGGCAATCACGCAAACACGGGAGATGGCGGCCCAGCATTGCAAGCAGGGGTTCGTAACATCGATTACTTAGCTGTGAGTCCGGCGGGTGAGCTTTATATCGCCGGAATGAACTCACATATCGTGAGAAAAGTCACCAAAGATGGCAATATTGAAACCGTAGTGGGGACTGGCTATCAAGGTTTTATGGGTGACGGTGGCCCGGCCACTAAAGCCATGCTGAAAAGCCCGACTGCCATCGCCTTCGACTCAAAAGGCAATCTCTATATTTCTGATATGGGCAATAATCGAATTCGCAAAGTGGACACGAGCGGAATCATCACGACCTTTGCCGGAACCGGAACCTTTGGTTGGGCTCAGGATGGTGAAACAGTGGAAATAATTTTACAGAACTTTCCGTAGGGAAGGTTTTTCGAGAAGTTTTATAATTCACGCAGCTTTTATTGAAAGGCCGCGTTCACAATTTCGGGTCCATATTTTTATGGCCCTCAAATTTCTTTTCTTGGAGATTGTAAATGCAAAAATTCAACTTCGTGGCGAGATTTATTTTAGCCCTTTCTTTAGTACTTAGCAGTCAAGCTTTCGCGGGTGAAACAGATCGCCTCACCAGCGTACTCAAACAAATTGATGGTTTGGCTTGCACGCAACCTGAAAAACTGCCACCGTTTTACACCAAAGATCTGGTAATCATGGTGGATGACAAACGCGCGGCGCTGGAAAACAGGGTCAAAGACTATCAACAAATGATGTCTGACTTCAGGGATATGAAATGCCGGATTCAACGTCAGGTTCTCAGCGGTAAAATGGGCAAAGAGGTGAGCTATTTACTGGTGGATGAAATTGCCAGCATCACCTCTAAATCTACCGACACCGACGAACGGCAACATAGTGTTTGTAGTTATACCTTTGTTCTCGAGAATTCTAAGTGGAAGATATCTCTCGAACATTGCTCCAGCCTCCCCGATTACAGCATCAACCCTGAAGACGATGCGTTGTACTATTTTCACAACCCGATTTACTAATTGGGAACAACCTTGATGCATAGAAGCCGTTTGCGAATGGCTTCTATGCATCAAGGTCTGTTTTTGCATTCGCTCCTAATTTCGGCCTGAAAACCGAAAATAAATTTCCAGATAAGCTTGAAATAAAGATTCCACACCTCTAACATATCTGGTTAGTCGTATCAGGAGCCATTCATGAAAAAAGCAGCAGAACCACTCATTGCAAAAATTGACCCAGACCTGCGTGATCTGATTCCTGGATATCTGGAAAATCGTAATAAAGACATCATCGCCATTCGCACAGCGCTCAAAGCATCTGATTTCAATAAAATTCGGGTACTGGGCCACTCGATGAGGGGGTCTGGAGGTGGCTATGGTTTTATGCTCATCAGTAAAATTGGCAAAGCGTTGGAAATAGCCGCTAAGCAAAAAGATTCTGACCTGATTCTGAACCACCTGACTGAACTTTCAAACTTTCTTGAACGGGTCACTCTAGTTTATGATTGATCTTTCTGGCCCTAATAATGGATATTTTAAACCTCTCCTTGACCCTTTAAACCGTGCTAAAAATTTATAAGGGACTTCTCGTTATTTTTCTTGCCTTGGTCGGGGTCTGCTCGGTTAACGCCGCAGAGAAAGACTGGGCCTACTGGCAGGAACGTTTATTTCAACCACTCTCTTCTCTGGCTTCCCCTGCAGAGTCAACGCAAGAACCCATTATCAAAGAAACACAGGTCACTGCAACATTGCCCGACTACCCTTGGGTCAAAGTGTCTGATTACCGAAATCGTCCGGTAGAACGTTGCATAACCTGTCACGATGGCATCGCTAACGTCAGCCCTTCGCACCCCCCTGAGTTCGGTTGTGCCGTCTGTCATGGCGGAGAACCTGAAGCGGTGGACAAGGAACAGGCTCACGCAACTTTGATTTATGACCCCAATGCCGGAACTGGAAAACGCAACCCGTCTAACTTTAGCGTGGTCGAACAATCTTGCGGACAATTATATTGCCATGCCGGTCATGCGGATGAAGACCGCAACCATATTGATCGGGTAAAAAAATCAATGATGAATACGATGGCAGGGGTGATATCTGGGTTGAGATATCAATGGGCCGGACAAAGCCAAAAAACAGCTCGTTATGGAACCCTCAGCATTTCTGATGAAGATGGCTCGGTCCCTCAACATCTCGGTGCTTTAGATAAAATAGAAAGACTGCCCTTCTTTTCTCCGACAAGCATTCCTTCATCGATATTGAATCAAGAGACGATGATCTCCGTCTCTCAGCACCCGGCTGACCGGGTTTTGCGACAACAATGTCTACAATGCCACCTCGATTCACCGCCGCCAAAAAATCAGTCTCGTTCACAAGGATGCTCCGCCTGTCATTTCGAGTATTCCTCCAGTGGGCTTTACGAAGGCAACGACCCGACTATTTCCCGCACCGAGTCGGGGCACGCTCGGTTTCATAAAATTCGCGCCATCCCTACGCGCTCCACCTGCATCCAATGTCATCGCAGTTTTGATTTGCAAGCCTTGGGCTCTGCCATGCCACCTCGCCCAGATATTCAAGAAGAACTGCAAGCAGTAGTCGAAACGCCCTCGACTCCTGATCTGGCCACAGTTTTTGGCCCTGAAATGCCTCAGGACGAACCCCCTGTTGCCAACCCCATATTGCCAGAGGTAGATAAAGAAAACCTCTCCACCGCTGTTGAAACACCAACACAACAACCAGAAAAATTCTCTTTATATGCTGGTAAGGGGCAGGTCATGAGAGATGTGCACACTGCCAAGGGAATGGACTGCACCGATTGTCACACGCAAAGAGATATCATGGGCGATGGGAATCTTTATTCCAAACAACATGAAGCAGTAGAGATCCGTTGTCAGACCTGTCATGGAGACAGTCAGTCTTACCCTTTGATCGCGCAAATTTCTGACCCGCAAGACCCGGCAATTCGAGTCAGCAAACATTATCAAGGCGGTGCCAACAAAATTAATGATTGGATGGCGGTTTCAGCACGCAACCGGAAGATGACGAATGTAAAGGTTGTGGAGGGACGCATGGTCACCATTAGTAAACAAACGGGAGCCAACCTCCCCATTCCGCTCGTTAAAGATTCGCTCAAAGCGCATTCAATTCCTCAGCATCAATCACGGCTGGAATGCTCAGCTTGTCATGCGCGCTGGGTCGTTCGTTGTCCAGGATGCCATCAAAATATCACTCCTACACCAGAAACGTCTCCGGCTCTCGAAACACATACTCTGGACATCGGTGAACCATCACTCATGATCGGACCACGCGGAAAGGTAGCCCCCATGTTGTCCCAGCCAGAGAAACGCTTGACCATTTTGGATGAAAAAGGGAATCCGGTTCCCGTCCTGAAACGCCAGAATGAAGGCCGTTATGAAGAGTGGGCGTTTACCAACCCGCATGGCACGTCAGGTTCTAACCTGGCTTATGCGCTGAACCCGCACTCCATACAAAAACAAGCGCGCTCTTGCACCAGTTGCCATTTGTCCACAAAAGCTTTAGGGCTGGGCGATGGAGACCTAAAAATAGGCAACAACCCGACCGGAAAAAATGATTTTTTGGAACCCTTGAACCGTTCAGATATAATGAACAAGGCCTCACGGTTCGACCCGCAAGCAAAAGTATCCATGCGCGGGGAATCTCTTGCCGGATCACATCAACAAAAAGCCCGGACATTTAATCAGCGAGAGATCAATCGAATTTTAAGAGTGGGCAACTGCATACCCTGTCATGATAGCTACGACGACCCTATTTATCAGGATATTCAAAAAAGTTATCGTTTTGCAAGCACTCTGGACCACCGGCAGTTGCGCGACAAAATATTGAGTTTGAGGCAAGAATGAAGCGTTTTTTTAAAATTTCAGCCCTGCTTGTATTCGCAGGAAGTTTTTGGTCCTTTCCCTTCCTATCTTCAGGGCAAGGTTTCAGCAGTGACCGTTTTTTCGGTCAAGACAACTCGAAAGAAATTTCGCAAGAATCGCCCAATACGCCCTCAGGCTTTGGCCCTTCAACACAAAACAACAGCGACTCACAAGTTGAACCTGAAAATATTTTAGAGTCGGAAGTAGAAAATAATGCCGCCCCAACTTGGCAATCCAAAAACATGGTGTCGGTTCCAGAATCTATTTCTAAACAAGGTTTCGATGCCTCTGATTTTGCAGACCCTTTTTACCGGGTTCGAGGTTTCCAGAAAGACTCGAAAAAAGTTTTAAAACCAGGAACCACCCTCGACGGAGTTCAGTTCCAGAACTATGGCGACTCAGAAAAATTCATCGAACGGTTTTACCGGGAGTCTGGGTTTTCAATGGATAAGGTTTTCAATAAAATTAAATATTTAGAAAAAAAGGGTGGCTGTTACACCTGCCATCAGGGCATTGAAGAAATCAGCTCCAACCATAAGTTTTCCTGCGTTCGATGTCACGGCGGGAACCGTCGATCGCGCGCGCTTCCCCAAGCTCATCGTGGGCTGGTGGCAAACCCCTCTTCGTTAAAAAATGCGCCCCGCTTTTGCGGCAAATGTCATGACAATCATGTAAAAAGAATCGGACGCTCTGTAATGGGTACAGCTAAACGTATGATTAACATCACTCGTTATGCATGGGGCGCACAACCTGCGGATGAAATGCCCTATTCCATTTACCCTGGGGAGCAAGAACAGCCCTACCCGCCAACGGGTGACGGACATGCCGTCGATAGTTTTTTAAAAACTAAATGTCTGAGATGCCATTTGGATGCCCCCAGCCCACATCGTGCTGGCGATTATCGAGCAACCGGATGCTCGGCTTGCCATATGGTTTATACCAATGACGGCATTTCTTTATCCCATGACCGAGCCATTCAAGCACTACAACAAAACGATAAAAAAGAGAATCGTTTCGCGCGGAAATATGCCAACAAATCAATGAGCAATCGCCGAGGCTACCCGCTCTTGCATAAATTCACCACCGCCATACCCAGTATCCAATGTGAGCATTGTCACAACAATAATGGAGTCGGCGAAGAATTTGAAGGCCTGCTTGCCAAACCAGATCGACCTCGAACCAGCCCTAAATCTATCAGCGATGAAAAGCCAGTTTTATACGGTAAAGAGCATGAGTTCCTCGTGCCCGATATCCACCGAGAAAAAGGCATGCACTGCATCGACTGTCATATTGGTGATGAAATGAAACCCGAAGTCGAAGCCGATGGCCTGCGTTCAGCGGTTCAGATTCGCTGTGTCGATTGTCATGGAACCGCCTCGAAAAAACCGCAAGGACTTCGTTTGATTGCGTCAGACCCCAAAACCAAACAACGGATCAAGAAAATCAATTTAAACCCCAATCTGGCAAAAAAAATACGCTCCGGGGATGCCGTATTGCTAAATTCCAGTTCCTCTCCCATGATGCATATCAAAAAGAATAAAGATCAATGGGTTCTATATTCAAAAGTATCAGGAAAGAAACACCCCATTCCCCTTTTGAAAGATCTTGAGCCTTCGATCGCGCATCAAATCCCTAAACATATGGAGGAAATGGAGTGCTCGACCTGTCACGCCCGATGGTCAGCGGGAGAATGGGGAATGCATCTCATTCGTGAAAAAACATTCGCTCCCGATAAATGGAAGAACTGGAATCTGGGTGGCGACCCAGACTTGCAAGAACAACTTTTGACTCCCAACATCAGTTCTCCAGGGGCCATCAACTGGCTTTCAGCCGAATCGAAACCTCGTGGCATCGAAGGGGAACGGTTGTCTGAATTCTGGTGGTCTGTATTTACAGAGACTGGCTGGTCTGACCTGATAATGGGTAAAAATAGTCGTGGAAAATATTCCCTACTGAAACCGCGTTATCAATATTTCATCACCGACCAAACCAACTCACTGGGGAACCCAACCCGGCGTGCTGAACCACCATTGACTCTTGATGGGAAAGCGGGCCTCATCTGGACCTCCTATTCGCCCCATACGATTCGTAAAACCGTCAGAAGCTGTGAATCTTGCCATCAAAATGAATTATCCGCCGGGTTGGGAGACCCACTCCGGATGAGCATTCAAAATGAAGTTTCCTTTTTTGATGCATTGAAACTCAACAATCAAGTTCTGCCCCAGTTCCAACTCAAGCAAGGCGTAACATCTAACGGGAAAGCCCTGCAAACGCCTTTCCCTGACAACGAAATACGTTTTCTCAATGCAGAAGAAATCGCCTCATTGCAAGGAACCTCAGACCGTTACCGAGCCACCCGCTTCTTGAATCTGCGGGAGTTGAGCTTTCCTCGACTGCTGTCTCGGCAGGAGTTTCCTTATGATACCCGGCATCGGGCGCAGGAAAATATCATGGGGCCGCCACCGGTGCAGAACGACCTTTATTATAATGCAGAAAAAAACCAGTTTGTTGAAACAGACGCTCCGGCTGTCAAAAGTCACGCGGCTCAAAATAATTTTGAAAAGCAGGAAAGCCCCATAGAGTTTTTATATGATATTTTTAAAAATGAAAACGATGAACGCCCTTTTGGCCCTTCACTCCCTATTGAGCCATGACTCTAAAAGCCCTCATATTTTTATGTCTAGGTGGAATCTTCTTTTTCACCCCCACACCAACCCAAGCAGGGGTTTTAGAAGATAACCATTGTGGCTCCTGCCACCGCTTGAATGCTGAAGATACAAACACAAACCCTGCGGGGCCAGATTTGCATTATGCGGGCCAAAAATTTCAACCACAATGGCTGAAGCAGTTTCTTAAAAAACCAGCGGTCATACGACCTGGTGGGCTGACCACCGACCCCAGTTTTTTACAGGGAACTCCTGACAACATGAGTCCACACCCTTCTTTTTCGGAGGAGGATACAAGCAAATTGGTCGCTAGTCTGATGAACTTGAAGAGTGTCGAATCAAATTTCGAGCCAGTTGGCACTGAGCCTTTGTCTAAAGGACAACGCGCAAAAATCAAATATCAGTTTGAAAGAACATTCGGGTGCATCTCCTGCCATCAAAGCCTAAACCTTGCTGGAAAAGTTCGTGGCGGCGTGTCAGGCCCCTCTCTCGTTAATTCGGGGAACCGCCTGCAAGCTGAATGGGTGAACCACTGGTTGCAAAAACCAGAGGTGTTCATATCTAAAAGTCGCATGCCACGATATAAGCTAGATGCCCTAACCCGAGACCAGCTCACGCAGTTTCTCATGACCCTTAAAAATGAAAACATCCGATAAAATGGGCTCAATAAAGATCCCTTATAATAATAATTTTCTCGATCTGTTCATCAGCTTGACTCTATTTTTCGGGTTAGTGGGGTGTGGGCAAAACTCCGACGAGCAAGTCGCACCGATGATGAAACCACCGCTACAGCAAGAGGTCACAACCTCGCGCCCACCCAAACCTGTACCGACATTAGCCAAGGTCACAGAAAGCACCCGTAATACATATCAATGGTATTGCGCTCAATGTCATGGAACAAAAGGAAAGGGCGACGGCATCAATGCTAAATTGCTCACCGTACCACCGCGCAATCATACGAAAGCGGAATACATGGAAACCCGGACTGACGAACAACTTTTTGAAGCCATCAAGTTTGGTGGACTTTCGGTTGGCCGCGCCCCTTGCATGCCTGCGTGGGAACATACTTTGAGCGAAGACACCATTAATTCCCTCGTCCAATACATCCGCGAATTATGCCAGTGTGAAGCGTTATAAGAGATAGCATTTATTTGCTATACTCATTTTATTCAGACAACAATTCCTGCGCTTTTTATAAAAGACGATATTATTTTTTCTCAAACCTTTATCAAAACAAGTTACCTCAAATAAAATCATGAAAATTGTATCAACAGAGTTCATAACGGGAGCCGTGTCGGCCAAGCAATACCCCAAAGAGCCACTCCCTGAGTTCGCCTTTGCCGGCCGCTCCAATGTCGGCAAGTCTTCCCTTATCAAATCTTTACTCATTCGCAAGAAACTTGTGCGCATCAGCTCCACCCCAGGTAAAACTCGAGAAATTAATTTCTTCAAGATCAATCAAGCCATGATGTTTGCCGATCTGCCGGGTTATGGATTCGCTCGTGTCACCCCGGCCATGCAAAAAAAATGGAAAACAATGATCGAGGAATATTTGATGCACCGCGTTCCTCTGCTTGCCATCATTTTCATTGTCGATGTTCGACGCAACCCGACGGATTTGGATTTGGCTTTGAAGGAATGGATGGAAGAGTTAGACCGAAACTATATTCTGCTGATCACCAAGGCCGACAAATTATCTGCCTCGGAACGATCCAAGCAGGTTAAAAAAATTAAAGCCGCATTTATGGGAGACCATGCTCTTGGTTTTACCGTCTATTCCAGTAAAAACCATACCGGAAGAAAAGAACTCTGGGGCCTACTGGAAAAAATAGCACGGGAAAATAAAGCCCCATTGGTTGAGAATGATGAATTCTTCGAAAAACAATATGAGAAATATAATGAAGACTCAAATGAGGATAGCTAGGGAGTTTTTACAGCCCATATAAAACCTCTCATTGGTGAGTTCAGATCGCAAAGAAAAAAACCCTCTTTTCCGATGAAAGAAAAGAGGGTTTCGGCATGCTATTGAATTCTTATCCCCAAAGTTCCTCAGGAACTTCCAGACGATCTACCTTTTGGCCTTGAGTGATATGCTTATCGAGAATTTCATCGACATCTTCCGGCTGGACCTTTTGGTACCAAACGCCATCAGGGTAGACAACGACTACAGGGCCGACTCCGCATGGGCCAAGACAGCCCGTGTTTGCAACCATGACTTTTCCAAACAAGCCTTTTTGCTCGATTCCCATTGAGAGCTTCTCAAAAATGGTATTCGAACCATTTTCGCCACAAGAACCGCGAGGATGCCCCGGTGGTCGACTGTTGGTACACACTAAAATATGATAACTTGGTTTCGGCATCCGTAAATCTCCGTTTGAGTTTATTAAAATCAAGAATGCTACATTAGATGTTTGACAAAGGAAATAGTTTTTTTTAAATGGACAATTTCAATACAGAACCCAATATTCCACAGGGCCGGTTTGATATCAATGACTTAAAAACCTGGCTCGAACCTCTCATTAAGGAACCGATCTCCGGCTTTGAGTTTTTTCCTTTAAAAGGCGATGCCTCTGACCGAACCTATTTTCGCGTCCATTATTATTTGCAAAGCCGTCCCGCAGAAAAGCTCTCAATCATTATCATGCAGTTGAAGGAACCGGAACCTGAAAAAGAGCCTGACTTCAACCGTATGCAAAAATTCCTGCATCAACTGGATATGCCAGTTCCTCAAATTTTATATTACGATGCCGGACGCGGGCTACTTTTTCTTGAAGATGGGGGCGACACACATTTAGAGGACCTCACTCGAAACTCTCCTGACAATCTTATTCTCTGGTACCAAAAAGCCATAGAACTCATTGTCGCCATGCAAACCCGTGGCACACAGAGCATGACCTCTCATTGCCCTGCCCATGCCCTACAATTCGATGTTGAAAAATTAATGTGGGAAATGGACTTCATGATCAAACATTATATCAAGGGCTTGCTCAACCGCCCCTTGGATGCCAATGCCGAGTCAGAGATTCGACGCGCTCTGCTTGAACTGTGTGAAACGTTGGCGCAAGAAGAGAAAGTTTTTGTCCATCGTGATTTTCATTCCAGAAATTTGATGGTACGGCAAGACAACCTGATGCTGATTGATTTTCAGGATGCCCGAATGGGGCCTCGTCAATATGACCTCGTGTCTCTATTGAAAGATTCCTATGTTATTCTGCCCGAAGAAACCCGAAATCAATTGCTGGATTATTATCTTCAGCGTATCGAGCAGGAAGAAAGCCGACCTCTGCCCCGCTCTCATTTTATGAAAATTTTTGATTGCATGTCGATCCAGAGAAATCTCAAGGCCATCGGTTCTTTCGCCTCTCAATATATGGATCATCAAAATGACCGCTACCTGCAATACATTGAACCCACTTTGCAATACATCCGCGACACGATGCACGCACGACCTGACCTCAAGCCACTCAGTCAAGCCTTAGGGCAGGCCATCCCTGAGCTTCAAATCGGAAGCCATAATGAGGGCCCTTCCTCATGATGATTCTCAAAAAATATGTATTGTTCCTGTTCATTAAAATCTACCTGCTCACTGCGTCCGGTTTAGTCGGTATATTTTTGATCGTAGATTTTTTTGAGCGTGTCGATGAATTCATGGCAAAAAATGCGCCTCTCACCGACCTCGTATCGTATTATCTTTATAAAATTCCTTTTGTGGCCAGTTATATGGCACCGCAGGCAGTGCTACTGGCCACCGTCATCACTCTGGCCTCACTGGCTCGAAACAATGAGTTCACAGCAATGAAAGCCTGCGGCATAAGCGTCACCGGCATCACCTTTCCGATCATCGGAGCCTCGACGCTGATCGCTTTGCTGGTTTTAACCAGCAGTGAATTTGTGGCCCCCATCACCAATCAGAAAATGAATTATATTTTCTTTTACAAGGTCCGCAATAAAGCAACCTATGGTGTCATTCCTAAAAACAACCTCTGGCTCAAGGCCAAAGACCAAGCCATATGGAGCATTGACTCTTTTGACCCTGTTAAATCCACCTTGAATGGGGTGATTATTTTATTCCCCGATGACGAAATCGGAATCAGCAAGAGAATTGATGCTCGCACAGCAATCTGGTCGGTAGATAAATGGTTTTTTGTTGATGGCTATGTGCGTCAATTCAATGAAGCCGGGCTCTTATCAACCGAGTATTTTGAGAGCCGTTCGTTTGCCGTTTCTGAAGCGCCTAAAGATTTTGCCAAGGTGAGGAAACGACCAGAAGAAATGAGCTTGCGAGAAATGTATGCAACCATTCAAGTCCATGCACGAGAAGGTAAAGACACCTCGCAAAAATGGATCGAATTGCATCGCAACTTGTCTTACCCTTTTATCAGCATTGTTTTGGCTTTGCTGGCGATTCCCTTATCATTAAGGTCCAGCCGGCATGGTGGCATTCTCTTTTGTGTCGGGGTCAACTTGGCAATGGGTTTTGTCTTCTCATTTCTCTATGCCATCAGCATATCTTTAGGTCGCGGAGGAACCTTTGACCCGATTCTGGCCGCATGGGGCCCCAACCTGCTTTTCACCGCTCTTGGTTTTTATTTATTACTGACCATTGATAGTGAAAAAGCCTTCCCGATTTAAGCAGAAATGAAAAAAATTGCTTCCATTGACATTGGCTCGAACACCGTTCGGCTCCTGATTCTTGCTGTGGACGAAAACCAGAACTTTCAGGTCCTGACTTCTAGACGCGTCATCACCCGTTTGGGTGAAGGAATGGACACACACGGGGCACTCACGAAGCCGAGAATGGCTGATACCTTCTCAGCCTTGTCTCAATTTCAACAGGACTGTCTGGAGCATGGCAAGCCCCCCCTATTTGCGGTTGCCACCAGTGCTGTGCGAGAGGCCTCCAACGGCGAGGAATTTGTTCGCCTTGCACTGGAGAAAACTGGCATCAAAATTGAAATCATCCCTTGGGAGGAGGAAGCACGCCTGACATTGGAAGGCGTATTCTGGAAAATACCGCATGCCAATCGGAAAATTCTCACCTTCGACATTGGGGGAGGAAGCACCGAGTTCATTCTTTCTGAAGGAAAAAAAATCGTTAGTTTTTGCAGTAGCTCTTTGGGAGTCGTGCGGCTGACAGAAAAATTTATTCACCAGCATCCTGTCGACCCGGCTGAATATGAGAATCTGACTCAATATTTGCACCAAGAGATACACACCCTCCAACAAAAACTTTCAGCATTTCAGCCGCAGGTGTTGATCGGAACTGCAGGAACTGTCACCACGCTGGCGGCGATCAAAGAAAATATTTATCCTTACGATCCTGAAAAAATCCATGCCGCAGTCTTATCCAGACAGGACATCGAGACGCTGGAACAAGACCTCAAGGGAAAAAGCCTCAAACAACGCCTGCAATTAAAGGCGCTGGAGCCGGGCCGGGAAGATTTGATCATAGCCGGAACCGCAATCGTGCTGGAAACCATGCGCGCGTTTCAATGCAACCCTTTGTTGGTTAGCGAATACAGTCTGCGTGAGGGAATCTTGCTCAAAGCCTTGGGCACCTCGACCTCCTGAAAACCACCCTCTTTCTCTCATAAAACCCTGACAAAAAAGAGCTTGAAGTCCAATTGAATTTGACTTCAAGGGTCATTTCAGATATGTTTTTTAGCATCATGGCTACTAAAAAAAATACCGCAAAAAAATTAATTTCTATTAAAAAAACTCCAAGTTCTCTGGGGAAACCCATGAAAGGCCGAGACGTTATTGTTAGGGCTTTGGAAAATGAGGGGGTTAAAGTTATATTTGGCTACCCCGGTGGAACTTCTATGGAAATCCACCAAGGGTTGACCTTGAGCAAAAAGATTCGCATGGTTCTGCCTCGCCACGAGCAAGGCGGTTCCTTCGCCGCAGGCGGTTATGCCCGTTCTACCGGAGACGTTGGCGTTTGCATGGCCACATCAGGCCCCGGCGCCACCAATCTGATCACCGGAATCATTGATGCCAAGATGGACTCCATTCCTCTTGTCGCCATCACCGGTCAAGTTGCCAGCACCTTATTAGGCAGTGACGCGTTTCAGGAAACAGATATCATGGGGGCCACCTTCCCACTGGTCAAGCATAGCTATATGGTCCAGAATGTCGAAGAGATCCCCAAGATCATCAATGAGGCCTTTCATATTGCCCGAAGCGGCAGACCGGGGCCAGTTCTGATAGACATCCCTAAAAATATTCAACAGCAAGAAGGCATTGCTGATTTCAATGTTAAATTTGATTGTCCCAGCTATCGCCCCAACTTGAAGCCTTCGATTTTGCAATGTAAAAAAGCGGCACACGCCATTCAAACGGCGAAACGCCCTATCATTTACGCCGGAGGCGGCATTGTCAGCAGTGGAGCTTCTGAAGAGCTACGCGCTTTTGTAAAAAAAACCGGCATCCCTGTCACAACCACCGCAATGGGCTTGGGAATCTTTCCTTCCAATGACCCGCTTTCTTTACGCATGCTGGGAATGCACGGTGCCGTTTACGCCAATATCGCCATCAATCATGCCGATCTCGTTATCGCCATGGGGGTACGTTTTGATGATCGCGTCACCGGTAAGCTGGCCGAATTCTGCAAAAATGCGCAATTCATCCATATGGATATCGACCCCACAGAAATCAATAAAAATATTGTCGTCGATGTACCCATTCAAGGCGATGTCAAACAAACATTGAAAATTATGCAAGGTTATGTCGAACCTAACAAAGACATCAAACCTTGGGTAAAACAAGTACAAGGCTGGAAAAAAGAATTTCCCCTGGAATTCAAACTGAAAAAGGGAGAAATCGTTCCGCAATCTGTAGTCAGTGATATCAATAAACTTTCGGCTAAAGATGCCATCTTTTCAGTTGGCGTTGGCCAACACCAAATGTGGGCGGCTCAGTTTCTCGATTTCAACCAACCCAATAACTGGTTGTGTTCCTCCGGGCTGGGTGCCATGGGGTATGGGCTACCCGCCGCCATGGGGGCTCAGGTCGCTTTTCCTGATCGGCAGGTCATCAATATTGAAGGGGATGGAAGTTTTCTGATGAATATTCAGGAACTACAAACCTTGAAGATAGAAAATATTCCCGTTAAAAATATTATTCTCAACAACGCACACTTGGGAATGGTGGCGCAATGGGAAGACCGTTTTTACAAATCGCTTCGTGGCCACACTTACATTGGTGATGCAAATTTTGCCGAAGTGGCACATGCTTTTGGAATCAAGTCTGAAAGTATTTCCGACCCGAAAGAGGTTGTTCCCGCTCTGAAGCGGATGCTCAAACACAAAGGGCCTTATGTTCTCGATGTGAAGTATCCTTATAATGACCAATGTCATGGGCATGTCATGCCAATGATTCCGTCAAATCATACATATCTGGATACCTGCCTTGATGCAGAGACCTCGTTGCGGGATTATTGGAAAAATAAAGGCCTGCTGGAAGACAACTAGGCCATCGCATAAGACGTTCCCCCTCACAGCCTAGCTGTCACAAAAGGGTCGTGACAGCAGTCAAATAACGAATGCCCCACAACACCTATGTTTTCGCGTAACCCGAATGACGGAAGATTGAATCCCTATCTTTTGATGGGGCCTGCCCTTCTGGCATTGTTTCTATTTTCCTGGTCTATTTTCCACTCCGATCTTTCCAAGCGAGAAGCACGAGAGGGAGTGCCCGTTGTCCATATGATGCGCGGAGGAAACCTCTGGATCCCGCAAATCAGCCCGGAAAATCTACGCACCAAACCGCCGCTATTTTATTGGTCTGGGCTTTTATCTTCAAAGGTTCTAGGAGGAGTGGACGAAACCTCTTTGCGAATGCCTTCGGTTTTAGCCGGTGCCGGGACCGTCTTCCTCACCACCTTTCTCGGCATGCGCCAGTTTTCTCCCGTCATAGGGTGTCTGGCAGGCTTGATCATCGCAACCTGCTGGCGTTTTGCGTATCTGGGAAGCCATGCCCGCATCGACATGCTCTTCACCTTTTTCATCACCCTGGCTTTTGTTGCATTATGGGAAATCGCGCGCAAAGAAACACAAAAAGTGCCGCGTGGCTTAAAGTGGTTAGCTGGCATCGCCATCGGTCTAGCCGTCCTCACAAAAGGACCTTTAGGGTGGCTGTTTCCTCTTCTTGCGCTATTTATTTTCAGCCGATTTTCTAAAGCCTGTCGAGTTCCATGGGGTTATCTCATCTCGCTTCCCATTGCCATGGCCGGACTCTGGTTGACATTCGGTCTGATAGATGGTGGCAAAGATTTTTCAACCATGATCTATCAAGAAACCGTAGGCCGACTATCAGGGAGCGAAGCGATACAAGTTCATCGCAAACCCTTTTTCTATTACATCCCCCAAATATTAGGTGGCATGGCCCCGTGGAGCCTGTTTCTACCGTTCGCGCTCTGGAGTGGCTTCAAAGACCGTGACGCTCCTTGGAAATTTTGCGCTATCTCTGTGGCCACTCTTTTCATTTTTCTTTCACTCCTTGCCGGGAAAAGAGGCGACTACCTGCTTCCCCTTTATCCGATGGGAGCCATCATTTTGGCTGTATTTTTTTCGCGCTTTAACACCAAAAACTCAGAAGTACGTTGGGGCATGTCCATCCCCACCTGGATCATAATGATTTTTATGATGCTATTAGCGCTGGTTCTGATTCTAGCGGCCTTGCTCCCCGACCCCAATTTCGATTCTTTTTCATCATTTCTCAATTCTCGAGACCGCTGGATGGCTCAACTTCTTTATGACCGGCATATGCCATCGGGCCTTCTACTTGCCTTGGGGGCCTGGAGTATGTTAATTTTTTCTCAATACCTTCGCAAAGCCTTGCATAAATCTTCAGGAATAAAAATGACCGGGCTGATAGCGGGCTGGGTTTTTATTCTCTTATTATGGGTGCACGGTCCAGCGGCGAGAATGGTTAATGAACACACTTCGTTTCGACCGTTTGCAGAAAAAGTCAGGCAAATTACTGGCAACCGTTCTCTATTTAACCATGGCAAAGCCCGTGAAGACCTGATCTATTATTTGGATTTGCCAGTGAAGGAATTATACAGTGAACCTGCGTACCAAGCATTTTCGGAGAAAACCAATGCCGTTTTGCTTATCAAAAAATCGCACAGTCAGGCTTGGTTGGAAAAGTTTCCTGAGCAGAAAATCATTTTTGAAATGGATGCCGCTTTTGAACCATATCAACTGCTGGAAAACCCCTGAACCCAACTTATAACCGGTTTATTTTTTTGCCACTCACGAAACAAACAAAACAGCAGTTGGATAAAGTTGTTCAAGGATTGATCGCGGTTGACCTCGTTATCTTGCTGTTGATATTTCTGAGCAGTCAGTTTGGTGTTTCCTTTCCATTTCCCGTCCCCGGAAGAAAGCTGAATAACCCGGTTGCCCTACTACTATTACTTTTTTCAATACGAGGATTCTTAAATACCGAATTTCGCAGTCGCCACATTGCAACCTTAATAAAATGGTTCACCCACACCCCACACCGCTATTATGTTTTTTCATTTCTGATCGTTATCGAGTTGGGACTACAAATAATGTGGTTCGCCTACCCAGAGAATTTCCACTGGAACCTGAATGCCGAACAAGGCTATGGAACCCATTTTTCTGCCATCCAACTCTATATCCTCGGGCTGGTGGTGCTGATAACCGCTTCGATCGATTGTGGCAAAGAAGCAGACTGGAAGAAGAAACTCCCTTGGTATCTGGTCGCAAGTGTCTATTTTTATATTGGTCTCGATGATTGCGTTGGCATCCATGAAAATTTTATATTCTGGAGCGGGAGCATTATCCCCGAGTCCACAATCTTTCACTTCATCCACGAATGGCTGTGGTTCTACATACCCATCATCCTTGTTGTGGTTGTTTTTCTGAGCCAGTTTTTTTTAAAGAAGTTCTTCTATTCGCCACGAATTATCATCACCATGTTCGTCGCCTTGAGCTTCTGGATTTCAGTGATCTTGCTTGAAGGTCTGGCTAAAAACATTGTCGACCCAATGGGGTTAGACTATGGACGTCTCTTGATCGGCTTCGAGGAAGGGTCAGAAATGATCGGGGCCACTCTCTTTATGCTGGGGTTCAGCAAGCATCTCAAAAATATTCTGGAAAGAAAAACAGGGGAAACAACCTAAGGCTCACTGGCGCAAGCGCCAGTGAGCACCATCAATCAGCGATCTTTTTTCATGCTAAATTCCAAATACGCACGTTCAATATTTGCATCCAGCCACTCCTGCTTTTTTAAGTTTTTATATTTCGCCTGCAAAAGAGGTCTCACCGCATCTTGAGTTTCTTTCAGAGAAAGTCCCTTTTCCATTTGATTGCGAACCATCTCTTTAAGATTAATCAGATAATGTTTCATTGCGATTAAGACAGGCTTGCCGCCCGGCTCGCCATGACCTGGAATATATATTTCCGCATCAAAATCACTCAACACGTCCAAAGAAGCAATCCACTCCTCGACATACGCATCCCCCATATAAGGAACTTTGCCGTTGCTAACCAAATCACCCGTAATAAGCGTTTTCAGTTCCTTGATATAAACAAACAGATCTCCATCCGTATGTCCACGAGCATGAATCAGCTTTAAGTGGTAGCCGCCAACATACATCTCCATTTCTTCCTTGAAAACCATATTGGGCAAAGTGATGACCGTCTCATCCATACCAGGGATATTCATAGTTTTGAAAAAATCCAAATGCGCTTTACCCGAAGCCCCAGTCAAGCTTTTCTTAACATTTTCATGAGCGATGATTGCGCCACTGTCTTCAAATACCTGGTTGCCGAAAGTATGATCCCCATGGTAATGCGTGTTGATCGTATAGAGGATAGGTAACTGAGTGCGCTTGCGAATTTCTGCCAGCACCTTACCAGCCTCTAGCGGTGTGACACGCGTATCCACAACAACCACCCCGTCACGAGTAATCAGAAAAGTTGTAGTCGAATCAATCCCGTCACCATTCACCACGGCAAAGAGATTCTTCCACACTTCAATGGTCTTAGTACCCTCTGCATTACAGATTACACTACCCGTCAAAAAGCTCACGAAAAGCCCCATACCCACCAGCCATCTTAATCCCTTAACTGCCATATCAATCCCCTAAAAAACTGTTTACACATTCGGCATCGGTTGAAAACAAGGCGCATGGTAGCACTTCCCTCCCTTTACCATCAAGTAGAGCTTGAAAATATAACATGTACACCCATAAATTATTCAAACATTACTTTAATGTTTGCCACTGACACCATTAACTTCTAGAATGAGGTAGCATTAATATGAGTTATCAGATGCAAGAAAATCGGAGAGCCAAATGCCCGTGGTTTTAGTTATCGAGGATTCTAGTTTTCAGCGCAAAATCCTTTGCAAATTTATCACAGATGAAGGCTATCAAGTTTGTGAAGCCGCAAATGGGAAAATAGGCCTTGAATTGGTTGCCTCGCGTCAACCTGACCTCATATTTTGCGATCTGGTAATGCCTGAATTAGATGGGTTTGAAGTTCTCAAGAAACTGCAAGAAATGAAATCAACCATTCCCATAGTCATCCTCACGTCCGATATTCAGGAACCTGTAAGAAAACAATGCCTTGAATTAGGAGCTTTAGAGTTTATTAATAAACCCTCCAGCCCCGTCAAAGTTCAAGGAGCCTTGCAAAAAGCTTTTGGCTCTTAGCAAAAAGGACTCACTAATGAAACTAACTGAAGACCAGATAGATGCCCTAGGCGAGATTTTTAATATCGGAGTTGGGAGAGGCGCAGACACCCTCAACCAAATGCTAG
>JABIYR010000071.1 GCA_018702695.1 Nitrospina sp. | reverse complement strand
CTCAAAAAGACCTCGCACCTGCCTATTCTCTTGTCAGATCAGGTTCGCAGAGAAGTGCCGATACTGGACTTCATCGCCAGCAATTTGAAACTCTTGATATGGGTGGTCCCGTTGGTTTTAGCTGGCATGACGGGCCTTGTGATGGCTCAACAATGGGAAGTTATTTTGCAATTCCTGAATGCTTCCCCGTATGGAGAAGTGGACCCCATTTATGGCAAAGATATCTCCTTCTATTTTTTCACTCTTCCGCTTTGGTTGTTGGTGAAATCTTTATTGTGGGAAACATTGGTCGTGGTTTCCCTTGGCGTGGGTCTGATTTATTTTTTCAAACGCTTTATCTATATGGGGCCGACAGGGGTGGTCATTCTCCCTGATGCGCGACGTACCTTTGCCGGGCTTGCGGGCTTGTTTTTTCTAATGTTTGCCAGCGGGTTTTATATTCAAGGTTATGAACTCATGACAGAGGGAAGTAATTTGGTCTCGGGGATCGGGTTCTCCGATGATCAGGGGAAAATTCCTGTCCTCAACCTTTTGGTTATTGTTTCTTTGATCGCGGCACTTGTTTCGTTTGCAGGCTTTGTTCGACCCGGTATGAAAAAAATCTTGATTTCGGGGGCGGGCTTGGCATTGGTGTTTTTTGTCGGAAATTTTTATCCAAAGCTTTTGCAGAAGTTTGTTGTGGCTCCGAATGAGTTGATTAAAGAAGCGCCTTATATGGAACATGCCATTGCCGGAGCGCTCAATGCTTATGGGCTCAATCAGACTGAGATGCATGTGCTGTCGGGTGCCGACTCTTTGACAGCTGAAAGCATTGAACGTAATGCGACCACCATCGAGAATATTCGCCTTTGGGATCAGGAACCACTGCTTGATACCTTGGGACAAATTCAAGAAATCAGAACTTATTACCAATTTCAATCTGTGGACAATGACCGTTACCGAATCAACGGAAAATATCGCCAAACCTTGTTGTCACCACGGGAACTGTTGTCTTCCAACTTGCCGAACCGTACTTGGATCAACGAACACCTGACCTTCACGCATGGTTACGGAGTCTCTCTCAGCCCGGTGAATCAAATCACGAAGGAAGGACTTCCGGTACTGTTCATTAAGGATATTCCGCCTCAATCGAATATGGATCTGGTTGTCACCCGTCCCGAAATTTATTTTGGAGAACTGGCCAACGACCATGTTTTTGTCAACACGGGTACCAAGGAGTTTGACTACCCTGAAGGAGAAAAGAATGTTTACAAGAACTATGAAGGTCAAGGCGGTTTTGAAGTCGGTTCTTTTTTGCAGAAAGCCATTTTAGCGGCTAAATTTAAAACGCTTAAAATTATTTTTTCTGAAGATATTAATAGCGACAGTCGAGTTCTGTTATATCGAAATATCACCGATCGTGTGCAAAAGGTCGCTCCCTTTCTAAAACTGGACAGTGACCCGTATCTGGTAATTTCAGAAGGCCGGCTGATCTGGCTTTATGATGCCTATACGGTGAGTAATGACTTTCCCTACTCACCCAAGATCCCACGTTTTGGTAATTATGTGCGCAATTCAGTAAAAATTTCCATCGATGCCTACGATGGTTCGATGAATTTTTATATTGCGGATCAGGCCGACCCTATTATTCAGACGTACCGACAGATTTTTCCCGACTTGTTTAAAGACCTGAGTCAGATGCCAGAAGATTTGCGTCAACATATTCGTTATCCGACGGATTTGTTTAGAATCCAAACTTTCATTTATGCCACCTATCATATGAAACGGCCACAGGTTTTCTATAACAAGGAAGATCAGTGGGAGATCCCAGAAATTGATGGCCGTATCATGGAGCCGTATTATACGATCATGAAACTGCCGGGAGAAGAGCAGGAAGAATACATTCTCATGCTTCCCTATACCCCGAGAGGAAAGAGCAATCTATCGGCTTGGATGGTGGCACGCAGTGATGGTGAACATTATGGCAAGCTGGATGTTTATACTTTTCCCAAGCAAAAATTGGTATTTGGTCCCAGTCAGGTTGTGGCTCGAATCAATCAGAATGCTGAGGTGTCGCGACAGATTTCATTATGGGATCAAAGAGGGTCGAGTGTTATTCAAGGAACGCTTCTGGTCATTCCTATCGAAGAGTCTTTGATCTATGTGCGGCCTCTGTACCTGAAAGCCGATGCCGGGAAAATTCCTGAACTCAAACGAGTCATTGTCAGCTATGAAGGCCGTGTGGCGATGGAGTCTACTTTAGAAAAAGCGTTACAGAAAATCTTTGCCGGGTTCTCTCGTGAGCCTAGAGAAGAGATGTCTGTGGCTGGAGCGGCGACCGAGGTGCCGTCGTTATCATCAGAGGAACCCAAGTTGAGTTTGAGCAAGAGCGACTACGAGAAGATCCGCAACACCTACCAGCGGATTTTGCAGTCACAGGGAAAACTGGAACAATCACTAGCCCAGTATCGTAAAGAACTCAATGTGTTAGGTGAAATTTTAGAGCAAGACTTTGTGCCGCCATTGACGGAATAGGACGAGCAGCAGGCTCCTTAAAGAGGTTTAAGGAGCCTGTTATTATTTAGTGAACAACCCTAGCTGGTCGGCGCTCAGATTTTTGTCAGTGATGGCAACTGGGTAGTCGCCATCAAAGCAGGCAGAACAGAATTTATGCTTTTCGTTCTCTAAGACCTGCATCATTTTCTCAAGACTGAGGTAGGCCAACGAGTCTGCCGCTAGGTATTTGCAGGTTTCTTCTATATTGTGTTTATGGGCAATTAGCTCCTCTTCATTAGGAGTGTCGATGCCATAAAAACAAGAGTATAAGATGGGTGGAGATGAGATGCGCAAATGAACTTCTTTGGCCCCGGCATCGCGAAGCATTTTAACGATCTTGCGGCTGGTGGTGCCTCGCACGATGGAATCGTCAATGATGGCAATGCGTTTGCCAGCGATTATTTTTTTGACTGGATTGAGTTTGAGTTTGACACCGAAATGCCGGATTTGGGACTGAGGCTCAATGAATGTTCTGCCGACATAATGGTTGCGGATGAGCCCCATCTCAAACGGAATGTCGCTTTCTTCAGCAAAACCCATTGCTGAAACCACTCCGGAGTCTGGCACGGGAACAATGAGATCGACATCGGCGGGGCTTTCTTGCGCCATCGCCCGTCCCATATCTTTGCGGGCTGTGTAGACATCTTCGCCAAACAAAAAACTGTCAGGGCGTGCGAAATAAATATGTTCAAACACACAATGTTTGGTTGCGACTTTTTTAAAGGGAAAAAAGGATTGGACTCCATCGTCGTTGATCAGAAGCAGTTCCCCCGGTTCGACCTCACGAATGAACTCGGCTTCGATAAGGTCCATGACGCAGGTTTCTGAGGCAACAATATAGGCTCCGTCGAGCTTGCCCAGACAGAGAGGGCGAAACCCATGCGGGTCGCGTGCGGCCACCAGTTCGTTCTTCGTCATCAGAACTAAAGAATAGGCCCCGCTGACTTGCCCCAGTGCATCGGCGGCACGGTCCACAAATGTCTCGGCTTTTGATTGGGCCATTAAATGAACAATGACCTCACTGTCGTTGGTGGATTGAAAAATCGCACCCTGCTTGCCCAGTTCATTGCGAATGGTTTGGGCGTTAACAAGGTTTCCGTTATGTGCCAAGGCCAGTGACCCGGCTGAGTAGTTGATCATGCAGGGTTGTGCGTTGACCAACTCGCTTTTTCCGGCGGTAGAATAACGGTTATGCCCGATTGCCAAAGGCCCGGGTAGTTTCAGAATTCGGTCCGGGTCGAAAATGTCAGCGACCAGCCCCATCCCCACTTCAAGACGCATTTTGGAATGTGTGCTGGCAACAATGCCGGCACTTTCCTGACCTCGATGTTGCAAGGCGTAAAGCCCTAAATAAACCAGATTGGCGGCTTCAGGGTGACCATATACCCCAACGACACCACATTCTTCATGTAACTTGTCCAGCGTAGCTCCCTAGAGAAGTTTTCCAGATCTCTTTTAAAACGTTGATTTCTTGTTTAATGACTTCTTGCCCATTGACGTTCACTGTGAAGTCAGAACCACCTACTTTCCCTATCAAGGAAAAATCGATGGGAAACCTCATAGCTAGCTCTTCGATCTCATCAGTGCGTTCCTCAGGGAACGAAACCACGATGCGTGACAGCGTTTCTCCAAATAATAAGGCATCCGTTCTCAGTGTTTGGTCGAGCGTGAGTGTTGCACCCAGAGTGTGACCGCCATAGGAGAAACACGATTCTGCCACCGCCACCGCCAGCCCTCCTTCGGAACAGTCGTGGGCTGAAGAAATCAGGCCTTTTTGGATGAGCTCTGAGCAAAAACTCTGAACCTGCTTTTCATGTTTGCGATCTAGTATGGGAGGCTTGCCATCACTGCGATCGAGCATGACTTTCAGATATTCGCTTCCACCCAATTCTTCCATCGTAAAGCCGATGAGGGCAATTTGATCTCCGGCTTTTTTAAAGCCTTGCGTCATGATCTTTTCTTGATCTTCTACCAAGCCGACCACGGCAACGGTTGGAGTGGGGTAAATGGCATCGCCTTTGGTCTCATTATAAAGGCTGACGTTACCACTGACTACCGGAATATCAAAAAACCTGCAAGCGTCTCCCATGCCTTCAACGGCTTGTTGGAACTGCCACATGATTTCGGGTTTTTCAGGGTTGCCGAAGTTCAGACAATTGGTCAACCCGATGGGTTGCGCGCCGGAGCAGACGATATTTCGACAGGCTTCGGCCACTGCAATCGCCGCGCCTTCATAGGGGTCGAGGTAACAATAATGACTGTTGCAATCTACCGATAACGCCACCGCTTTTTGGGTGCCTTTGATGCGAATGATCGCCGCATCCGAGCCGGGCATGACCAGCGTATTGAGCCCGACCATATGATCAAATTGTTCAAAGACCCATTCCCTGCTGGCAATATTAGGGCTGGCCAGAAGTTTTTTTAATGCTGTATCGCCACGAGTGATATCAGGAATTTCGGTCAGGTTTACCTGCACGACATCATCGAGGTAAGCGGGGCGTTTTAATTCGCGTTTCAGGTCCAGAGCCCCATCCACCACCGGAAAGGTTGGCAGGTTGACCACTTCTTGACCTTCAAAATTAATTCGTACAGATTTTTCTTCGATCACTTCGCCGATGATGGCTGCATCCAGCCCCCATTTGTCGAGTACGGCGAGAGCTTCACTCTCATAACCCGGCTTGATCACGAATAACATGCGTTCTTGTGACTCGGAAAGCAGGATCTCATAAGGAATCATGCCTTCTTCTCGTAAGGGCACTTTCGACAGGTCCATGAACACCCCGGCCTCAGACCCGTGTGCCATTTCAAATGAGGAAGAGGTCAGCCCTGCGGCTCCCATATCTTGCACGCCTACGACCCAATCGTGTTTAAACAATTCGAGACAGGCTTCGATCAATAGTTTTTCTGTGAACGGGTCGCCCACTTGTACCGTGGGTCGTTTGTCTTCGGTGGTTTCGTCAAACTCGGAGGAGGCCAGAAGGCTGGCGCCGTGAATGCCATCACGTCCTGTTTTAGAGCCGACATAAAGAATTTGGTTGCCCACTCCGCCTGCATTCGCCAAAAAGATTCGATCTGATTTGACCAACCCGAGACAGAACGCATTGACTAAATTATTGCCGTTGTAACAAGCGTCAAAATAGATCTCTCCTCCTACGGTCGGTACGCCGGTACAATTGCCGTAACTGGAGATGCCATCGACCACTCCATTGAGTAGGAACCGGGTGCGTGGTTCGTCCCACTCCCCAAACCTTAATGAATTTAACAAGGCAATGGGGCGTGCTCCCATGGTGAAGATATCACGCATGATGCCTCCGACACCGGTTGCTGCGCCTTGATGTGGTTCAATGAAAGAGGGGTGGTTGTGGCTTTCGATTTTAAAGACGACAGCCAGACCGTCACCAATATCGATGACGCCTGCATTTTCTCCTGGCCCTTGTAAAACCCGTGGTCCTTCAACGGGTAATTTCCTCAAATAAGGTCGAGAACTTTTATAACTGCAATGTTCGCTCCACATGACGGAGAAAACACCCAACTCGGTTAAGTTTGGGGTGCGGTCTATGAGATCAAGAATGCGTCGGAACTCTTCAATGGTCAAACCGTGTTCTTTTACGATTTGTGGTGTGATCTCAGGATCGGGTCGATTTTTTTTAGGTTTATCCACAGTACTTTTAGGAAGCAGAAATAAGAGATTGAAAGATAATTTGACCATCGGTTCGAGGCCAGAGTGGGTCTGCACAACGTTCTGGGTGAGGCATCAGGCCCATCACGTTTTTTTGCTCATTGGTCACCCCGGCGACAGAACCCACTGAACCGTTAGGGTTCGAACTTGAAGAAACATTTCCGTCGGCATCGCAATATCGCATGACAATTTGTTTGTTTTCCTCAAGCTGGCTTAAGGAATGGGGGTCAATATAATAACTCCCCTGATGATGTGCGATGGGTATTTCGAGAACACGGTTATCGCCACAACTACGGGTGAAATCGGTGTCGGGGTTATCAATAGAAACGAACACGTTTTTGCAGATAAATTTGCGTGATTGATTTTGGATCAACGCCCCCGGTAGCAGGCCGCATTCCAGTAAAACCTGAAATCCGTTACAGATTCCCAGCACCTTGCCCCCTGCTTTCGCAAAGCGGGTGATCGTGTTCATGATCGGAGAAAAACCAGCAATGGCTCCGGGACGAAGGTAATCGCCATAAGAGAAGCCCCCCGGCAGAACTACCAAGTCGAAAGACTCAAGATTGACTTCTTCTTTATGCCATAGCCAATGGGTTTCCTGACCCAATATATGACTGAGAATATGATAGCAATCGTGATCACAATTGGACCCGGGAAATACAACAACGCCACACTTCATTTTATTCTGCTTCAATTCGTTTTGGAGTATTATTCAGTATCAACAAGGGTAAAGCGGAAGGACTCAATCACCGTATTAGCCAGAAGTTGTTCGCACATTTCCCGGACTCGTATCTCGGCTTCCTCCCTCGATGCCGAATCAAGTTTGATTTCCATATATTTACCGATATTTACTTCCTGCACTTCGTCATATCCTAAGTCGTTCAACGCATGGTGGACAGTCTTACCCTGCGGATCGAGAACCCCATCTTTAAATGTAATATGTATTTGAGCTAGCATTCCTTAAACCTTGAAATTTATTCGATTCAGAAGGCTTTGTAACAGGAAAAAGCCGAAATCAAAAGACCAATTTTTGACCGTGCTAAATAATTATGTTAAACAATGAGTTAGAGTATCTCATCCAAAGCGTTTTCTTGCCAGAGTTTTTGTCCAACGATGACAAAGTCCAAAATTTATTTGACGCTCCTGCTCTTTTTCTTCGCCATTTACGTTCTCACAGGGCAGGGTTCGATTCAGTCAGAAGAAGGGAAAACCCTATTTCTTCTTACTCAGGCGATGGTAGAAAACCAAACCCTGAGTTTTTCGGACGGGGTCAGGCTTGAAGACGATTCAGGCTCACATTACTCCAAATATGGTTTGGGAGCGAGTGTCCTAGCCATCCCTTTTTACCTCCTTGGCAAGCTAATATCATTGCTGCTGGGCATCGAAGCCTCTCTTGCGACGCAATTTACTGTCAGCATGATCAATGCTGTTTTAACAGCCCTCAGTTGCGGCAAGGTTTTTCTTTTTGCAACCGAGCGTTTTAAATTTAGTTCGCGAACAGCATGGGTGTTGGCAATGGGTTTTGGGCTATCCACCATTGCTTGGTATTATTCTGAAGATTTCATGAATGAGCCGGCGACCACGTTCTTCCTGCTGTCAGCGGTTTATTGGATGACAGATCATGACTCTGAGAGACGGGAACTCAACCTGCTCTGGGCGGGAATATTTTTGGCCCTCGCGGTTTCTTGTCGTGTGTCAACGCTTGTTGCCGTACCGGGGTTTATCCTTTACCAAGGGTTAGTGTGGGCCGAATCGAAAGAGAAAAGTATGCAGGACTTGTTTAGCCATTTGCTCCGGTTTGCAATGCCTGTCATCACGATTCTGATTCTCCTCATGATTTATAATTATTCCCGCTTTGCAGACCCTTTTGCAACCGGAGATGAAACCTTTAGAGGTCGATTTTGGCTCGGTTTGTTTGGTATTCTCTTTTCCCCCGGTAAATTATTGTTTTTGTTCAACCCGCTAACCTTGTTTGGATGTCTGGCTTGGTTGCCTTTTTTACGTGCGCAAAGAAAAACCGCCTTGCTTTTCGGCTGGCTCATTGTTTCGCATTTGCTGTTATTTTCATCTTGGTACAGTTGGCAGGGGGGCATGAGTTGGGGGCCTCGTCTGATGCTCGTGGTTCTGCCATATTTTGTTTTGCCAATTGGCTTTCTTTTGCGAGAATATATGCAGGCCATTAAGCTTCCCATAATAATAGCTCTGATCGCGGGTGTTCTCATTCAACTGCCTTCAGTTACGGTCAATATTTCCCGCTATTATTATGAAATGAGTCAGAAATTCGGAAGCAATGGACATGACCAGATTTTGTTCTCCCCGGAGCATTCTCAGCTGATAGGTCAGTTCAAACAAGTGGCGGTGGTTTTTGATAGTCTAGATGACTCTTTGCAGAAAGTGCAAATGGTCTCTCTCGCAAAAAGAGGTGAGCAATTTCTAGGGGCCGATGTCAAAGTGGTTCTGGACAATGATTTAACCGTCAATGCATTCAATTTCTGGTGGTATTATTTATATTTGTTCGGTCACCCTTTTTATTTCTGGTTACTACCCCCGGTTGTATTAATGGGGGTTATCACATTGAGTGGTTATAAACTATACCGGTACACCGGTTCCTCTCAGTCTTAAATATTTTAGATGGAAGAATTATGAAAAATAAATGGAACGATGCAGATGCCAAGGCGGCGATAGAAAAATATAAAGATGTTTCTGAGGATGTCGCGTTGCGTGTATATACGTCACGGTTGATCGGTGCAGACCCTGCCTTGGTTCTTCATGGCGGTGGCAACACCTCGGTCAAGTCTAGTGCTGTCAATAAGGTGAATGAAGAGGTGGAGGTGCTCTATGTTAAAGGCAGTGGTTGGGACTTGGATACGTTAGAGCCGCAAGGGCTTCCCGGAGTTTTGCTCGACCACTTGCAGAAACTCAGGAACCTCGACCGATTGAGTGATGAGGAAATGGTCAATGAACAAAGAACCCATCTGCTCGATGCTTCTTCCCCCAACCCGTCTGTTGAAACATTGTTGCACGCATTTTTGCCGCATAAGTTCATCGACCATTCGCATGCCGATGCAAGCTTGATACTTGCCAATCAGCCGAACGCAGAGGCAATCTGCCGAGAAATTTATGGCGATCGTATTGGCATCGTTTCTTACATCATGCCCGGTTTTGCACTCGCCAAAGCCTCAGCCGAGGTGTATGAGAAAAACCCGAATGTCGAGGGGTTGATGCTCATCAATCATGGTTTGTTCACCTTTGGCAAATCGGCCAAAGAAAGTTATGACCGCCATATTCATGCTGTGACTTTGGCAGAAGAATACATTGATAAACAACCGCTGAAGCCTCTCACTGCGCTGACCGGCCCCGCTCTTAAGGCAGATGAGAATGTTTTGCTCAATGCGTTGGCTCCTGTGCTTCGCGGGCTTTATAAAGAACAGTCGGGCAAAGACTGGGTTTTGCATCACCGTGTGGACGCTAACGCGAAGGCGTTTGCCTCCAGTGAGGAATGTGAGACTTGGTCACAAATTGGCACTGCCACTCCAGATCACGTGATACGCACGAAACAAAAACCTCTGCTTCTTAACCTGCAACAATGGCAAGACCCGGATCAGTTACGAGAAGAAGTGGTGCAAGCATTGAATGTTTATTGTGAGCAGTATCATCAATACTTTGAGAGCAACAAATCTGACAAAGGGGTGGATAAAACAGAATTAGACCGACTGCCACGGGTTGTGTTGGTGGCAGGTCTGGGTCTGGTGACAATCGGTAAAACTGTTAAAGAGACCGGGATCTCCGCCGATATTTATCAGCATACGTTGGATATCATCCACAAATCTTTTTCGGTGAACGATTATGTCCCGTTGGGTTCCAGCGATTTGTTTGATATGGAATATTGGTCTTTAGAGCAGGCTAAGCTGGGGAAAAATAAAGCCCCGGCGTTACAGGGGAAAATTGTTTATATCACCGGAGCCGCTTCAGGGATAGGTTTGGCAACGGCCAAATTATTTGCCGAACAAGGGGCAAACCTTTTTCTTGTCGATAGGACGGCAGACAATTTGAACACAGGGGCTGAGGCAATACGCAAAAAGTCAAAGGTCGGTGTTGCGACCCAAGTGCTGGACGTGACCGATGAATCGGCAGTGCGCCAATCGTTTGAAAAAATGGTAGCGATCTTTGGCGGTATCGATATTCTGATCTCGAATGCGGGCAATGCCGTACAAGGTGCAATGGGTGAAGTCGGCATGGATGAATTGCGAGCCAGTTTTGAGCTCAATTTTTTTGCGCATCAAGTGTTAGCTTCTGAAGCACTGCAACGATTTTTGATACAAAAAACAGGCGGCGTTTTATTGTTCAACGCGTCTAAGGCGGCTTTCAATCCCGGTAAAAACTTTGGCCCTTATGCATTGCCTAAGGCGGCGGTGGTGGCTCTCACCAAACAGTATGCGCTGGATTATGGAGCTTGTGGTGTTCGCTCAAATGCGATCAATGCAGACCGCATCCGCACGGCTCTGTTTTCCGAAGACTTTCTGAAAGAAAGGGCTCAAGCGCGTGGACTCTCGCCCGATGATTATTTCAAAAATAACCTCCTGCAAGCAGAAGTCTATGATACCGATGTGGCACAGGGTTTCCTCAACTTGGCGTTGGCAGAAAAAACAACCGGAAGCATCATCACCATAGATGGAGGTAATATCGCCGCCAGCCCCCGCTAGCTTTTGGTGAGGCAGGCCCATCGTAGGGATGGCCTGCCATCTGGATCCCGTATTTTCGCAGGGGAATTTTCTCAAATACCTTGCGCACTCAAATACTTTTTGGAATGAAATCATGTTTCAACTGTTATTAGAATCAATGCGTTTTGGATTGTTGATAGGTTTTCTCCTGTTATTTTCATCAAGCTTTGCTGAGGCTGGCGAGAAGCTTCTTCAGCCTTGGGGTTATGAAGGCGGTGCCGGGCCTGATCATTGGGGGGAGATGGAGAGAGAGCATGAAAAACACCTCCAGTGTCGGGAAGGCCAAAATCAATCCCCTATTAATATTGTGAATGTACAT
>JABIYR010000136.1 GCA_018702695.1 Nitrospina sp. | reverse complement strand
CAAGGTAGGCATGAACGTCATGGTCAACACGGCCCAGGGTTTGAGGATGGGCGTGGTGGCTTCAAATAAAATCCCTAACTTCAATCAAGACAAAACCTTCAACCGGGTTTTACGCATCGCCACAGATAGCGATACGCAGACAGAGAACAAACGGCTGGAGGTTGAGAAAAAAGCCACAAATTTATGCAGTGATAAAATTGTAGAGCTGAAGTTAGAGATGAACCTGAGTCGAGTGGTGCACCAGCCCCATTTAAACAAGACCATCTTCTTCTTCACCGCTGAAGGGCGCGTTGACTTTCGCCAATTGATTCGCGACCTAGCTTCCAACTTACGTCATCGTATTGAGATGCGACAAGTGGGGGTGCGTGATGAAGCAAAAGTCATTAGCGGTTATGGTGTATGCGGTGAAACCCTTTGTTGCTCTACTTGGCTACCCGAATTTACGCCCGTGACAATAAAAATGGCCAAAAATCAGGGCATGGCACTCAATCCCAGTAAAATCTCCGGTGTATGTGGACGTCTCATGTGTTGTCTGCAATATGAGCACGATAACTACAAAGCCCTGATCAAAAATCTTCCCAGAGTGAACAGCCAAATCCAAACTCCCGATGGCCCAGGCCGGGTACTCAAAAATGAAATTTTAGAGCAACGTGTCCTGGTTCAGCTGGAAGATGACAATCGAGTTACTTATGATCTGGACGTACTCCCCAAAGCCCAGAAACCTCAAAACCCTGAATCTAAAAAAACATTCCATGCCAAAAAATAAGTTTTATATCACCACGCCTATTTATTACGTGAATGACGTTCCCCATATTGGTCATGCCTACACCACCATCGCCGCCGATGCGGTGGCTCGTTACAAGCGTCTTCAAGGTTATGAAGTTTTCTTCCTGACGGGCACCGATGAACATGGGCAAAAAGTGCAACAAGCCGCCAAAAACCTGAACGTCAGCCCACAAGAACATGTCGATAAACTACATCAAAGATTCAAAGAGCTTTGGGTTCGTTTTAATGTTTCAAACACCGACTTCATCCGCACGACGGAAGAGCGGCATAAAGAACTGGTGCGCAATATTCTTCAGGAACTGCATGCGAAAGACGAAATTTATCAAGACAGTTATGAGGGCTGGTATTGCACTCCATGTGAACGCTTCTGGACAGAAAAAGATTTGACCGAAGGCAATTGTCCTGAGTGTCGGCGCAAAGTCGAAAAAATTAAAGAGTACAATTATTTTTTTCGCATGAGCAAACACCAGCAATGGCTGGTGGATAAAATCAAAAATGATCCGCATTTTATTTTACCCACTTCAAGAAGAAACGAAGTGCTGGGTTTTCTCGAAAATCCGTTGGGAGATTTATGCATTTCGCGTCCTAAATCTCGACTGCCCTGGGGCATCCCCCTGCCCTTCGATGAAGAATATGTCACCTATGTATGGTTCGATGCGTTGATCAATTATATTTCCATTCATGGTTCGTTGGAAGATATCAAGTCGTCAGGCTTCTGGCCCGCCGACCATAATCTAGTCGGCAAAGACATTCTCACAACACACGCGGTGTACTGGTCAACCATGCTGAAAGCCATCGGGCTGGAACCCCCTAAAAATATTTTCGCGCATGGGTGGTGGACTGTGAATGGACAAAAAATGTCCAAGTCTTTGCACAATGTTGTCGAACCCAATAATTTGGTCGATCTCTTCGGTGTGGATGTCATTCGTTATTTTCTTTTACGAGAAGTTCCTTTCGGGATGGATGGTGACTTCTCTCACAAAGCCCTGATAGGTCGTCTCAATAGCGACCTTGCCAACAACCTTGGCAACCTGCTGAACCGAACCGTCAATATGATGAAAAAGTTTTTTGATGGTGTCATTCCAACCCCTGGAGCCGAAGGCCCGGAAGATGCCCCGCTTACAGAAAAAGCCGGAGAAGTGATTGCCGATGTAGACAAGCTCTATAACGAACTGGCTTTCAATAAAATTCTACAAAAGATATGGGAGTTGGTAGACACCACCAACCAATACATCGATAAAACCGGCCCTTGGCATCTCGTCAAAACAGAAGAAGGTAAAGAACGGTTGAAAACCGTGATGTACAACTCCGCAGAATCGCTTCGCGTTCTCGGTGTTTTGTTGTATCCCTTCATGCCGCAAAGTATGGAATCGCTGATGAACCAATTAGGCGTTGAAACATCCATCGCAGAGCAAGGTATGAATTCTATTAAAAGCTGGGGCGGACTGAAGCCCGGAAGCCAAACACAAAAGGCCAAACAATTGTTCCCAAGAATTGAAGACAAACAAGCAGATAAAATTCTCGCAGAAGTCTCTGCCCCGAAAGAAGATAAAAAAGAAGACGGTTCCCAAATTACCATAGAAGATTTTATGAAGGTGGAACTTAGAACTGGCAAAGTACTGGAAGCCGAAAAAGTAAAAAAATCAAAAAAACTCATCCAGCTTAAAGTTGATATCGGCACCGAGACCCGACAAGTGTTGGCGGGCATTGCTGAAAGTTATGAACCCGAAGACATGGTTGGGCGAACAGTCATCATCGTTGCCAACCTGAAACCTGCAAAGTTGATGGGCATCGAGTCACAAGGCATGGTGCTCGCCGCCAATAATGACGGCAAGATCTTGCTCGCCGGGTTTGATGAAGAACCGGGACAGGGAATTCAAGTTAGATGATCATCGATACACACGCACACGTTGATGTAGAAGCCTACGATGAAGACCGCGAGGCCGTTATCGCACGCGCCCGTGAAAACGGGGTGCAATATATGGTCAATATCGGTTGCGATATTGAAAGCAGTTATCGCTCGATGGAACTGGCGGAACAATATGACTTCATATACGCCACCGCCGGCATCCACCCGCACGATGTCAAGTCTATCAACGCCGACACCTATGCCCACTTGAGGCAACTCTTGTTGCACCCCAAAGTCATCGCTCTCGGTGAAATCGGTCTCGACTTCTTCAAAAATTATTCTCCGCATGATGAACAACGCACTCATTTTCGCAAACAAATTCAACTCGCGCGTGAAATGAACAAACCCATCATCATACATAGCCGAGATGCCAGCGAAGAGATCATCGCTATCCTGTCGGAGTATTATGAAAAAGATGCCACCGCTCACTCAGGCATCTTCCATTGTTTTTCAGGAGATCAAGAGCTGGCAGACAAAGCCTTGCAGATGGGTTTTTATATTTCTTTTTCCGGCTCAGTCACCTTTAAAAAGGCCGACGGCTTACGCGATGTGGCAAAACCTGTTCCGGCAGATCGTTTGTTTGCCGAAACCGACTGCCCGTATCTGACCCCGGCTCCTCATCGAGGCAAACGCAACGAACCGGCCTATGTCAACCACACAGCCGAAAAATTGGCAGAAATTCGTGGGTTGAAAATCGAAGATGTGCAACGCACCATGGCTCTAAACTTTTTCGAGTTATTCGGCATCGGTGAGAAAGCTCAAACCGGAACCGTCTCGTATAAAATACGCAACTCGCTTTATCT
>JABIYR010000059.1 GCA_018702695.1 Nitrospina sp. | reverse complement strand
TATTCACGATTTGACTGGCTAAAAGCAGGGTCAATCAGGGCCGAGAGGCCCAAATGGAACCGGAACTGGTTCTTAGAGAGGCAGACCATGAATATCATTCTAAACAGTTACTGCAATCTAACCTGCAATTACTGTTTCGCAGACGAATACATGGAAGAAACGGTGAAGACACCGGGAAAATCCATGGAATATGATTATTTTAAAAACGAGTTTCTGCCCAAAATCAAAAATGCGCCCATCATCAATTGCATGGGCGGCGAACCCACTTTGCACCCTCAGTTCAACGATATATTCCAAAATACATACGACAATATCCTGCCCTACTCACACCTCAGTGTATTCACCAATGGGTTGATGCCAGAAAAAGTATTAGACCTGTTATTGAAAGTCGCCAGCCCAAAAGGTGCACACAGCAAAGATATCAATTTTGCGATTCTATTGAATTGGCAAACCCGAGAAAATATTTCAGAAAAAAACCATTTGCGCTGTAAAGAAGTCGCCGAACGGATGTTACGCGTCAACGGTTTTAGCGTCACGTTCAGCATCAACCTGTATTCCAAAGATCAGGATCTGGAAAAACAATGTGAAGAAATTGATCAGGTCTATCAAAATGCCGGTCTGCCTCGCGACAAACAATATAAAATTCGAGTCAGCCCTGCCTTCCCCATCATAGGCGGGGAAGCCAACGTCTATTTGCCCATCCGCGATTTCCCAAAAGTTGGAAAGCAAATGCTGGACATCATGAAGCGTTTTCCGCAACTCTGTTTTCGTTTCGACTGCTCCCTACCGCCCTGTTTTTTAGATGATATCGGCGAAGACCAGCTTTCACTCACCGACCGCATTTATTATCATGGCAATAAACAATTGCCTCCGATGCAGGAGTGGAACCGCAATGAGTTCTATTTCGGGTGTGCGGACGGAAGCCCAATGGATATCGACTCCAAGGGAGACTGCTTCAACTGTTTTCCTTTTCACAATTTGAAGTTAGCGAATGTTTCGGAGTTTAAAGAAGTAAACTCTATCGCCATGGCCAAGATGGGGGCTAAGTTTCTGAATACTGTATTCGAAAAAACTGAGGCAAAAGAACCGTGTCGGTCTTGCCCTCACTATATGGTGCGTTGCTCAAGTGGCTGTTTTGCTTATAATTTTGTTGGCGAAGATGTGGATGCGTTGGCAGTTAAAGAATCCGATCCATCTTAACTTCCTGACTGATGATTCCGACATGAAACCCTTCGTAAGACTCGACCGTAAACACTTGCCCTTTTCTCAAGGTCATTTTTTCAAGCCCTTCACGAATAAAATCGTCTAGTTCATCATTGCTCAATGTTTTGAAACCACCACGCGGTTGGCGGGGGTCGCTTTTATTCCAGCCCACTTCCACCCAGCCCAAGTTGCCTCCGTCCTCTTTAGAGGCTGAGCAAATGCTGTACTTCCCCGCCAGCTTCATCAACATCTGAACTCGACCTGTTTCACCAGGGATGCTCTCGATGGTTTCGAGGAGTAAGTCTGCCACTTCCTTTTTTTCGACAATAATATGCCGCACTTGAATTTGTCGTGTTGCTCCTGCCATGCCAGTTCCTTGATTCGGAGGTTAAGATTTAGATACTCTAATGAAGATCAACAACATATAGGATTTGATGGGTAATTTCTACCTGCAAAGAAAAATGCCTCATTAACCACCCGCAAAACCCTATAGGTTGATCTGCCTTATCGTTTCAGGTATGTTGCCGAGCTATGACTCAAAAAACAGAAAAACTCATTCTTGCATCCCAATCTCCTCGCAGACGGGAACTGTTAAAACAGATTTCTGCGCAGTTTGAAGTGGTTCCCAGCTCGGTGGATGAAAAGCTAGACTACGGCCTGCTCCCGGAACAAAACGCCCGTTTATTAGCCCGTGCCAAGGCCGAGGATGTCGCTAAAAATCATCCCGGCTGTTGGGTGATCGGAGCCGACACCCTGGTTGCTTTGCATCAGGAAATATTAGGCAAACCCATCGATGTTGCGGATGCACATAAAATGCTCAGACGATTGAGCGGAAAAGAACATCGCGTCATAACGGGGATTTGCGTAGTCGGCCCAGAAAAAACCCTCGACATTGCGGTGACTTCAAACGTCCGCTTTAAATCTTTAAGTCAGGAAGAAATAGTCCGCTACGTTGAAACGGGTGAACCGATGGATAAAGCTGGTGCCTACGCTATTCAGGGTAAGGGTAATTTTATGGTGCGTGAATATTCTGGCTCCCACTCAAATATTGTTGGGCTTCCCATTGATGAGTTGAAAACACTTTTAAGTAAAACCGGCTTCCCCATTACAGACCCAAGCCACTCTTAGATACGGACCCATTCAAATCTAACGATAGGAAAAATCTTGACTTTTCAATGGGATTGAGCATTTCAAACATCGTTATTTTTTAGAATTAGCTTGCAGATCAAAGCTCTTTGTAATTTAATTTATGTATAGACTTAATATATTAACGATTGGAAAAGATTAATGTCTCAATCAAAAAACAATATGGAAATTCACGGTCAATGCAAGAAGTGTCAGGGACCGATTTTTCTGAATAGCACTATAGACTGGCATGGCAACACCGTTCTAAGTCTGAATTGCTGGAATGGCCATTACCAGTGGATCAATATTGAAAATATTGAAGCGTCCACAGACCTTTCCCCGGAAACAAAATTAGACCTTGTCACGCATATTGGCTTTTTCAACTTGTCATGATTTTCAG
>JABIYR010000088.1 GCA_018702695.1 Nitrospina sp. | reverse complement strand
GAGCGAGCCATTGACCATTGCAGTCATTGCGGTGGACCCCATTATTTGTCTGGTTTTATCAACTTACAAGAATATTACCGAACCAAAGATATTCAATATCTAGCGCATGCAGAAATAGAAATTAATGAAGTCATTCGTCTCAACCCAAATGGAATGGGAATGTATCTCTTATTAGGGGAAATCAAAGGTACACAAGGCAATAATCTCGAAGCCATTAGCCATTACAAAAAAGCTATGAAAGATTCGAGGTTTAAGAATGCGGCATTAGAAGGATTGAATAACCTAAAAAAAAAACAAAGTAGATCACAACCCTGAATGGTTTGAGCTCTTAAATAAAAACACCAGCTAGGGTGGAAGAGAAAATGGAGTTCAATAAAAAAACGGGATATACGTGTAAGACGTAAATCCCGTTAAATATATGGTGCCGGAGGTCGGAATCGAACCGACACGAGGTTGCCCTCGCAGGATTTTGAATCCTGTGCGTCTACCAATTTCACCACTCCGGCCTTTTAATTTCGGTAGCGAGTAGGAACAGGAATATAACATACCCGTATCAACCTTAGCAAAATTTTCAATCCCCAAAGTCATTTTTAAGCAAAAATACTAATTAAATCGTTAACAGCGCTTAAATGACCCACTCGGAATTCAGCGAATTGAAAACTGTGCCAGCAATTGACGTATTTTACCCGCCTCCGGTTGATTGGGCTCCAAATTAAGGGACCGGGAAAAATAAGCCAGACCTTGTTTCTGGTTATTCAGATGATAAAAATTAACAACTCCAAGATTTTTAAAAACAGGGGCAAACTGAGGGTTGATTTCAACGGCACGTCTTAAATAAAGATCGGCCAATTTAAACTTATTCTGCAGGAGATAAATTTCTCCAAGTTTGGCAAAGCTTTCGGGAATTTCGGGAGAAATTTGACTGGCAAGCAGAAAATGCTGAAGTGCTTCGACTAACAACCCTCTGCTAAAATAAAGATCAGCTAAATTATAATTGGTGGCAAAAACATGAGGGCCTTTAACCAGAGATTCCTTATAAAACTGCATGGCCTTATCGGTGTTTCCCTCCAAACTATGAGCCCGCGCTAAATTGATCAAGGGTCGCAATTTATTCGGAGATTTCTCATAGGTATCTTGCCAAAGCTACAGTTCAGACTGCCAGATGATATTTCGCTGGGTAGTTAAAAATCCAAAAATAAAAACAAATAAAAATAAAGCGAGCCGGGATGCAAAAACTCGATTTTTGCCACATTGCTCAGTAATAGAAACCACTCCCAAAGCCAACAGCACAAAAATTCCTGTTGAAGCCAAATAAACACGGTGTTCAGCAGCCAGATCATGCAGGGTGACGATGGATGAAGAAGGGGAGAGAATAATAATAAACCAACATAGGAAAAAGAAAATAATTCGGTTTTGAATAAACTTAAAAGCACTCAAAAGACCCAAAATTATAGAAAAGCTGGGGATGAGAAATTTCCAGGAAGTCAAACTAGTAATGACCTCGATGTCGGGGTCAATATTAAGGCTCAGTGGTAGAAATAAATTTTTAAGATAATAAAAAACAATCACACTCGGTTGACTGAGCATATAATTAGCTCGGCCAACCAACTCATCTGCCTGGGTGGGGCCAATGAGAAAGGACTCATTGTTTAGAAGCTTGTAGAGTAAGAGGCTGGAACCAACCAACACAAAGCCAGCAAAAACATATTTCCATTTTTGAACAAATAATAAAGCAGGCGAATTGTCCGGGCACCCTAAGAAATAATACAAAACCATCATTGCAGGTAGGGTGGCGACAATCTGCTTCACGCTGAAACCTAGTAGAGCTAATAAAAATAGAGCGGTAAAATAAATGAAAATTTGCTTGAGCGAAGGGGAGCGTTGTTCCAAAAAATATTGAAAAATCAAAAATGCGCTGAGGTAAAAAGAAGAGGCCATGACTTCAGAGCGGCTGATTATATAAATTACGGATTCTGTTTGAATGGGGTGGGAAAGAAAAATAACCGCCACAAAAAAAGAAACGAAACTGATTTTTTGATTCTCCCAGGTCTCTAGATTTCGAGATAAGTAGCGAAACGCTTTTCCTAATACAAAATAAAGGAGTAAGGCATTAAGAATATGAAGCCCGAGATTAAAGAGATGATAACCGAAAGGATTAAAACCATCGAGATGCGTATTGAGAGCAAGGGACATTCTCAATAAAGCACGAGAGAAGAATTCATTTAACCAAAAATTAAGTGTCAGGAGAGCTGAAGGGTTTTGTAAATTGGGATTATTGACAATATAACCAACGCTATCAAATTGAAAAGGGTTATCCAGATGGTTGGCGAATAGAAAAACCCCGAGCAAAGAAATAATTAGACAATAGCCCAAATGACCAATAAAAATTTGCGAGAAAATAATTTTACTGGATCTCATGATAAACCCTTCTGAGCCAAAGCATGGTCCAATAGTTTTTGCGCATTCTTATTCTGGGGTTGAAATTTAAGAAGCTGTTTCAAATGTGGAATGGCTTTTTGGTAGCGGCTAGTTCGCAAATACAGAGCGGCAAGATTCTGGTGGATTTCAGGAAGATCCTTTTGCATCTGAAAAGCCTTATTAAATTCAATGTCAGCTCTATCATAAGCTTTTAAATTCCAGAAAATAACACCGATGTTATTTTGCGCCTGCGGGTGGTGAGGCTGAATATTGAGGGTGTCGCGATACGCCTGCAGGGCTTCATCAAAAGCCTTGATAGATCGATAAGAATTTCCCAGTTCAAAATAATAATAGGCTTTACGAGGTTGAATGTGGATAGCTTCTCGAAAAAAAGAAATGGCTTCTGCGTTGGCATTGAGTTTGACAAGTGCGAGGCCAGAAAAATAGAAGGTGTCGGGTTTACGGGACCCCAAAGTGATGGCGAGATTAAAGTTTTCTAGGGCTTGTTGCCAATTATTTTCTCGAAAATGAATATGACCCAAGTTGGCATAGGCATTTGACTGACCCGGATTCAATTGCAGAGTAATGGCCAATTCTTCTTTGGCTTCTTGGAGCAATTCAGCATCCATATAGGTAGTGGCAAGATTATTGTGAACCAAAGCCTTGTTCGGGGACTTGGAGGCTGTGTCCTCCCACAATATGACTTCAGACCGATAATCCAAAGAGCGATTCACGGTGAGCAAAAAACTACAAGATATAAAGATGGCAAAGAACGTAACGAAAAAAGTACGAGTTGGTGAGGCCTTCAAAAATAACCAGCCGAATGCAAGACTGAACCCCAAGCTGGGTAAATAAGTACGGTGCTCGATTGCAATTTGTTTAAGCGGAATAAAGCTAGATGAGGGTAATAAGGTCACCAAAAACCAAATCATAGAAAATTGTAAAATAGCAGATCGGCTACGAAAAACTATCACTGCACCAGCCGCAAAAACCATGAGAGCAAAAATAATTTGCGGATCGAAAACTCCTGAAGACAAGCGGATATCTGGCTCAAAATTGAGGTTAAACGGCAACAGTAATTTGAGCAGATAATAATGAACGGTTACTTTGACTTGACTGAGGAAATATAAATAACGACTGGTTGCACCGGATACGGGGTCGGCTTTTAAGGAGAAAATATTTCCTTGTTCGATAAAGCGATAGCAAAAATATATCACTAGTGGCAAAAGCAGGGTTGCAAATTTTATCTTCAGAGATTTCCTGTCATCAGGGGCCGTGATGAACCAGATATAGACGATAGCCATGAAAGGAAACGTGGTGACAATTTCCTTGGTTCCGACTCCAAGAAAAAGAAAACCGAGAATGCCCGTAATAAAAAGTGATCTGGCGGCCCACGGAAAATTGTCTTTGCGAGGTCGCACTAATCGGCAAAATATATAAAAGGCGACCAGATAAAAAAAGGTGGCTAACCCAGATGAACGGCTGGAAATATAAGTCACCGTTTCAACAGTGAGAGGGTTAAGGAGGTGAATCGAGGCACATATTAAAGGCAAACGTCTAAGCCGATGTTGGGGTGACTCTAATAACAATAACTCACTGACCAAAAAATACCAGACCACTCCGGTCAGGATGTGGATCAGAATATTTGCTAGATGATACCCATATACATTCAAGCCGCCAATTTCTTGATTGACGGCAAATGTCAGCAAAAGAACAGAGCGATTAAAAATATTTTCGATGCCAACGTTGGCTTGAAAAGTATTCAGATGTTTAATATAAGGATTTTCAACAATGGCGTGGGTATCATCATAAAGAAAGGGAGCATAAAAGGTAGCCCAAAAACCCAAAAGCCCCATGCAGGTGAGAACCATTATAGACTTTAGCTGATAGCCGATATGAGGGGTGTGAGAATTCATGAAGTAGCTGGTTAAAGGTCGTCTAATTGTCGCATCATTGAGTTTATTATTTCACTTTTAGCGGGGTTCATTTGTAAGGCGATTTGCAATTGTTCACGGGCTTTTTTAATTTTTCCAAGCTTGGCAAAGGTTTCTGACAGTGAAAGCCTTGCATTGATAAGATTGGGTTGCAGGGCGATTGATTTTTCTAAAAATTCTTGTGCCTTGTTCCAATCTGTTTGTTGATTAAAATTAAAACCAATATGAGCTAAGGCCGAAGGATTGGCCCCCATAATGGTAATAAAATTTTTAAATTCTTGAGTGGACGCATTCCACCTGCCCTGTTTCTGTAATACGATACCCAGATTAAAGAGCGCAGGTTCATATCGGCTATTTAACTCAAGGCATTGCTCGAAAGCATTCACCGACAGCTCAAACTGATCCGTCATCATATAGGCCGTTCCTAAATTAAAATGCGCTGGTAATAAAGATGGATTGATTTTAAGAGCCGCTTGCCATTGTATTATGGCCTTATCAATTTTACCTGTTTTGCCATAAAGTTCTCCCAGATTTAATCGAGCTAAGGAAAAACGGGGATCGGTATTTGATAAATTATCCTGAACCGCCCGTTCCAATGTGGATACAGCCTGATTGACCCACCCTTTTTGTTTGTAAACAGAACTCAAACCTATTTGGGATGATAGATGACCGGGCCGCAAAGCAAGGGTTTTCAGGTATTCTTTTTCCGCATCCTGCAATCGTCCTTGATCTAAATAAACACTCGCCAAATTGTAATGAGGTTCGACCAGTTCTGCCAAAACTTGGGTAGATTTCGAAGGGTTATTTTTATCGAATTTCTGACCGGTCATTATTTCACGACGTTGCAAAAAGGATTGCGCATTTTTTAAATTATATTGAGCGCGAATGAAGCCAGGAATATTGGCTACACTCTTTTGCAAGTGTTGGCTGGCGATAGCAAGATTGCCTTTTTCATAATAGGCTTTCCCAAGGTTGTTATAAGGTCTTGTTGAATGGGGGTTTTTAGCGGCAGAGTCTTTCCAGAGGCTAATTTCGCTGATCCAGTCACTATTGCGTGATGTGGTGGTCAGTGCAAATAGGGGCAAAAGCAAAATTAAACAGAGTCGATAGCGGGATAAGACCACGCACCCTGCAATCATGCAAAGCCCTAATGTCATAGGAAGATAGGTTCGATGCTCCACAGCCAGATCATTGAGAGGAATGATGCTGGAGGTGGGTGCGAGTGTAATAAGAAACCAGATAAAACCGACGGCAAGCCAAAGGTTGCCTGTTCTCAACACGCCATAAAAGATGCCGACAATGCATAATATCGCCATCCATATAAAAGGGTCGGATGAAAGCGAACTGAATGGCAGGCCACTGTCTATATTCAGGTTGAAGGGAAACAAAAATAATTTGAGATAATAAAAAATGATTATTTTAGTTTGCACTAAAAAATACGGCATCCGTCCATAAAGTTCTAATCCTTGATCTTTGGCGATATACAGCCAGGAGTCGGCAACGATATAGGCCCCAGCAAGAACGATTCCGACAAACAAAATAAGTGAAACGATGTATTTTGGCTGGGAAATTTTTTTTATAAAATCTGGCTTCTGTGGTGAAACAATGAACCCGAGATACCAGATCCCCATGAGAACGGGTAATGTGGCACCAATGAGTTTGGAGGCAACACTCATATAGCTACTGATCAGAAGCAGAACTAACAGCCTCCAGCGAAAATTAAATCCTAGAATATTATTCTTGCGTGAAAAAAGATGGGTGAAGAGGTAAAGCGAGAGCAAATAAAAAAATGTTGCCAATAACGACGAGCGGGAAGAAATATAAGTAACCGAGTCGGTGTTCAAGGGGTGTATGGCGAAGAGCAGAGCCGTTGCCAGCGGAAATGCACGCTCTTTGAAGGCAAGGGTTCTAGATTTCAACTGTAGAGATTGAGTCTGGTAAATTATGAAAAATACTAATAACGTGACTCCAATATGAATCGCAAGATTCAATAAATGAAAACCAAACACCTGACCTCTTGCCAGTGAATTATTTAAAGCATAGGTCCAAAGGACGACAGGCCGGTTTTCAAAGGAGGAGAAGCGAATATGGTGGTCAAAGGCTTGTAGGTTTGCAACCCATGGGCTTTCGATTAACGGCAAATCGTCAAACTGAAAGGAGCCTTTCAGGGAATTAAAATACACCGCGATGCTTGCTAAAATTAAAAGAAGCACACACCCTATAAATTTTTTAATTTCTGGTGGGGTGGATATCATCGGGTCTTTGAAGAATTAATGGTTTGCTGGGTGAAATTTTCAGGTTTAAATATAAAAAAACAAGTAAGAGTGAAATGAGGCAGAGAAAGTCTGTCCACCTCGCTCCTCTCGTTGTCTGGTTTTTTATAAATGCCCTATATAGTTATCGTTATATTAGAGTTCAATATTAACAATTACTTTGTATTAACCTCCCAAATATTAGCACTTTTCAAAAGCCTCCTAAAGGTGTAAAGTTAAATCATACATAAACTTAGTGCTTGAACACTAAAGTGCAACTTTTTAAGCCCACATATTGATTTAATAACAGGATAACCCATGAAACACATTGGTAAAGGAACCAATATTGAAACCTTAAGGAATATATCTAACCTTTTTCAAACAACTTCATTGGGGGTGGATGAATTATTAGCCATGGTTATGAACACGGCTAAAGATATTGTGGGTGTAAAAAATGGTTCATTGTTGCTAGTTCAAGATGAAAAGACCTGCAAACTCCAATTTTACCAAGCCTCCGGAAAAAATATGGGCCAACTGAAGGATATTGACTTGCCGCCCGGTGTAGGCATTTCCGGTCATGTCGTAAAAACCGGAAAACCGATCATATCCAATGATGTGTCCACAGACCCGCGTTGGTTTCAAGGGGTCAGTGAAAAAATGCATGTACCGGTTCAATCGATGGCAAGCTTTCCATTGTTGATTGATAAAAAGGTGGTTGGTGTTGTTCAGTTCTTGGACAAAGTCGACGGAACTACCTTTAATGATAAAAATGTTGAGGTTTTAGAGCAATTTGCCCATTTGATGGCAAAGTTTTTTCAGGTATCGCAAAATAGAAATTTATTGAATGCGGAGTTTGGAAAACTCAAAGAACAATATCTGCACCGATACACCATAGTGGGTGAGAGCAAGGCCATCCAGAAATGTATTAAAATGGCAGAGAAGGTCGCTGATTCAAAAGCCGCGATTTTGCTGACCGGAGAAAGTGGAACGGGAAAGGAATTGTTTGCCCACCTCATTCATGACCGAGGCAACCGTCAAGACAAGCCTTTCATATCGGTCAGTTGCGGAGCTTTGCCGGCATCCATTTTAGAGCGTGAACTTTTCGGGCACGAGAAAGGTGCTTTCACCGGTGCCGATTCGCAAAAAATAGGTCTTTTTGAGGCCGCCGACAAAGGCACATTATTTCTCGATGAACTCGGGGAAATGCCTTTGGATATGCAGGTAAAACTTCTGCGGGTGATTCAGGAAGAGTCGTTTATTCGCTTGGGGGGGACTGAAACGATCAAGGTGGATGTGCGGTTGATAACAGCGACGAACCGCGACTTGGATAAGGAAGTCCGTGAGCGAAATTTCCGTCAGGATCTGTTTTATCGCGTCAATGTGATCAAAATCATATTACCGCCCTTGCGTGAAAAGCTGGAAGATATCTCCGATCTTTTGACTTATTTTCTAAAAAAACATAAGCCGGAAAACCAGCCCATTAAAAAACCGGGCAAAGGGCTGGTGTCGCATCTTATGAGTTATTCCTGGCCAGGTAATATCCGCGAGCTGGAAAATTCGGTTGAGCGGGCCATTGTTTTAACGGACGAGGAGGAACTGCTCCCCGAAGCGTTTCCATTTGAAATTTCGCAAGCTCCGATTGAACTCAACGTGGGGTCGAGTCTCAAAGATGCCAGCGATTCGTTTCGCAGAACATTTATTTCAAATACCCTCAAATCTACAGAGGGCAACCGAACAAAAGCCGCACAGATTTTGGATGTTCAACGTTCTTACCTATCTCGGTTGATCAAAGAGTTGGGAATTAAATGAGATAGAAGGTTCTCAAATCGCTTCGATAAATCATAATTTCTGCTAAACTAAAAACAAAAAAATTAAACAGGTGAAGGAAAATCATGGTTCTAATTGATGGGAAAAAAGTATCTGCGGAAATTCGTGATCGGCTAAAACAAGAGACCGAAGAACTCAAGGAAAAAACAGGTCGCACCCCCGGTCTGGCAACGGTGTTGGTTGGAGACGACCCGGCCTCGGCTGTTTATGTTCGCAATAAAAATAAAATCTGTAATGAGTTAGGCTTTCAATCTTTTGGTAAAAACCTGCCGGAGCAAACCACCGAGGCAGAATTAATGAGCCTGATCAATGACCTGAATGGCAACGATGAGGTCAATGGCATTTTGGTTCAATTACCGCTGCCAAACCATATTGACTCAGAAAAAATATTATTGTCTATCGACCCAGAAAAAGATGTGGACGGGTTTCACCCCATCAATGTGGGCAAGCTGGCGATCGGGAATGCGTTACTCACCCCGTGTACGCCAACAGGGGTCATTGCCCTGCTGGATTATTATGGCATCGAAATTTCTGGCAAGCATGCGGTGGTATTGGGTCGCAGTAATATTGTGGGGAAACCAGTGGCAAATTTATTGTTACAACGGCATGCCACGGTGACCATTTGTCACTCAAAAACCAAGAACCTGGAAGAAGTAACCCGGCAAGCAGATATTTTGATTGCGGCAGTGGGCCGACCTCATTTTGTAACGGCCAATATGGTGAGCCAAAACACGGTGGTTATTGATGTCGGGATCAATCGTGTCGATGGCAAACTAACGGGCGATGTAGATTATGATCCGGTCTCTGAAATAGCCGATTTCATCACTCCCGTTCCAGGGGGAGTGGGGCCTATGACCATTGCTCTGCTCATGGAAAATACACTCAAAGCTTTTAAAACGACCCTTTAAAAATAACTGACAAAAACCGTTAGTGAGCGAAGTATTTTTATGATTCAAAAAAGGCAAAGCCGCCTTAAAAAACCACTCAAACAGAGCGAAGGTTCTGCTGATCTGGAAGAACATCTTCAAGCTGACAACATGCAACCGCAGGTTTATAGTGTTAGCGGGTTGACTCAAGATATCCGCGCTATCATGGAGGCGGCGTTTGGTTCGGTTTGGGTGGAGGGAGAAATTTCTAACTTCAGAACCGTGGCTTCCGGTCACAGTTATTTTGTTTTAAAGGACGGCAAGGCGCAGATCCGATGTGTATTATTTAAAGGGCATCGAGCGGGTATAAAATTTCAGCCTGAAGATGGCGATCAGGTTTTAATGTTTGGCCGAATTTCAGTCTACGACGCGCGCGGTGAATACCAGATTATCGCAGAATCGCTCGAACCAAGGGGGTTGGGCGCTCTACAGAAAGCCTACGAACAGTTGAAGGAAAAGCTGGGTAAAGAAGGCTTGTTTAAAGATGAAACCAAAAAACCGCTTCCAGAATTTCCTTGGAAAATTGGGGTGGTCACCTCATCTACGGGTGCCGCGGTTCGCGATATTCTCAATGTCATTCGCCGGAGAAACCCGAGTGTCTCGGTTATCATCCGCCCAGCCCTAGTTCAGGGGGAAGGTTCGGCAAAAAATATTGCTCAAGGCATTCGCGACCTGAACAAGATAGAAGATGTTGATGTCATCATTGTAGGTCGTGGAGGAGGGTCGTTGGAGGACCTTTGGGCCTTCAATGAAGAAGAGGTCGCGCGGGCAATATTTGCATCGCACACTCCGATCGTTTCTGCGGTGGGTCATGAAATAGATTTTACCATTGCCGATTTTGTTGCCGATCTTCGAGCTCCCACTCCTTCTGCAGCCGCAGAACTGACTGTGCCGGTGTTGAAAGACACTCTCGAAGATATCCGATCTTCAACCGAAGAACTCATATCAATAATGAGAAGAACGGTTGCGGGCTATCGGGAATTTTTAGATCGGATGATGGATCGTCGATTTTTTCATCAGCCAAAAGAAATATTCAACCCGCAAATTCAGCGCTTGGATGATTTGCAGAGCAGGATGATGCGCAGTCTAGGTCAAGGTCTGACCCAGCAACAACAAAGACTGAAAGATAAAAAGCACAGGCTGATTCAAGCATCACCAAAATATAAAATTCAACTTTCATCTGAAAAACTGACTGGATTACAAAACCGGGCGGTGAAAAATATTCAGACTTTGCTTCGCTTTCGCCGAGAACGTTTTGAAGGAATTTTGAAGAATATGAATGCGGTGAACCCGCTCGCTATTTTAGAAAGAGGGTATAGCATCTGCTCGAAAGATGAAAAATCGATTCATAGTAGTACCGCAATAAACCCGGGAGACAAGGTCAAAATAAGGCTTTCTCGCGGCGGGTTAGATTGCACCGTTGATAATATAATAGAAGAAAAGTAAAACAGGGGTAGTTGCAAATATAGTTGTTAACAACGGTTGATTGCTAATATAAACTTGCATTGAACGGGGCCGTTTATGAGTGAAATAAAATTTGAAAAAGCCATACAAAGGCTTGAAAAAATAGTGGATGACTTGGAAAAAGGCGAATTGGACATTGATAAATCTCTGGAAATTTTTGAAGAGGGAATCAAAATGTCGCGCGTTTGTTCGAAGAAATTGAGTGAAGCAGAGGCAAAAATAGAAAAGCTCACCCAAAATGAAAAAGGTGAACTGATCACAGAATTGTTTCCGCTTGAGGACGAAAATGACAAGTAAAGTTGAAAAAATTCGTCTGGATCAGTTATTGGTAAAAAAAAACTCGTTTCCACGCGCGAAAGAGCCCGAAGCATAATTATTGCGGGAAAAGTGCGGGTGCACGATGCGGTTGCGGATAAACCGGGTCGTTTATATCCAGAAGATTGTCTTCCCGTTATTCTCGGTGCGCCTCAACCTTTTGCCAGTAGAGGTGGGTTGAAGCTAGATCATGCCTTGAAACAATTCCATGTCACACCTGCAGGAAAAACTGTCGTAGATATTGGGGCCTCCACAGGGGGGTTCACCGACTGCCTATTACAAAATGGCGCTGATAAAGTGTATGCCGTTGATGTCGGTTATGGGCAGTTGGTTTGGAAAATTCGTAGCGACCCCCGGGTTATTTGTCTCGACCGGAAAAACGCCCGCACCTTATCGAAAGAGGATATCGGGGAAATGCTGGATCTGGCTGTGATCGACGTTTCCTTTATATCACTGCAACTCGTTATTCCCCCTTTGTTGCAAATCCTCAAACCGGAAGGGGCGTTGGTGGCTTTGGTCAAACCTCAATTTGAAGTGGGAAAAGAAGAAGTCGAAAATCGTGGCATCATTAAAGACCCAGCCAAACATATCCGCGTATTGCTTGAATTGAATCAATTTATCAAAGATAAAGGCTGGGCGATGAAAGCGGTTACGGAATCTCCCATCACGGGTCAGAAAGGAAATCGAGAGTTTCTGATTCATTGTGTGCAGGGGCATTTGGCGGATGTGATGGAGGAGGAGACTCTTCGTCAAGTCGTCGTGGGTTGACGGCTATTACAATTCATCTTTGTAAACGGTAAAACAATCTACGGGATAAACCAAATGAGTATCGCCCCACTGATTCGAAGACTGTGTGCTCCAGGTTGTTTCGTCTTCAAGGGGTTTCATGCGTATGCCGCCGGAGCCACCATAAATGAGTAAAGCAACTCCATCGCCAGACTCTTCCACTTTACAGGCATAGGCCGGGCAAGGAATGTTAGATTCTGCATCCCAACCTGTGATTTGAACAGGTTGCTCCTCCCCTTGGACAGGATATTTGATGCAAAATAATTCTCGAGCCTGACTGACATCCCGAAAAATCATATTGTAGCTACGATCAGTATTGGTATTGGAATCAACCTCAATGAACACGAACACTCTCCATTTAAAGGCTACATCTTACTCTTAT
>JABIYR010000074.1 GCA_018702695.1 Nitrospina sp. | reverse complement strand
TTCCAAGCCCTACAAACCGGCGCGGTGGAAAAATTGATACGCATCTTCCAAAATATCGGGTGACCCCCCCTACCCGGCAACCATTACGCCGAAGCTCTCAAAGAATTTCAAATAGCATTCACCTAACAGTCGCCCCGCAAGTTGGGAAAATACCTGATTAGCCTTTTAAACCGTTTGCAAATTTTTCATCTATTTTTTGTAAAATTAAACCAAATAAATCAATCTTTCTCCAGCCACTCCTATTTTTATTACCCTTGATAGCCTCTTAGAGTAATTTTTAACTCTATACACTTGCAAGATTAACATTAATTAATCTGAACCTTCTTGTAATGCTGACAAATAAGAGTAAACTGGAGATTACTTACTCCAATTTCTTATTCGAGCAAGAAAATTAAATACTGCAAGGGGCTTTAAACATCGCTACTCCTTTTTGGAGTGGCCTTTTTTTTTGCCGTCAATTACTTTTAGGTCAATCGAGGTGTTTTATGTATGAAGTAAAGGTATTTGACAACTCGGGAAATTTAAAAAAAACAATATCGATAGAAAAACTGGCTATTCGATCCCAAAAAATATTGGACACACCTTCCATATTCAAAAAATTTAAAAAAGGCGGGAACTCTTGGAAAAAATCTGAAAAGGTCAAGACAACTGCTACTACATTATAACTTCTAGATCCGAGGGGCTTATTACTCAAATAACCGTTTATCAAAATCAAGTTGAAAAAGCATTAAAGGGCTTAAAACGCCAACTCAATAAAGAAGGTTTTTTTAAAGAGCTCAAGCGCAAGCGATTTTATATGAAACCCTCTGACAAGAAAAAGCTGAAAATTAAAGAAGCTAAAAAGAAGAGAAAGGCAGCCAAACGGCGCTTCAGATCTCCTTGGAATTAAAAAGTTGGATTATCTGGCAAACCACTGCAGTCATAATTTGCACTAAGACGGAGAAAAGTATGTCATTGATCTGAAAATAGTTTCAGGATGAAACTCAGCAAACTACGAATGGTTTCAATCCTGCCAACATGTTGGCAGAGCTAATAACCTTCGTTTGGGTGAATCGATTCCTTTAGATCGCGGACCGATAAATAGAAAGCCCATTCCAGATCGACATACAGGCGCATTCCAACGAGCCGCCGAAGTCATCGAGGCCAAGAAAAAACCTTCCATTCGGGGAGATCGGTCAAGACGCTTTTGGGAATATGCCCAGCTCTCAACGATGACTTCCCCTTTTGTTAAAAAGCAGTTTACCGATTGCAATGGATATCTGGCAATTTAGCCTGTCTTTTTAAAACCCACGAATTCAAAATCAGTAGGCCCTCGGTTCGACCCCGAGACGGCTCACCAATTTTTCAAGGGGTTATGTCTTTAAGGCATGACCCTTTTTATTTATGTAGGCAGGTTAGTTAAAATAGGTGAGGGTTTAAAAGCGTCAAGAAAGTTATTTCACTTTCATCAGCTATTCAAAAAAGTGGAACGCTCTGTCATTCCCCGCGCTAAAAGGGTAAAATTCGACAATAGACTTCAGGACTTGAGGTGTTGTCAAGAAAGACTTGACCCCTTTATTTATCGCAATTCAAAAAACAAGTCACCCGCACCCAAGACGAAATGGCTCTGGATGATAAAACCCATTTCATACTTCAGGAATCGTTTGATAATGATGAGTTAAAACTAGAACTGAAATCCCACAGCGAAAAAAAATTGTCCAACCAAGTAGATAAAATATTCCAAATCCTGCAAACTAACGCGGTGGAAAAATTGATACGCACCTTCCAAAACATATGGAATATAAATTAATTAATTTCTCACTGAAGTGAAGAGTTGAGGGAGGCAGGTACAGCGAGAAATATATGGATGTTGATAATACCAAACCCAAACCTGATACCGTCACTCTACGCTGGAGCTACTCTCCAATCACTTATTTTGAGGGGCCTTTTAGGTTCAAGGAAAATAATTGTTGTTGGGAGTTTTTCGATGGGTCGGCTACAGCAACAATAAATGCAAAGTACCCCGTCAATAAATCTCAAATAAAGAATGACTTAAACAAGAGAATCGAATCCATTTTCAATGCTTCCCTAATTTACAATCATACTCCCTATAAGGTTTCGGAGCCATTCATGGAAGGCTACGACTCAAAAGGAAACCTATGGATTACTCCTGTTCCTATTAATTTAAATCTTTCCGTTTCGGGTCCTAACATTGTTATCAAGGATTCTAACGGAAATGCCATTGAAGATATGAAAGGCAATCGGCTCAGAGACATTGAAGAATTTGCTAAACTATCGATTAAGTATTCTGGTGACCCTGCCGCTCAAGCAATATTGCGAAATTATAAATCGGCTGTAGGTGAACCTAATAGCGAATTTTGTCACTTTTATGCGATTAGAGAAGTTTTGACCACTCGATTCTGGAGTGCGACCAAAGTTCGATCCTGTTTAAATTTAAAAAAAGATGACTGGACGAAACTGGGGAAATTATGCAATGAGATCCCAGTACAGCAAGGAAGACATCAAGGTCAAAAATATGAACAATTTCGTAAGGCCACTAATGTTGAATTGGAGGAGGCGCGAATAATTGTTAAGACTATGGTTAAACAATTTTTTAATTACTTGCAAAATTCAGAGTCGCATTAAATAGACAGTCAACCCACTTAAAGTCTCTTATCAGGGGAAATTTTAAAAAAACTTTTCCAGAAGCTTGACAGGAGTCGTTTCGCAGAAAAAGAATCGACCCATTGCCCCCGGCGGCTCGCCGGTCAGTATATTTTGCGGGGGTAGTTGAGTTTTTTGAAGTCATCGGATGACATTTTGAATTTTTTATAGAGCGTTTGCAGATAGGCTCTCGACTTGACCAGCTCTTTCATCTTTTTCTGTTCTGATAAAAACCGTTGCGCGTAAAGGGTGTGATTGATGGCTTTTTGGCCCATCAGGGATTCATCATACGCATGGCCCAATCGTTCATGGGCTTGAGTGTATTCGGGGTTAAAATAAACCACCTCGCGCAATAGGTCAATCTCTTCACCAGGCTTACCGTTGCCTTTTAAAGGCAAACTGATCTGATACAGGTTCTCGGCTAGGGTATCGTTGGCGACTTCGTTTTCGGGGCTTAGTTCGACGGCCTTGCGCAAGGGTTCTTCTGCTGATTTGTATCGTTTTAGTTTCATCAAAGACACGCCCAGACGAAAATAACCTTCTGCCGCATATTTGGGACTTTGCTTGATGGATAAGCGCAGGGGTTGCACGGCATCCTGATATTTTTTTAATTTAAAATAAAGCATTCCCAACCTGAGGTTGGGCATGGCGGCTGAGGGGTCTACCGCGATGGCTTCTTTATAATGTTTGATGGCTTTTTTGATGTCTTTGAGCTTGGTGTACACTTCGCCAAACCGGTAATGCGCTTCGACCGTCAGGTTGCTATCGAGTTTCAAAGCTTCTTTGATTTTTGCCAGCGCCTCTTTATAGCGACCCCACTCGGTATAACAGATGCCCATTGAAAGATGCGCAGGGCCAAAATTGGGGATGATTTTCACGGCCTCTTTAAAATGATGTTCAGCTTGTTTTTGGTTCTTGATTCTTCCATACGATGTGGACAGATTACTATGAGCCTGACACAAAGCTTTTTTGACCGATTCACTTTCCGGGTCAAGACGCATAGCCGCTTCCAGATTTTCTAGCGCCGCTTCATCGCGACCACTTTCCATCTGCGCCCGCCCCAACTGCAAGCGCCCACTTTTATGGTTGGAATCTAATTTAACTAGCTCTCGTAAGGGCGAGATGGCCTCTGCATACCGATGCATTTCTATATATACTTCTCCGAGTTTGTAGAGTGCCTTGATATCCTGCGGATTTTTTTGCAGTGTTCCTTTGAGTGTTTCGGCAATGATCTTCAGTTCGGAAGGGGAACGCACGGGTGCTTCGACAGGAGCCGGGACTTTCGCACTCTTGCGAATAATTTGGGCTAGAAATTCTCTAATGGATGATAATAATTTATTCATGATGGGTCATGGATACGCAGGGCCTGCCTGTCACATGCGAGTATGAAGAGGGACAATTAACGTCTGAATTTCTTAATTAGGTCTTGTACGGTTCCAATCACTCGTTCAACGTCTTCAACAGCCATTTTCGGGTAGAGAGGAAGGCTGAGAACGCGCTCGGAATAATTGGACGCAACGGGAAAATCTTGCGGTTTGGTGTTAAAGGTTTTCACATAATACGGTTGCAAATGCAAAGCGATATAATGCACCCCCACCCCGATACCTGCCGCTTGAATGGCATCTAAAAACCCATCTCGATCGACATTCAATTGTTCCAGGTGAAGAGCGATCACATAAATATGATGACCGTGTGTGGCATAATCTCGCGTGTCCAGCGTTTCCAGCTCTGCCATATCGGCAAAGGCGGCATCATACATCGACACATATTTTTTTCGCAAGGTGAGAAACCGCTCTACTTTTTTAATCTGGTGCATGCCTATTGAAGCATTGAGGTCGGCCATATTACATTTATGTCCGATTCGGGTTTGCTCCCAATGCGAAAATCCGCTTTTTCCATAACGTTTCCAGGCATCGCGACTGATGCCTTGCAAGCGCAGAACGCGAAGGTTCTCGGCAAGTTCATCATCGTTGGTCACCAACATACCGCCTTCACCCGTAGTAATATTTTTGTTGGCATAAAAACTGAACGCGGTGGCATTGCCGAGGTTGCCAATTTTTTTTCCCTTATATCGTGATTCCAATGCATGGGCCGCATCTTCGATGATGACCAATTTATGCTGGTCTGCCAAATCTTGAATGGCATTCATGTCGCAAGGATGCCCGGCAAAATGCACCGGAATGATAGCGCGTGTGCGAGCGGTGATTTTGGCTTCTATTTTTTGTGGGTCAATATTTAACGTGCCGGGTTCTACATCGACAAATACTGGCTTCAGTCTCTGCAAGTGAATCGCATTAGCGGTTGCAGGGAACGTCATGGGGGTGGTGATCACCTCGTCCCCTTCTGAAAAATTTTGCAACGCCAATGTCAGGTTTAACCCCGCCGTGCAGGAGTTCAAAGCCACTGCGTGTTTGCATCCGATATAATCTTTAAAGGACTCTTCGAATTTTAGGGTTTTAGGGCCTGTGGTCAACCAGCCAGAGTTTAAGGTGTCTTCAACTTCTTGATGCTCCTCTTTCTCTAACCAAGCTTTATGAAATGGTAAGTCAATGCTCATAAGAGGTTCTAATGTTTTCCATTCAGTGCATGACGCTCGGGGTCCGGTTCTGCTAATAAACTAGCAGGATCGATTTGGACATATTCTTGTTTGCCCCAGGCATCATTATTATTAGGAATAAAATAAGTGGTTTTCATGCCGCCACTTATCGAAGCTTGATCGGTCAATACTGTTATCATCCATTTGCCACCCACCTTCTCCCAATAATCAACATGAGGGCGGTTCATGTCAAAAGAAATATCTCCTCGCACTAGTGCCGGGTTCAATCGCTCCCTGCCTTTGAGCATGATTTCGACCATGGCAAACTGACCATCCTTGCTGATAGAGATTCGATCTAGCGAATAACGCTGTACTTTGATATGAGGGTTGGTGAACCATTTATAAAAATGCGGCCGTTTGAAACCTAAGACATCTTTTTTCTGCGCATTTTTTTTAATAAAGCTCAGGGGTGGAATCATGCCCCCTGAAATATGGGCCTGCCCTCCACCACGATAATTTGCCATGAGGCGGCCTTCAAAATATAAATATTCTTCTAGCGAGATTTTTTCTTTATAAGCCGTGTGCTGATAGTCATAAGCCCCTTTCAAATCATTTTTCAAACGTTTTTTGAAAAAATCATCTTCCAGTTTCGCTATAATTTTGGCTTCGTTTAAAAAAGCATCTGACACCTGCGCCCAGGTTTTTTCGGGAGTAAACATCACACCCAGCAAAAACATTGCGCTCAAAAGGCAACCTGTTATTTTTGAAATATTACGCATTCCTTAGACCCTCCCAAATCATGCCGGGAACCCGGTTCCCAGACTCTGTTCTTATGGCATATTATACATATTGTCTTATCGGTCTAATCATAAATTTAGTTTAATCCCACAAAGTGGGTTTAATTTCCCTTTCCTTGCGGCGGGGTTGTTCATTTCGTTTCAGTTCGCAGTTTTTCTGCCAAAGACACGGTGATACCGGGCAATGCTGTCAGTTCTGCCACCGATGCCTTGCGTATATTTTCCAGACTGCCAAACTGTTTTAAAAGTTGTAGACGACGTTTTTTGCCTATGCCGGGAATATTTTCCAGAGGAGACGTCAATGCCTCTTTGGTGCGCAAACTGCGGTGATAAGTAATGGCAAACCGGTGCGCCTCATCGCGAATGCGTTGCATGAGAAAACGCGAAGGCGAATTTTCCTTAAAAAGCACCGTGTCCTTTCTCTGCAATAAATAAACTTCGTCCGTATCCAAGTTATGGCGAAATTTCCCCTTAGCAATACAGGCCAAGTCCACTCGGTCAAGAAGCCCCAGAGCTTCAAACACTTCTCCCCCTGAATTCAAATGACCTTTACCGCCATCAATGAGAACCAGGTTTGGCAAAGGTTTCCCTTCATCCAGCAGACGGCGGTAACGACGCGTCATGACCTCTCTGAGCATGGCATAATCATCAATTCCTTTAACCGTGGCGATTTTATAACGACGGTATTTGGCTTTATCTGCCAAACCATTTTCAAATACTACCATCGACCCCACCGCATGCGTCCCCGATATATTTGACAAGTCAAACCCTTCAATCACTTGCGGGAAATGTTTCAACCCCAAAGCCGCTTGTAACTCTTCCAACGAACGGGTTCCTACCTCTCCCTTATCACTTTCCATTCTCATGGCAAAACGGGCATTCTCTTCCGCCATTTTGACCAGATCGCGTTTTTTTCCTATGAGCGGAACCTCCAGCTTCACCCGAGTCCCTTTTTTCTCTGACAGCCAGTCAGCAATCAACTCCGCGTCTTCAACCGGGTGCGGCAATAAAATTTCTGCGGGCAAAACCACCTCTTCTGAATAATATTGTTTGATGAATGAAGACAGGGTTTCATCTTCCTCCATTTGGTTGAGCGATTTCATCTTGAATATTTTTTCGCTCTGCATTTTACCAGCACGAATGATCAACACCTGAGCCATGGCCTGATCTTTTTCCGAGCAATAGGCAATGACATCTTGATCTTGCAGGGAGGTGGAAATGATTTTCTGTTTGTCGAGCACTGTCTCGACCGCCTGAATTTTATCTCGAAATATTGCCGCTTCTTCGTAGCGCATTTCAACCGAAGCCAACTCCATCCCCGTTTTCAGGTTTTTCAGCAGGGTTGTGTTTTTTCCTTTGAGGAAACACTCAACCTCTTCCACTATTTTATCATAGTCATCGGGGGAAACCCGGCCGGCACAAGGGGCCAGACATCGTCCCATTTGATGGTTGAGACAAGGACGGCGCGCGGCGCGCCCGTCGAGTTTATCTTTACTCTGGCGAAGCGGAAAGATTTTATAAATCAGGCGAATGGTTTCGCGCACCTCTTTGACCATGCTATAGGGGCCAAAATAGGTCGAACCGTCTTTGCGAACCCGGCGCACAACCTCAAGGCGGGGGAATTTTTCCTGTCGCGTCAAACGCAGATAAGGATAATGTTTATCATCTTTGAGTAAGACGTTATAGCGCGGTTGATGCTTCTTGATAAAATTGCTTTCCAGAATCAACGCTTCCGCTTCGGTCTGGGTTGTCAGGAATTTGATATCCCGGACTTTATCCAAAAACATTCTCGTTCTGGGATGAAGCGTACGCGAATTCTGAAAATAAGAACGCACCCGGTTTCTCAGAATTTTAGCTTTGCCTATATAAAGAATTTCCGACCGGGAATCCTTCATGATATAAATTCCAGGTAATTTGGGAATATTCGCTATAATGTCTTTGATATTTTTTTCCAGAGGAAATCTCCCGCATGCAATTCAGCAATCATCATAAAAATATACTCCGTTTTAGATGAAGACCGAAAATAATAATCAGCGTGGGTTCTGGGGCAGTCGTTTGGGCTTCATTCTGGCCGCTTCCGGCTCTGCCGTTGGGTTAGGAAATATTTGGAAGTTTCCTTATATCGTGGGGCAAAACGGCGGCGGTGCATTTGTGCTCATCTACCTAGCCTGCATTTTGGTGATCGGCACCCCCATTATGCTGGCCGAGTTCACCTTGGGCCGAAAAACCCAGCTGAATCCAGTCGGGGCTTTCGACCAAATCAGACCTAAATCTGCTTGGGTCGGCATCGGCTATATGGGTGTGCTCGCCGGGTTTTTCATTCTTTCTTTTTATGGGGTCGTAGGAGGCTGGACATTTGCCTATGTCGTGAAAGCCCTCACCGGTGCGGTGCTGGCATTTCCCTCCCCCAAAGAAGCAGGAGCCTTTTTCGAAATATTCATAGGCAACACCGGCGAAGTTATTTTCTACCATGCCTTGTTCATGGGAACCTGCATCGCCATCGTCCTAAGAGGCGTGCACGGAGGCATTGAAAAAGCGTGCAATGTTCTCATGCCCACCCTCGTCATCATTTTATTTCTGTTGATGTTTCGCTCTCTCACCCTCGATGGAGCCATGCAGGGGGTGGCCTTTTATTTAACGCCAGACTTCAGCAAGATCAGTGCTAATGTGGTTCTCATCGCTTTGGGTCAGGCCTTTTTCTCACTCAGCTTGGGAATGGGTTGCATGATCACTTATGGCGGTTATCTATCTCAAAAAGAAAACCTGACCTCCTCCACCATTTATGTGGTGATGTTCGATACCTTGATCGCTCTTCTGGTCGGCATGGTTATTTTTCCCGCCGTGTTCGCAATGGGGCTTGAACCCACCGAAGGCCCCGGACTAGTGTTCAGCGTTTTGCCAACTGTGTTTGCGGGAATGCCACTGGGTCAAGGTGTGGCGGTTATCTTCTTCATTCTGCTTGCCATTGCCGCCATCACTTCAGGCATTTCGTTGCTGGAGGTAGTTGTTGCCTATTTCATCGACCAACTGGGGTGGGAACGCAAACGAGCCGTGTTGATTGTCGGGGGAGCTATTTTTGCGTTTGGCGTGCCAAGTGGATTATCTTTCGGCATCCTAGCCGATGTCAAACTATTGGGGATGAATTTTTTCGAGCATGTCGATAACCTCGCGTCCAATTATTTTCTACCCTTAGGTGGCATGTTTACCGCCATTTTCGTAGGCTGGGTCTGGGGCACACAAAACGCACATCAAGAAATAGAAAAACACGAAAACAAATTCGGCTTCCCTTGGGCGCAATGTTGGGAATTCCTCATTCGCTATGTCACTCCCGTTGCTGTGGGCATCGTGTTTGTTGCCAAGATTCTTCCTTAAAACTCCATTTTATTTTTTCATGAATTATTGCCAGTATTGTTCTTTCATCTGCCTCTCAATCATCTTCGACACGGAATCCTAAGGCATCGACCCAGCGGTTGATGTCGCAAAATAGTCCCACCACCAGCGTAGCTTCTAGAATCTGTCCCTCCGACCATCCACATTCTCTAAGCCCTGCAATATCCGCATCGGTGGTTTTATAAGCATGGCGCGTTACTTTTTCTACATAGGCTAATAGTTTTTTCTCGGAATCCGTAATGGGTGCGGTTTGATAGTCTGTAACAATCGCCTCGGCTTCGATGGAAGAAATTCCTGCATCGACTAGAAAACTCTGATGGTAGGTCAAGCAATAATCACATTCGTTGACCTTGGAGACCAAGGAGGCAATCATCTCTTTCACCGCTCGAGTCAGAAGCGTTTTGGAAAAAACAATCATCCCGATCCGGTTGGCATATAATTCCAATACCTCTGGCCACAGGCTGAGTGCTTTCATAACACCGGGAACTTTGCCAAATACAGACCGCAATTCTTCATAGACGGCCTTGACCTTTCCTTCCGCATTTTCTTCCGCCACAACCTGGATACGGGGCATGAGTTCTCCTGAAAATTTATTAGATGTATTTCTGCTAGGAATGTCGGGCAAGGCATTAAAACCTTACAGAGTGGTAGGAGATCCTTCGTGACTCAGCATCTTCACTCTTGGGGGATTGTAAAAGTGAAGGTAGTGCCATTGCCTATTGAGCTTTTTGCTGTGAGCGTCCCGTTGTGACGTTCTATGATTTTTTTACAAATGGAAAGCCCCATTCCGGTTCCACCATATGTTTCATGGTTGTGCAGTCGTTCAAAGGGTTTGAAAATTTTCTCTGCATATTTTTCATCAAAACCAATGCCATTATCAGCAATCTTAAATTCCCAGATATTCTGTAGGTTCTTTTTTGCGCAGATAGTGATTATTGGTGAATGACTGGGGTCTTTATATTTTATCGCATTGCCAATCAGGTTATTAAATAATTGCTGGATATATACTTTATCTACCTTCAAGGTGGGTAAATCTTCTACATCAATTCTCGCATTGGTTTCTATTATCTGAAGATCTAATTCTTCGAGTGCCGCACTCACCACCTTATTTAAATCCAGCTCTACCAAAGTCGTTGGTTTAGTTTTAATTAAGCCTAACTGGAGAAGATCATCAACCAAATAATTCATCCGGTTTGCACCATTAATCATGTGCGTAATTATTTTTTTTTGTTTATCATTAAATGTTTCCAAACTTTCCTCAAGCATTTCGCCGAGTATGTTTATTTTGCGTAGAGGTTCTTTTAAGTCATGGGAAGCGATATAGGCGAAATCCTGCAAATCCTGATTACTCTGCTCCAATTTGTTTGCATAATGCTGCATTTTATTTTCAACTTTGATCCGCCGCATTTCCGCTTCGACCCTTGCAGCAAAAGCTCTGAGAGTCGATTGCATGTTTTCTATTTCATTCTCATCCAAAAGTTTCGTATCCATGATCGACATGATCCCTAGGGGTGAGCCGTTCATGTCTACCAAGGAAACTCCAAGATAACTTTTAATATCATTTTCTTTTAAATAAACATCTTTGGGAAATTTACTCTGGACATCTCCATTGTATAAGCATTGGGATTTCTCAGAAATATTTCCACAAGGAGTGCCATCAAGCTCGTAGGTCATTGTGTCGAGTAACTTACCGTCCGAAACAAAGGCCAAACTCTGCATTTTGGTTCTTTGTTCAATTTAGTTCCCTATAAAGGCATAGTGAACATTCAAAGTACTGGCAAGATGCTTTACCATAGATGAGAAGAAATTTTCTCCCGTATGTTGGCTGGTTCCATCCAAAATGGCTCGAAATTGATTTAAACACTGTCTGCCTTGTTCTTGGCTCAACCTCAAATCTTCCTGAATTTTATTTTGTCTGTTCCAACCAAATTGAACGATCAGCCCGAAAACTACCAATATGAATAAATTTAAAGACCTCATCCAGATTTCACTGGGCGAAGGAAAAAGCAAGGTTTCAACCAAAGGGTCATGACTGAAAAACAAATAATCAACAAACGCATCAAAAAACCAACTGACTACCCCCAGAAGGACACCTATTAACCAAATATTCTGTTTCAGAAATTTCAACATTTTTGTCATATTCAAATTCGTCTTCAAGGCGAGAAGAATTATTTATGGATTAGAGAACCTGCAATTTCATCAAAGGTATCATCCGGCTTTGTTCCAGTATTTATCGCCACACTGCATGTGAGAATAATTTTCTTCTCACCTGAAATCAAGAGATTACAGGTGGGAAAAATACGTTTCACATTAATGCCGCTCCCTACATAATTTTAAAAAGACTGATATTATAATGGATTATGTTCATCTGAGTTCACAATCTGGCACTCCTACAATAAAAAGGCCCTTCCAACTATGAAATATAAAGCCCACCCTATAACACTCGTTATCTTATTTTTGCTTACAACCTCCCTTGCTTATGCGCATGGGATGTCTGAAGCAGAAAAGCAAAGCATTCTGGATGGAGGAAACCTGCAATTCTTTAAGATTGGGGCTACCCATATGTTGACGGGCTACGACCATCTTTTATTTGTTTTTGGGATCGTCTTCTTTCTAACCACCTTTATGGATGTGGTCAAAACCATCACCGCCTTCACAGTCGGGCACAGCATCACACTGATCACCGCCACTTTAATGGGGGTCACGGTTAATTATTTTTTGATTGATGCCATCATTGCTTTGAGCGTTTGTTATATCGGCTATGAAAATATAGGTGGGTTCCGCAAATATTTTGAAAAATCACCCAACTTGATTGGAGCCGTATTTTTATTCGGCTTGATTCATGGGTTGGGTTTGTCCACACGGCTTCAGCAATTACCTTTAGGAGAAGAAGGAATTGTTTGGCGAATTCTTTCTTTTAATTTAGGTATCGAGGTGGGCCAGATCTCCGCCCTATGTTTAATGGTTGCCGTGTTATACAAATGGCGACATACTCAATCTTTTTTGCAAATCAGTAACGTTTCGAACAATGCGATAATTATGGCAGGTGCATTTTTATTTTTAATGCAGATGCATGGTTACTCACACAGCATTGCCCCGGATGAATTCGCATTTCCTGAAGACAGCCATTCTCACGCGCATGACAAAATGGCCGCGCAACCCCCTATTCCCGGCAGTGAATACAGAACCCTTGCCGAAACTGAGAATCCGCTTAATATTTTGCCTTAGAAAATGGGCCTTTAATATAAGGTAATAACAAAATAAAATGCACCCCAGTGTGATATCCACCCCAATATCAATGACTTTAGTTTTTTCGACTCTTTTTATTTATTTTCAGGTTTAAGATTTTAACAATGCCGCCGTCAAGATAGGTATGGAACCGATTAACTCGACATGCTCTTGCCTGAACAACCTAACCGCTGCCCAGAAACAACAGGCCGATGCGGTAGCGGGTGGGGATTTTTCTAAAATATTGGTCGAGTTACAAATTATCCGGTCTTCTTTCAGCTCTGATAATTCGAGCCCAAAAAAGGGAGGTTTGCCTGAATACAAGAGACCGGACGATATTATGAATATTTTCTACTCGGAAGAGCTACAAGCAAGGCAACCGGGTGCAGACCCCTATTTCCTCGAAAAAAAGTTTTCCTTTCTCGGGCCATCCATCATCAAAAACATAGTTTAGACCTAGGCCATAAAAGAGCATGACTCTCAAGGGGTTGCTTTTTTCACCACACGCTTAAGGGTCGCATACTGGCAATGGACCCAGACTAAAAGCGATGCGGCAATGAGTTCTGCCATTTCCTCTATAAAAGTAAATAATTCGTACCGAGACATCGAGTCATGCGCAAAGGAGCTCAATGTTTTTGCCTCTAAATATTCCAGCCCGGCAGACAATGCCAACAGACATAGCGGGAGCCAGGAAAGTTGGAACAGCAAGCGGTTATTCCTTAAACGGGAATAATAAAATACAGCCAACCCCGTTCCAGCAAGAATGATCAACGGAGCAAAGACCACCGTCCACAATAGCGAATCGGTATCTTGCGTGGCGCCGAAATAATGGCGCAGGTTCTCCCCCGCATCTCCTAACATAATCTGATCGATAAGGGTTTCATGTATTTGTAAGGTTTCGTCAATGGCTAAACCCAGCATACATGCGGCCACTACCAGCCACCCCAAATTGTTCTTTTTTTCGATGAGATAACAATACCCGGCAGAACCTGAGACAAGCAGAAATTGAAAACTGGAATACCAAGTTGGCAAGTTCTCTTCATGTGCCAAGTTAAATAAGGGTCCCCACTGAGGGTCCCCTATAAAGACAAGATGCAAAATACCCATTCCAGCATCCAGAAGGAATAAAGTTATCAGCACCCTGTTGGGAGATGGATATATTTGTTCACCCCTCATTTGCGGATATACCCCCCCTCTATCAATGCCTGACGCATTTCCTCGGTTATCCTTTGCTCTTCATGGATAGATTGATTCTTTTTTTTCCATGTTTCCAATAAGCTTTTGAAAGCCTTAACTTGTGAAGGGGAATCGTTGAAATGGTTTTCTTTTGGATCACCGACCAGATCTATGAGTAGAAAACTTTCGCGGCCTTTTTCCAGTTTATGCACAAACTTCCATTGCTCAGATCGAACCCCGGTATATTCCACCCCATAAGGTTTTTCATGAAAAAATATGTTCTTCGGAGTTGAATGTTTTGCTGGCAGACGCATCACAGGAACCAAGGACGCGCCGGGCAAATTTTTTGTAACTGGCAGTCCGATTAGATCCAAAAGGGTTGGAACCAAGTCAACGGTGGAAACCATCTGTGAAATGCGTGATGTTTTTTTGAACCCATGAAAAATTGCTGGTTTTAAAATCAACGGAACCCGCAAGGAAGCATCTGAATAACGACCTGTATGCCCCGGACCCTGCTTATAAAATTTATTTTCATAATTTTCAAACAAAACCTCCCCATGATCGGACACCAAAACGATGATTGTGTCATCGTAGTTTCCCGAAGATTTGAGCCCATTAAATATTTTTTCCAGTTGATCATCCACCAGACGAATTTCTCCGTCATAAAGCGCCAGCATTTCATCTTTAAAATGAGGAGGAAGGATTCCCGCTCGCCAAGCTTTTGCCAGGTCGTTGATGCAACGCACATCAAATTCCCCCTCGAACCCTGCAAGTGTTTGAGGGGCAGAAATTTTCTCAAACATTGAGTTATAGGGAGCAGGCGGGTCGTAACTTTCGTGGATATTTTGAACATGCATCCAGATAAAAAACGGTGGTTTTTCAGCAGACTCGGCCCAAGATTTCAACCAGTCAGCAACCGCTTCAAACCCTTGTAAGTCATCTTTCGGTTCTTTATGATCATGATCATGGCTTGCGATGGGATTAATTTCAAATTCCTCAAAACCCTTATTCAGACCCGACTCTTCCGCTAATGCAAAATAACCCACGAACCCTGCCGTGTTATAACCTGCCTGACGCAGCATTTCGGCAAGCGTGGGGGTGGTTGCTTTTATTTTTTGACCATTATTCTGCAGACCATGCTGGGCAGGGTATAATCCTGTCAGCAAAGTGGCATGCGAAGGACCGGAATTGGTCGCCACCGTGAAGGCTTTATCCATAATAAAACTATCTTCAACCAACTTAGTAATCGCTGGGCTGGTGAGCCGTTCATACCCGTAACTATTTAAGTGATCTGGACGCAAAGTATCCAGAGTTATCAATAGCAAATTGGGTCGCTTGGGTGTCTTGGAGGTTATAATGAAACTCAGCTTGATGGCGATGAAACTTGCCAATATAATCCCAGCCAAGGATACCCATTTCCAATTATTATTTTTAAAAGCAAGTGTCATGCTTAATTTATCACGCTGAATGGTTTACATAAGAAAGTAATGCGAATGCAAAAGCTGGCTATTGAATACTTGCAAAACATTCAAAAAACATTGCCCAATAAAACAGCTATTATTGATGACGGGCAATGCATTACATTTCGCGAACTGTGGACCCGCTCTCTCACCCTAGCTTATTGGATTAATACTAAATTTCAAATAACTAATCAGCCTATATCGATCAACCTTCCTAAATCCATTGAGGCAATCATTGCATTATTAGCCATTCAAATGAGCGGAAATATTTATGTTCCTTTGGATATAGATGCCCCTGCCAGTAGAAAATACAGAATACTGAACACCTTGGACAGCAATCGGACTCTAGAATATTCTTCTGGTCATTTTAACTTGTCGGGGGCAATATTTTCTTCCTCCAGTGAAAGCTTGGTGGCGGTAGAGAGTTCTGTTTTGGGCAAACTTTCCACAAGAAAAACCAATGACCCTCTCTATATCATATTCACCTCGGGAACCACAGGAACTCCAAAAGGCGTGACCCTGAGCAACGCTTCGGTGATCGACTATATCAATTGGGCTATCGATACTTATTCTATCACTGACTCCGAGGTCATCGGCAATCAGGCCCCTCTCTTTTTTGATAATTCGGTGCTAGACCTTTATCTAACCTTCGCCCAGGGTTGTACCCTACACTTGCTTTCCAAAAATGCCTTGCGGTTCCCCGCTGATTTTGAAAATTATATTTCCACTCACCAAATTAATTTTATATTTTTTGTGCCTTCCCTACTGAGCAACCTCGTGTCCTTGAAAGTTTTTAAAAACCATAACTTAAGTTGCCTGAAAAAAATTCTATTTGCAGGGGAAGCCATGCCCCTGAATGCATTAAAGCAACTCAAATCCAGCTTGCCCTCTACTTTATTTTCAAATTTATATGGCCCTACAGAAATAACGGTGGACGCGATCTATTGGATTTTTCCTAATAATATCGACCTCCTCAATGAAGTTCCTTTAGGAAAACCCTGCGCCCGTCATCGAGTCCTATTCTTGGATGACAATGACAGGCTGGTGACTGCCCCGGACCGTACTGCAGAAATCTGCATTGCCGGGCCAGGGGTCGCACTCGGGTATTGGAATAATTCGCAAGCAACCGACGAAGTTTTTATCTTCAATCCCGAGCCGGGCAAGGAGGATGAAATTATTTATAAAACCGGCGATTTGGGCTACATATCTTCCAAAGATGGCCTTATTTATATGACAGGGAGAAAGGATAACCAGTTTAAACATTATGGTTACCGCATCGAAGCAGGAGAAATTGAGAATTCTTTAAATCAGCTAGATTTTATTCTACAAAGTTGCGTTCTTTATGATGCCGAAAAAAAACGCATTCATGCTTTTTACACGTCGAATCATTCGCAAACCCTACCGGCTTTGCGAAATTTATTGTCCCCTCTTCTCCCCCAGTATATGATTCCTCATAGCTTTCATAGGCTGGAAAAATTTCCAATGACCCCTAATGGAAAAATCGATCGCCTGGCCATAAAGTCTATATAAGATTTCCTCAGGCATACGCAAGCAAAAGGATTGAGCATGGAACTTGACGAAATTAAACTGCAGATTAAAAATTTCTTTGAAGAGGAATTTCCCAACCCTGAAGCCAATCTTACTTTCGACACCCCTATTTTAGACGAATGGTTCGTGGATTCTTTTGGCATTGTAAACACCACTTTATTTCTCGAAAAAAAATTCGGCATCGAAGTTTGCCGTGCGGATATCAATGCTGAAAATTTTCAAAGCATCCATACGCTTGCACGTTATGTCTCCAACCAACTCATTCAAGGCGACTGATCATGGCAAGTCTGCTGGGCGGCACACCTATCAGTCGGGCAGAGCAAGAAGCCAACGACCAGCACAACCCGCTCATGGTGCTGGCGGTTCTTGCATTTTTGGGCCTTTTTATTTACCTGTTCACCTACGCCCCAAAAGCACTTGGTTTGCCTATGCCCTCCAGCGTTGGGCAAACATTGGGACTCAGCTATCAGTTTGATGATGACGGCAATATTGATACCAGCCTTTATATCCCTTTCACCTTTCGTTTTAACAATGACGATGAACGCTTCGCCTTATTTACAGGTGTCGGGCTGGCATTTCTCCTTGCGTATTTTCTTCCCCTAAAATACAAACAAGGTTCCTTGGTTTTTTCCTCTCTGGTCATCATTGCAGTTCTCTACGGTCTTGCAGGAGTTGCCGGGTTATTATGCGCCCACACTCTGGTTTATTTGGTCCTTCACCCGGTTGCTCGTTACCGACAATGGATAGCTGGCCTACCTGGTTTTTTTGGAGTTTGGGCTTTTTTTCCCTACGAAACATTGAGCCTATCGGTTTTTGGCCTGCCTTTCATTGCCGCGTCCCTTTCCATTCTAGTTTATCGTTATGGCATCCTAAAATTATTTCAAAATTCTATCGCCGCTAAATGGTTGAGAATTCTTCTTATTCAATCGGCCTTGATTACCATTCTGATCGGAGCCGTATTGGAGGGAATTTATGGTCAGACTTGGGAACTGGTATTGGGTGTTTTATTGTTTTTCTGGCATTGGGAACGGCTCTTTATGTATCACATCGATTTTCAGGATGGAAAAATTCCTTCAACGATTTCCTTAATGACTTATCTGTCTGTATTTCTGACTCCCGGACAAATCGCCAATTGGAGCTGGGGGGTCACAATCGGACAAGGGTATGCCTACACCGTCAATAATTTCTTAGTCGAAGACAAAAACGAGCTGGTACGAAGTGGGCTTCAACTGTGGGCCGTTGCCTTGGTTTATTTTTTATTAGGTGCTTGGGCTCACGGTCACCTTCTCGATTTTTTGAATGGGCAAGGTGTATCGGTCTATTCGCGTATCGAACCTATGTCTGCCGATTTCATTTCCGGTGAAAAAATAAGCACTGTGACCGTTTTGTTAACCACATTGATCGCTCTTATGAAATGGACCTTATCTTGGGGAGGGGTGATGCATTTCAAGGTGGGTCTTTGGCGTATTTGTGGTTATAAAATCGACCCTTATTTTAACTATCCGTGGCTTTCTACGAACCTTGTTACCCTTTGGGCGCGTTTCACGTTTCATTATCGAGAATTTTTGGTTCGCGCTTTTTATTAC
>JABIYR010000056.1 GCA_018702695.1 Nitrospina sp. | reverse complement strand
GAGAGGCCCTTGAGGCATTAATCCTGAATACCAACTCAAAGGAAACCCATCTGCTTCTTGGGCAAATATACAGTGAGCTTTCCTACTCACCCTACTGGATAACATTTCACTGGAAACAAGCCTTAGAACAATTAAAAGGTTCCGAGCGTGAAAACCTAAGCAAAATTATAATTCAAATTCAGAACCAATTAGGTCTCCCCGGTCTAAAAAATTCGAAAACCATATTAAACAAAAAAAGCCAAGCTATTGATACTTTGAATAAAGGCTTACCTCCTCTCGCTAATTTCCCCTTAAATTATAATATTCCATTTGATTTGGAAAAAGGATCTCCTCGGAGAATTTTGCATTATACGATCATGTTATATCAACGCCTGATTTTATCTCCTCAAACCAGTAGGGCTGATATCCACCTTCAACTAGGGATTCTTTTTTGGAAAAAAGAAAACCGCCTTTCTGCCACCGTATATCATTTGGAAAGAGCCTGGGAATTGGGATTACAATACCCTAGCCTTTCTAAGCTCAAAAAACTTAGAAAAACGAACCTGAATTTTGAAGAACCTTGATGGGGGGGGTGAGTTAATACTGGCATCCGTATGCAACGTCACCGCCATTCGCCACAAATCAGGCTATGACAACCCTTTGCCCGCTCAACAAAGCGTTTCACACTGGCCCTGCGCCTAGCAGTTAGACCATGCCTATGGCGGGGTGTTGCATTTGCTGGCGTTGTTCGGGGGTGACTTCGAGTTGCGGCAGATGGTTCGAGCCGTATTTATCGATATAGAGGAAGATGTATTCGCGGACGCAGGTTCGTAGATCCCATTTCGCATTGTGGTTGCGTTCGAACTCGTCGAACACGTTCATGGCATCTTGAATACTGAGACCGTCTTGGGTGGTGAAATAGTAGTCGAGAGCCAAATCCCATTCTGGATTTTTGTAATAGGAGACTCCGTATTTTTCTGGCTCGAAAGCGATGGGACTATATTTGCCCAGCACAAAGGTCATGAACCCGAGTGAGTGAATATGGGCGGCATTTTTTTCGACGAAGGCTTTGCTGTCATCGGCTTCTTTTTCGGTTTCTCCGGGGAAGCCGAAAAAACCCATCAGATGGTTCCAGATACCGGCTTCGGATGCCATGCGAAGATTGGTTTCGATCGCGCCGAGTTCGGTGGCTTTATCCATGAGTTTGAGCACACGCTGGTTGCCGGACTCGTAACCAAAATGCAGATATTTGCATCCTGATTCTGCCACATCTTTCCAGACCTGTTCTTCGAGCAGAGATTCTTCAAAACGCATATGCGTGGTCCAAGCGATATCGAGCTTGTCGTCGATCAGCTTGCGCGAAAGTTTCTGAAACAGGGCCGGGGGATAAGACTCATCGGTGAAATGGAAAAACCGGGTGTCGTATTTTTCTTTGAGAAATTTTATTTCTTCTGTGATCTGATCGACTTGTTTGGTGCGAAAGCCTTCGACATAACCTTGAAAATGGTCGCAGAAAGTACACCGCCCCCAATAACAGCCGCGTGTCGCGAGGTAGGGCAGTATGAGATTGGGCACAAAATATTTTTCTAGTGGCAACCCATCAAAATCCGGCGGTGGCAATTCGGCCAATTTTTCGGAGCAGACTTCTTTGTTTGTGTGAACACCCGTTTCATCTTTATAGATGAGGTTGGGCAGAGCTGAAAAATCGCCGCCGCTTTTTACAGCTTCGGTCAGTTTCAGGTAAGCCGATTCGCCTTCATACACCACAGCGGTGTCGAACCATTCCCACAGGCCTTGCATTTCGGGCAGGGTATCGCGGATGCGGGTGATGATGTTTCCGCCCAGAGTGATATGCGTTGCGGGAAACTCTTCCTTAATCATTTTGCAGAAGGTGAAGGTAGCGATGAGCTGTTTTTGTTGCACCACCGAAATACCGATCATCGTTGGACGTTCGCGTTCCATAACGGGGCGAATCAGCATCCGGTAAACATCACGGTACACGTTGATCTGTTCGTCATCGACGGCCTCGAGAATTTCTGAGGACATGAACGGTTTGTAGACGATGTCAGTCTCAATCGGCGGAAAACATATTTGAGCTGGATAATAACCGAGCGAGACCAATGCCATGGTCTCGTGCAGACAGTTTGTCGCCCACTCTAACTGGTCGATATCGTAGAAGGCTTTGCCGCGCAGAATTTCTTTGGCTTTCTCAACATTTTCTGCATATTGAGCAAACAGTTCGGGTGTGCATTGCAGGAGCCGTTGCATGAGCTCGTTTTCTTCTTCATCCAAGGCGCGTTCTTTTTGTACATGTTCCAGATGACGCCGTTCGTTGCCGATGCGTTGCGCAACATGCTCCAGAAATCGGGTGCTGAAAAACAGGTCATACATCTCGACGTTGACATCTAATTGCGACACATCATGCCCTGCTGGGCGCAAGACGGCGGCCAAGGATGGCAGGCTCAAATAAGGCTCGGAGGGCAACCAATCTGGGGGAAATATGAGCAATGATTTCATGGTCGATTCAAGCCCGACATAGGGCTTTCTCCTCTTCTTCTGCTGGAGGCTGGTTGCCACTCAACGCTTCTTTGCCAAACTTATCGAGATAAAGTAGAAAATGTTCGCGCGGCAAGGTTCCCCATAGGTGCAGGGATTGAAAAAATTGTTCCGCCATGCTGATGCATTGATCGTTCATTTCGCCAGCTTCTTGGCGTGACATGCCTTCCTTTGCAACAAAGTCCAGATTCATAGCGATGTTTCTTTCAGGGTCTTCAATGATACGCTCGATGGAAAATTTTTCGGGATATTGGTAACAACTGGAATCGCGATTCAGCAGAAACACTCCGGGGCCAAAGGAGTGAATTGAGTCGAGGTTATCGCGTAGAAAGTCGATGGTCTCTTGCGCTTCAGGGCGGGTTTCAGTCGGAAAACCAAAAAACAGGAACGAGTGGTTCCAGATACCGGCTTTATGACTTTTCTGCAAAACATCGCGCTCGACAGCTTTCGTAGTGCCTTTATCGATGAGTGCCAACACACGGTCGTTGGCACTTTCTAAACCGAACATCAGGAAGGTGAAACCGGCTTTCTTCATTTTGGTGAATAATTTCTCATCCATCACTTTTTCAAATTTCAGCAATGCCAGAGAACTTATTTCTACCCCGCGTTCGATCATCAAGTCAGAAACATCATTGAGAGCATGGGGCGAAACGGCTTCGTCTGAAAAGGTGAAGTATTTGGTATTGTATTTTTTCATCAAGGCTTCCAACTCATCGACCATGCCTTGTGTTTTCTGTTTGCCGTAACGATGCCCATAGACAAAACTATGGGTGCAGAATGTACATTTGCCCCAATAACATCCGCGACTTTGCAATACCGGGATGATCGGATAAGGCGACAGATAGTTGTCCATCGGCAGACCGTCGAAGGTCGGGCCGGGAATTTCTTCAAACCTGAGTTCAACACGTTCCTTATTATGTACGACTTCACGCCCTTCCAGATGCATCAGGTTGGG
>JABIYR010000160.1 GCA_018702695.1 Nitrospina sp. | reverse complement strand
GGGTGACTCGCATCTATCGACTCAAGGCTCGTGATGCGCTGAGAAAAAACCGGGCCCATGTGACCGAACTCAATTCTTACCTAGAAGAAAATCTTTCGGGCATGGATACGGTACAATGTTTCAATCAAGAAAAAAATAATCTCGAAAAATTTACCCAAATCAATCAAGACAGGCTCAATGAAGATTTAAGAACGGTGACTTATAATGCTGTTTATATGCCTTCAATTGATCTTTTTAACTCGTTGGCTGTTGGGATGGTGATCTGGTATGGGGGAGGGCGGTTTGTTCAAGATGAGATTCAATTGGGAATTTTGGTGGCGTTTATTCAATATCTGCAAAAATTCTTTGAACCCGTTCGAGATTTGGCCGAAAAATTCAATATCATTCAGACCGCGATGGCGTCGTCTGAGCGGATTTTTGAATTGTTGGACACACCTGAGGAACTCCCCGACTCGGTGCCTAATTCTGATGACTTCAAGATTCGAGGGGCGATTGAATTTAAGAATGTATGGTTCGCCTATAACGATGAGAATTATATTTTAGAGGATATTAATTTTTCTTTATCAGAAGGAGAGAGCCTTGCCATTGTGGGCGCGACCGGTTCCGGGAAATCCACCTTGGTCAATGCACTGTGTCGTTTTTACGATATTCAAAAGGGCGATATTCTGTTTGACGGGAAATCTATTAAAGACATTAATAAATATGATTTGCGTCGCCAGATCGCATTGGTCCAGCAGGATGTTTTTCTATTCTCAAGGAATATTTTAGAAAATATTCGTTTGGGAAACGAGCAGATCGGCCAAAAGGAGGTCGAGTCGATCTCGCAGGCCGTTAGTTCGCATAATTTTATCAACAATCTCCCCTTTAAATATGAACAAGAACTAAAAGAAGGCGGTGTGGGAATTTCATCGGGACAGCGGCAACTCTTATCCTTTGCGCGGGCTTTGGCTATCCAGCCACGCATACTGGTTCTGGATGAGGCGACATCGAGTGTGGATCTCGAAACCGAAAGCCAGATTCAGAGTGGGATTCAAGAGTTGACGCGTGGTAGAACCAGTATTATCATTGCACATCGGCTATCCACCCTCCTTCATGCAGATAAAATTTTGGTGTTGAAGAATGGGCGTATCATCGAGTTTGGACGCAGAAAGGAGCTGTTGCAGCAACAAGGTGTTTTTTATAAACTTTGTCAGGCACAGATGCAGTCGCAACGCTTAACACCTAACGATGCAGGAGAATAATGGGTAATATTATTTCGAACAAAACTCCTCAGGAAACCTTGCGATTGCTCAATAATATTCCTTTTTTCCAGTCTTTTAATATGACGGAAAAGAAAGAATTTGCGGGATTAAGTAATCAGGTTATTGAGTACTCCGATCAAGAGGCAATTGTTGAAGAGGGTCAAACGGATATGGCCGTGTTCATCTTGCTTAAAGGGGAGGCGATTGTGACCCGGAATGACTTGCCAAAGGTAACCATCAATACCCTTTTACTGGGATCATTATTTGGCGAAGTCTCCTTTTTGACTCAGACCCCCCGCACTACAAATATCTTTGCAAAATCTCAGGCCAAGGTTTTCAAGATGGACCCAAAAATGTTTGATAAGCTCAAACCTGAAACCCGAGAAAAGCTTAAAGACAAATTCATCACTGTTCTGGTTGATCGAGTCAATGAGATGAACACGGCTCTGGTTCGTCTAAAAGTTGAAATGGAGGCTATCAGTCAAGCGGCGTGCGAATATCAAGCCGAGTTTGATAAGATTCTTCGGTCAGGAAAAACCATGAAAGAGGTTTTCGGAGGCATCAACGAAACCATTGAAGGGCTGATCCGTTAAGCTATGGTAGTTTGTTCCATTTTTTGATTGTCGTTGGGCGCAGAATTTTGTAAGGAACGGGTTTGTCAAGCGACTATTTCGTAATGGCTAACCTCTCAACCCCTATATAAAGGTAAGACTCATGAAAAAAATACTGTTTGCGATGTTATTGAGTTTGTTTTTGTCTGCCCCTGCATTTGCTGATAATGGGCCGTTGTCGTTTCCCATGCGAGAGGGTTCGAGCAGTAGCGCTCACGAACATAACGAAGAAGGTATTTCCCATTACAATCAGGGTCATTATGATGTGGCTCTGAAACATTTTAGCATGGCATCGAGCATCGACTCAGGAGTGGGTGAGGCCCATTATAACGAAGCTTTATGCTTGGACAAGCTGGGCCGTCATGGTGACGCGACCAACCATTTTTACGCGGCGAGAAAATACGCGCATGGAAACTCAGCGATCCTCCAGTCGAAAATTCTCAATGCTCACGCTCCCATGAAAAGAGAAGGCTCCTAAAGTAGTAAGGTTTGCAGGTGGTAGAGCTATTGCATGCTCTCTTCTTTCATCGAAGGGAAAGCTTTGTCTAATTCGAAAACCTAGAAAATCTAACTGCTTCGACAGGGTTAGCCTGATATAGATTAGTTTTTACCGAAGGGTTTCAGGTTTACGCAAGAGGACTGTAGCCTAATTTGCTATGGATTTTTCTTAAAGGGTATGACCAGCCGAGCCACCGGACGATTATTTTGAATATGTTCGGTGAGAATTTCTTCCATGTCTTCTTGAGTTCGTGGCGCGTACCAGATGTCATCGGGATAAACCACCATAGAAGGGCCTTGAGCGCAGGCATCGATGCACCCGGCTTTGTTAACACGTACATTTTTTTTCAAGCCCAGATCGTGAACGCGGCCTTTTAGGTAGTCCAGAAGTTCAAGAGACCCCCGAGAAACGCAACAACCCCTGGCATCGTCAGGTTTTCTTTCGTTGGTGCAAATGAATATATGTTTTTGGAAGCGGGGCATGTCCGGGTTTTCTAGTCTTATCGCGAGAGTATCGCTCAGTCAGACTTGGGTAGTTTGGAGGAATGGGTTTCATAATATTGCTTGAACTGCCCAAAATTGACATAACAACGTTCGCAACTATCGGGGAAGACGGTCACAATCACACCTCTTTCAATCTGCGATGCTAATTTTAAAGCACCCACCAAGGCGGCGGCAGAAGAATGTCCGACCAAAATACCCTCTTGTTTTTCTAACGTCTCGACCATATCGTAGGCTTCATCGGTGGGAACACTGATTTTGCCGTCTAGTTCGGCTTCATCATAAATTCCAGGAACGATGGAGGTTGCCATATGCTTGAGGCCTTCGAGACCGTGTAGTGACTCTGCCGGTTCGACAGCATAAGATTTGATATCGGGATTCAATTGACGTAGGCCTCGACTGGTTCCCATAATGGTACCTCCAGTTCCGATACCGGCTATAAAATGTGTGACTCGGTGATTGGTTTGATTCCAGATTTCGGGGGCTGTGGTCTCTTGATGTGCTTGCCAATTGGAGTCGTTGTTATACTGGTCTGGCATGAAATAGAGGTCTGGGTTTTCCTCATAGATTTTTTTTGCCAATAGAATCGCACCGTCCGAGCCTTCAAACGGGCTGGAGGTGACAATTTCGGCTCCATAAAAGTCTGCCATCAAGCCTTTGCGTTCCTTGCAGACATTTGAGGGCATGACGAGTTTGACTTTATAGCCTTTCACTTTTCCGATCAGGGCGTAAGCGATGCCAGTGTTGCCGGAGGTGGAGTCGAGAATGATTTTATCTTTGGTGAGTTTGCCGCTTTTTTCACCATCTTCAATCATTTTCAAGGCTGGGCGAGCTTTTACTGACCCGCCAGCATTCTTCCACTCTGCCTTGGCATAGATATCGACATCCTTGAATTCTTTTCCCAAGTTGTGAATACGGATCAATGGCGTATTGCCGATGGCCTTTAATACCGATTGATTGGTAATAACAGGGCAAGTCGGCGCCTGAACTTCAAATGGAATGGGAAAATTCATCGGTTTTGACATTACAGTTATTAGATATCTTTAAAACCGTTTCGTTGCAAAAAAATCGATAACGGAGCCACTTTTTATTTGTTAGCGCGATAGTCCACAAAATTCTTCGTAGTCAATCAACTCGGTAATCGTTGGATTATCACTGCAAACAGGGCATTTAGGATCTTTTTTAAGTTTCAGCTTTCTGAATTCAGTTTTTAGTGCATCATAAAGAAGCAGAGAGCCAACCAGTGTTTCTCCTTTACCCAGAATGAGTTTCAGGGTTTCAACCACTTGTAAGTTGCCAATTACTCCTGCCAAAACACCTAAAACGCCACCTTCTTGACAATTCGGAACCAAACCGGGTGGAGGGGGTTCTGGATATAGACAGCGATAGCAAGGCCCATCACCGGGTTTGAAAACGGTAACCTGACCTTCAAAACGGAAAATACTGCCATGAATATTGGTTTTCCCTTTCATCACGCAGGCATCATTGATGAGATAACGCGTGGCAAAATTATCGGTGCCATCGAGAATATAATCATATCCCTCGAAGAGGCGCATAATATTTTCGGAATTCAGTCTTTCGTTAAAAACCGTGACGTTGACATCTGGGTTGAGTGCTGAAATTGTTTTTTTTGCGGATTCGGTTTTTAGCATACCGATGCGCTCAGTATTATGAATGATCTGCCTTTGCAGGTTACTGAGATCGACGACATCGAAGTCGATGATTCCCAAATTACCCACTCCTGCGGCCGCAAGATAAAATGCGGCGGGAGAACCCAGGCCACCCGCTCCCACCAAAAGAACTTTGGATTCTAAAAGGCGGCTTTGCCCTTCGCCTCCGACTTCTGGAAGGATGATATGGCGGCTGTAGCGCTCTATTTGTTCATCTGTAAAATCTATCATTTCAGGCTCCGCCAGCAATCGCCGGTATAATGGAGATCTCATCACCATCTTTTACGGGAGTCTTTTCCCCTTCGAGAAAGCGGATATCTTCTTCATTCAAATAGATGTTTATGAAACGACGGGGAGCCCCACTTTCGTCACAAATACGTTCTTTAATTCCTGCAAACTGGCTTTCCAGATTATTGAGGACATCGCTGATGGTCGCGCCTTCAGCCATAACTTCGCTCTGGTTGTCAGTCAATTTCATCAATGGTGTGGGTACTCTTACTTTTGCTGCCATGCTTAACTCCTTTAAACTGTTGGCAAAGAAATTTTCAATAGAGTTTTAATGGAATCGATTTACGCGGAACAGCCTTTTGCATAAACTTCCTCAAAACTTTTAATATTGGATTCGATCACTGGCGGTGCGGTAAAACTGCTGGCCAGAGCTTCCTGTGTTTTTAAGCCATTCCCGGTGATACAAATGACAGTGACTTCATCGGGTTTGATTCGGCCTTGTTCAACCAGTTTTTTAGTAACACCTACCGTAACGCCGCCTGCTGTTTCGGTGAAGACACCTTCTGTTTCGCCCAATAATTTCATGGCAGAAATGATCTCTTCATCGGAAATATCTTCTCCATAGCCCCCACTGGTATTCGCAGTTTTGATGCCATAATAACCATCGGCGGGGTTTCCAATTGCGATTGATTTGGCAATGGTATTGGGTTTTACTGGAATGATATTTTCACTGCCATTTTTGATGGCTGTGGTAACAGGAGAGCAACCCGTTGCTTGTGCGGCAAAAACTTTGGTCTGCACTTTATCGACCAGCCCCAGCATTTCAAATTCATGGAACGCTTTCCAAATTTTGGTGATCAAAGAACTACCGGCTACAGGCACGATGACATTGTCAGGACATTTCCAACCCAGTTGTTCGGCGATTTCATAACCATATGATTTGGAGCCGTCTCCATAATAAGGGCGGATATTAATATTAACGAAAGCCCAGTCGTGGTTGACACCAATTTCACTGCAAAGTCGGTTCACATCGTCGTAACTGCCTTTGACAGCAATCAACTGAGTGCCATAAATCAGGGTTCCCAGAATTTTACCTGCTTCCAGCCCATCGGGAATGAGAATGCAACTTTTCAATCCGGCTTCTGCAGCATGGGCGGCCACTGAGTTTGCTAAGTTGCCCGTTGAAGCACAGGAGACGGTGTCAAAACCAAACTCCAAGGCTTTAGAAATTGCCACGGACACCACTCGATCTTTGAATGAAAAAGTAGGGTGGTTGACGGAGTCATTTTTCAGGTAGAGATTATTGAGCCCTAGGGCTTTGCCCAGATTTTTTGCTCGGATCAAAGGGGTATAACCTGTATGGAGACCCACTTTTGGCGGTTCGTCCAGAGGCAACAGGGCCTCATAACGCCACATGGAGGGTGGGCCATCTTCAATGGATTTTTTAGTGACGACTTTTTTGATGGTTTCGTAGTCGTAATTAACTTCCAAAGGTCCAAAACAAAATTCACAAACGTGAATCGGTTCTTTGGCAAACTCCTTTTTGCATTCTTTGCAGATCAGTCCTTTTACATAACCCATTCAGACATTCCCTCAGTTTTTTACAGGATAACGAAAAATATTTCAGCTTGGTGTCTTCGGTATTTTCTGCCCCTGCCTGTTTTAAAAATATTGGTTGAAACTAAAATAACGTTCCCCGGTATCGGGTAAAATCACCACCACATTTTTGCCAGGGCCTAATTCTTTAGCCAATTCGTTGGCGGCAAAACATGCGGCTCCAGATGAGATCCCCACGAGAAGGCCTTCTTCTTTTCCGAGTCTGCCAGAAAATTTAAAGGCATCTTCATCTGAAACGGGTAAAATTTGATCTATGAGACCAAGGTTTAGGACGTTGGGCTTAAAACCCGCTCCAATCCCCTGAATTTTATGAGGGCCTGGAGGGTTACCCGATAACACAGCAGAGGTTGCTGGTTCAACACCTATTACCTTAACCTGTTTATATTTTTGCTTTAAAACTTCTCCCACCCCGGTGATGGTTCCGCCGGTTCCAATCCCTGCGACAAAACCGTCTATCGACTCACCGTCCATGGCAGAAACAATTTCTGGCCCGGTTGTTCTGCGGTGCACCTCTGGATTGGCGGGGTTATTGAATTGCTGAGGCATAAAATAACTCGGATTTTCAGCCTGCATTTCTTCTGCTTTTTGAATCGTGCCTTCCATTCCAAACTCGGCACGGCTCAATTCGGTTTTCGCGCCAAAGCTTTCCAGAATCATCCTTCGCTCAGCGCTCATGTTTTCTGACATGACCAGAATAACATTGTAACCCTTGACGGCACCTACCAGCGCAAGGCCGATGCCTGTGTTTCCGCTTGTGGGTTCAATGATCGTGGAGCCGGGTTTGAGCAGGCCTTTTTTTTCTGCATCTTCTACCATGGCGAGGGCAATGCGGTCTTTGACACTGCCACCTGGATTGAAGTATTCCAGCTTCGCGTAAATATTGGCACCATTTGGCGGGGTAACACGATTGAGTTTAACCAATGGGGTGTCACCGATCAACTCTAAACTATTAACAAATTTGGATTTAGTCATTTCAATCTTGGGAAACCAGTATTCTCGTTTGCCACATTAGAAGTGATTCCTGCATAGGCGACAAATAACCGTCAACAGAAAGGAATTATAGAATAAAAGAGCTTCTACTATGCTTGAGATTGGCCCTGATTTCAAGCACTTTATGGGGGTTTTTACTCGAGAAGGCCCCAACTTTAGCTAAGAGGGGAAGCTTTCAGGGTGCTGAGCCGTTTTTTGAACTGGTGGGTGATGAATTCAGCATCTTGCGACTTGGAAATCACATGCGGCGTGATAAAAATCATCAATTCGGTTTTTTTATGACTGGTGGTTTCAGAGCCAAATAATTTTCCTATATAGGGGAGATCTTTCAACACCGGAACCCCTGAGATGGTGTCGGTGGTGTCGGTGCGCATCAACCCGCCCATGACCAATATCTGGTTGTCTTTTAGCACCACTTCGGTATTCACCTGTCGCGTGTTGAAGGAAGGCTGATCTCCTACATCGGCACCTCGGCTGGATATTTCCTGATTGATTTGCAGGTTGATGAAATTCTCGGAATTGATTTTTGGCGTGATATCCAACTTGATTCCGACACTGCGAAATTCCACTGTGCTGGTGACTACGGCGGCACCTCCTGATGGGACAGATGCCTCCTGTACAATGGGAATCTCATCGGTGATGGATATGCTGGCGGCCTTGTTGTCTGAGGTCACGAGAATGGGGTTGGCCAATACATTGGTTTTAGAATCGGAGGCGAACATCTGTAGTTGGGCGATGATCTTTCCGGGGTCGCCCACGAAAAAACTACCCCCAGATAAAAATGAAGCCGTGGCGGTCCCGATGGATGACCCCAGGGCGCTTGCGTTGGCAGTGCTGGAGCTAACGCTTCCGGCAATGGTGTTGGCACCGATGGAATCTTGAAAGGCTAAATTTAGTCCGGCCGCCGTCGACTCATCGATGCTGAGGTCAACGATCAAGACTTCAATAAGAACCTGTTGTGGCATTAAGTCTAATTTATTAATCAAAGCCAATATGGCCGGATAGTTACGTGGGCTGGTGCGAATGATCAAAGCGTTGGTGTCCGGGTCTGGCAAGATGGTGATCTCGCCTTCAAGATTACTGCTGATATTGCTGACGGCTTCGATATTACGAGTTTTGCTCGTAGAAGTGCTCGCCCCGGAGATCTTTGCTTTTTTGTCTGTTTTGCCTTTTTTTGTCTTTGAGACTTGGGTTGTCTTAGTATTATCCTCTCCCTGACTGGGGAAAATGCCATTTAAAAGGCTGGCTAAAGCACCCGCATCGCCATTTTGCACATAATAAACAAAAGTGCTCACTTCACCTTCTGAGACAGGTTGGTCTAAACGATCGACCCAGAATTCTATGGTCGGTAAGATTTTATCGAATGCGTTGACGACAAGAATTGAGTTCAATCGGGATAACGACAGAAATGAAAGGGAGTCATCGAGGGCTTCTTTGTAACCCATAGAACTGAAAATCTCTTCGAGTTCCCCCACCATTACTTCTGAATCTGCATTTTGCAGTTTATAGAGCTGGATGTCAGAAGATGCCAGTTTATCAATATCTAGGGCCTGAACGACTTTGATGATGCGTTTGACGTTATAAGCCATCTCAATCATCATCAAGTTGTTAGTTTCTGGCACTTCAATAAAACTGGCATTAGTCGTGAGAAGAGGGGTGATAATCTTTTTCATGGATTCCACCGAAATATGCTGGAGTGGAACGATTTGGATGATCATTCGCTCTTTATCTGGGATGTTCGGGTCGTCGGCGAAATGGATGCTCATGGGTTTTTTCGCCGCATCAGGAGCCTGTAGGAAACGATAAAAATTCCCGCTTTTAACGATAGCGGCATTGTTCAGAGCCAGAATCTGCTCCAGAACGGAATACAGGTCTTCAACAGGAATTTTATTGAAGGTTTGAAGTGTTACTTTACCTTCCACACTGCCTTCGATTAAATAGTCGATTTTCAGTAATTCACAAAAGGTGGTGATGACATCATAAAGCTCAGTACCCTCAAAATTAAGGGTGATATGTTTAGCTTCTTTCAACTCAGCGGGAAGCTCAGGTTCAACTGAAATGACGGTTTGGATCTTATCCAGCGTATTTTTTTTCCGCTTTTGCAGGTTGATTTTTTCTATGGCATCTTCAGACTTATTCTTTTTAGCCTGAGGGCTGGGCGATATCGATTCTGTTTCCTTCTTGGCTTGTAGGGTCGGTTCGGCTTTTTTCTTCACCAAGGTCGATTGCTTGCTGGAGACAAAAAATTTATTTCCGGTGGAGTCTTCAACGAGGTACCAGGTTTGTCCATTACCATAGCCCCTTTCAACGCGAATCAGGTCGAAGAAATCTCCTTTGGCGGCAGTCCTGATTTCCTGATGTTGGTCTCCCGGTCCTTTACGCAAAGGTGTTTTGGCGCGAATAATACGAATTTTCTTCAACTCCTGAGATTTGGGAATGTGATTGATTTTGTCGGGGTCAATGATATCTTCCGAGCTCATCTGCTGGTCACTTTGAGCCGAGTCAGGCAGTCTCATGCTTTCAACGACGTCGGTTTTATTCTGGAGCCGTTGCATGGTAGATTTTTTGGTTGCACCACAGCCCAACCAAACGGTTGGCAAGGTGAAAACGATTAAGATAATGAATATGCGTTTCATGTCGATTTCTTGTTTTGAGGCTCTAGTTCCTGAATGAAGCCTGTTATCATTAAACGAGTTTGCAGGTCCTCAGGTTCCGATTTATTAATTCTTCGTAATCGAAGTTCCTCTACGATTAGAAGTTTTTCATCATTCTCTATTTTCATTAAAAATAAAGATAGGTTTTTAAGGTCTGATCGAACCGTAATTTCAATTGGGACTGCCAACATAGCTTCAATGTATTTGGGTTTATTTACTTTTGTTCGTTCAATTGTGACCGTTCCCCGTGAAAAGTTTTCGATCAACTTTTGCAGGCTGGCCGCCGCAAGGCCGGGTTGTTTTTGCTGTAAAAACCTGCGCGTCAGGCTCACATGCGTGCTTTGGTTGGCCTTGTCTTTTTCCTGATAATATTCTTTTTGATTTAAGATTTCATAGTATTTTTGAATAAACTGAATTTTACCATTAATTTTTTTGTCTGCTTTGGCCTGCTTCTTATACACAGGCTCGACGACAAAAAAGAACAGAATATAACAAATGACAAAAACTAACCCGGCTGTTAACACCTTTTTGTCTCGTTGACTGATATTCATGCTCATGATGCCGTTTCCAAGTCAGTGTGAATATTAAATTTCTCACCAGCGGCTTCATTGATGATGGTTCCCACGAATCCGGTTTCCTTAAAGGTTTTTGAGTTTTCCAGTATCGGGATGAGTTTCGATGCCATTGGGGAAAACCCTCTGATCTCAATTTCTCCCTGATTAAAATTTAAATGTGTCAACCAAGTGTCACGGGGAAGAGATTGACTTAGCTCTCCCAATATAGGCAGTATGTTCGGATACTTTTTCCTTATATTAAGGAGAATATCAGCATTGTGTTTGAGTGACTCATATTCTAGGTCAATTTTTTCGAGACTTGCGACCTGCCCTTTGATTTCATTTAATTGCTCATCCAGCGTGACCATTATTTTATTCGTGTAGACTATTTTGTTGACCAGCAAACCTGCTAAAAGAACCAGCACCATAGCGGCCATTGCCAAAGTCAGCTTGATATTTATTTTTTTTCTTTTGGGCTGATTTTCTGCGGGCAATAAATTAGTTTCGAGGGTTTGTTTTCTTAATTCCCTCAGGCAAAGGCCTAGGGATGTCAGCATAAGTGTTGGGGAAAATGATTTTGGTGTATTTGCTGTTATGAACTCCGGTGTTTGCAGGGCCGTTGTGGATACTTCGGTCTCTTTTTCTAAATTCTTTGTGAGATAAGGGGTTAAAACACCTGTCCCGGTTATAAAAATATGCTCAACGAGTTCATTGGATTTGATGTTGCGACACGATGAGAGCGCTTGTTGTAACTCATCGATAATAATTTTAGTGATCTCTCGTGATAAACTTTCAAGCTGAGCCGGGTCGCTTTGCTCTTCTGAATTGATGTCTTTGATTTCTGGTTTGGACCATCTTTTGTTGATACAAAACTCAACAGTGTTGTTTTTTATCAGAGCAATATCTAATGATTCTGCGCTGATATCTGTCAGGGCTGAAAGGGATGAGTCCTTGTCAATTTCCTGACTCAATGCAAGGTTGATGTTTGCGAATGTCGAAACATCTAAAATAGTAGTTCTTAGGTTAAGTTTACCAATCAGATCTAGGTAATAATCGGCAATAGTCTTTTTTATTGCCGCAGACGCGATGTGGAAGTTGTTTTCAGCCCGAGGAGTGATTTGGTAAGTGAAATATAAGTCTTCCAACCCGGAAGAAAATTGACGCTCCAATTCAAAGTCCACCATAGACTGGACCGATGTCAAGTCAGGGGCAGGGAGTTCAAACGTTTTAAACGTGATATGACCTCTAGGAAGGCTCACTACCACAGACTCAGGCCAAGTATCATTTTCTATCAGGAAACGGTTGACCTTGTTTAGGAAATATTTTTCCGCTTTTTCATTTTTTCCGGTTAAAGGCTTCAGCGCAATTGTTTTTCCCACTAGCACGTCTATGGTGCGCAATTTTTTTCCGGCAAGGGTTAAGGTCACCGATTTTTCTCGGATATCTATTCCCAAAGATTTTTCTATATATATTGGTTTCATAAGTCCAGAACGTTATCGTTCCAATAATGAATGAGCATATTTGCTTTGGCACCACTGCCGACTTTTTGAACAACCGTTTCAATGGTGTGTTGCGTTCTGCTGTCTAATGCTTTACCCGTTGCCGTGACCCTGAATATTGTGGACAAACTCAGTGAATGATAGCCTTTTGAACTCCGGTTCCCTAAAATTACTTGTACTTGTTCAGGCGTGTAGAGAATGCTGAGAATCTCTTCGCTTGCCGTGTTCGGGTTGACCGATGAATATTTATAGACGGTCAAAAACTGAGCGATGCCTTTATACTGCCCATCCTCTTCAGGGGAACCATAAAGAATTTCTTTTGTCATGCCTCTGATTTTTAATAACTCGTCCAGAGTTTCAATTTTCCCGTTTTTTGCGTAATAGGGCGGAGATTGAGTTCTATAATAATCATCTTCCGCTCCATTGAGATGGTGGTTTTTATCCGCATCGATCCAGTCCAGAATGGAATCAGAAATGGTGTCCTGTTCCAGTTTCTCGCTCACTCCAGAATAAGCCAATAATTTATTCAGAGTTATTTTGGGTGCCGAATTGATGGATATTTTCCCATTTTCATCTCGGATGATATAAGTGATGGTTCCATATTCCAGTTCGATGTCGGTTCTATTGACGATGTCAAATTCTTGCCCCCCATCTTCATCTTGATTTTCAGTGGTGCTGTCAGGGGGCGTATCAGCACTTGGGGTGGCGATCGATTTTCCCGCGATCCAGCCATACTCTTCATGTATAGAATGAAAGCGTGAGCTTTTTAATAACTCTGCCAAAGCCAGATTAACCCCAGCTTTAGCCAGATGGTAGCTCTCGGTATCTTCTTTATAGTTACGCGTTGTATTAACTTCCATTTTCATTGAAAAGGCAAATTCCGTTGCTAAAGCCATCAACAAAACAAGTATCCAAAGGACGATCATCAATGCAATGCCACTCTGATTTGAACTGATCTTACGCATTCTCGTCCTCCTTTACAGGAGGTAATGCAAATTCCATTCCAGAATTCAGCAGAACGATGATGGGAGGTGAAAAAACAGTGTCCAAATCCTCATCTAGCACCTCTTCTCCCGGTTTTGGTGCAGGGGTCACCCCAATTGTGATTTCTACGGCTCTTGGAAGCGATGTTTTGTTAGCTTTTTCAAAGGCCAGTACAGGGTTGGGCTGACTGGACTGGCTCTGATTGACTTCCAAAGGGTCCATGAATGCCTGATTGACCCATTGTCCGGTGAACTGTGAGATGGTTTTATCGGGACCGTCTACTTCCTGAGGCGGTAATTTTTTCATTTGGTAGTAGCGGAATTTCAATTGCGTGACATTTTCAGCCAGCATGAAATATTGAGTCGTTTTCGACCTTGAGTCCATCCTTGAAAATATATAACCATCCGAAATATCACGTTCTACCAAAATGACACCTGACTTTCCGGTTGTTGGATGCTCTCCAATATAAAATTTTACCTCATGGGATGAGGAGGACAATGTGTTTTCTGCCGTCATTGAGGGGGAGAAGGTAACAAAACGTATAGAGTCTGACTTCCCCTCAAAAGCCAGAATTCTTTTTTTGGAGTTGGCGCCCTGACCGATTGGAACGCCGTCTTTCTGACTGATAAATACTGGGTAGGTTGATTGCAGTTTTTGTGTGAGTTGTTCGATGATAATGCGCAAACGCTGATAAGTGTCAACCTTTTGCTCCCCGACATCGCGTGCCGACACACCCAGACGGACGCCTCCCAACCCCAATGCCACAATAATGGCAACAATGGATATTGAAAGAATCATCTCAAGGAGAGTGAACCCCGATTGATTTTTAGTCAGTCTTTTCATCTAGTTGCCTGAAATATTCACAGAGCCTGAACCGCTTATATTTCCCGTGCTTGAGCCACAGATATTTCCACTGGTTCCTGTGCCTGTTTCTGTTTCTGTGTTTTCCGTTTCTGAGTTTGTACTAACGGGGGCGGCACCCCCGGTAAACAGCTGTTCCAGAGAAGCATCTCGAACCGGGTAGATATTTTTATTAAGGCTGAGAGTGGCTAACTCTACATTGCGTATTTGGCCTCGGTCTTCCCATAAAACTTTTAAATGAATTTTTTGTAATTGAATGCCTTCACTAGGTTCATTTAGGGTAGATTCATAAGGGGAGATATCAACTTCCCACCTATAGTTTTCCTCATTTTTAAAACCTCCAGAATATTCATCTGGCTGAAACCCACGTATTTCAAGTTCACTTATTTTGGAATTGGCAAGGGTAACGGCTTTTAGGTATTGACCAGAAAAATCCACAGAACGCACGCTTCCCGAAAAGAGGTTGAGCACAGCCAGAAAACCTCCTGCCAGAATGGCGAGGGCCACAACGACTTCTAAGAGGGAGAACCCGTTTTCATTCTTCCAATAGGCTGATATTTGGTTTTCCGGTAATGGGGTCGATGGTGACCGCATAAATATTTTCCTCTTTTTTGTCATCAAGAGATTTAAAGCGAAGAGTTCCTCCGCTGGAGTTGCCTCGGGGGTAAAAAAGGATCATGAAGGTTCCCTCGGTGATTGTTTCGTTGCCCTTTTGATAATCCACGATCTGTACGGTTTCGTCTAATTGTTTGGGTTGAGTGGCTTCCTCATGTTTTGGGATGGCCAACCAATATTGATTTTGGTTGATATCAATATTGAAAGTGAACAATGTTTTTTTAGAAATGGCTTCGCTACGTGCGAATTGAAGTGCCGAGGCAATCTGACGAACCTCCGATTGTAGTTTAATACGGTCCAGTGTTGAGACAACAAAAGGGAGTGTTAGGCCTGCTATCAGGCCCATTAACACTAGAACCAGAACCATCTCCAGAAGTGTGAAGCCATTCTGCCTTCCATGAGTATCACTATTCAAAGTTCTTCCAACTGACGATGTCTACATCATTTTCTTCTCCTCCTTCAGCGTTGTCCGCGCCATAAGATATCAAGTCGTAACCGCGTTCTTCATTCCCAGGAGATACATAGACATACTCATGACCCCAGGGGTCTTTGGGCAGGTCTTTTTTCAAATAAGATTTGATAGCCTCCAAGCCTTCATCCGTCGTGGGGTATTTGTGTTTTTCCAGGCGGTACAAGTCTAAAGCTTGACCGAGCAGTTCAATTTGCGCCTGCGCATCTTGTTGCCGAGCCTTATCAACATGACCGAAGAACTTGGGAACAACGGTTGCCGCCAAAAGACCGATTATAACCATCACCACCATGAGTTCAATAAGGGTAAACCCCAATGCGTTGAGATGTCTGGGTTTGATGAATTGTGTTTGGCCTTGCATAATTTTCCTTGTTTGGTTGGGGGTGATTAAAAAGCAATGTCGTTGGCACTGAAAATTGCGAGCAACATTGAAACCACGATGAAGCCGATGATCAATGCCATGAATAAGATCATAAAAGGTTCAATCAAAGAGATAACCTGTTTGATGGCTTGTGCCACCTCCTTGTCATAAGTTTGAGAAACTTTGGTTAGCATTTCGTCCAATGCGCCCGATGTTTCTCCCACGGTGATCATATGAACAGCCATGGGGGGGAACACACCCGCTTCCTCAAGAGGGCCGGACAAACCTTTACCTCTTTTCAATGATTGATTGATGTTACCAATAGCATCTGAAATAACTCGATTGATTAAAATAGATTGAACAATTTTCATCGCCTGTAAGATGGGCACACCACTTTTTAGCAAGGTCGCCATAGTCAAACTAAAGCGCGAAACCTCTACTTTTTGGATCAAAGATCCAAAAAGAGGCAATTTTAATAGTAAACCATCCCACCAATATCGGCCCTTATCAGTTTTGATATAAAAAGTAAAAGCCCCCACGCTACCCAGCGTGCCCAATATTAATAATGGCCAATAGTTTATAATCAGAGAACTTAAACCCAGCATGATCTGGGTTGGAAGCGGTAACGCCGCCCCCATGTCTTCAAATAGTTTGGAAAATTGTGGCACGACAAAAGTGATCAGTATGATTACAGCAGAGCCACCCACAAGGCCCAAGATGGCGGGGTAAACCATGGCCGATTGAATATTGGCTTTTAGCTCGACGGACTTTTCAAGAAATATCGCCAGCCGGTCCAACGCTTCACTGACAATGCCACCCGCTTCACCAGCACGGATCATGTTTACGTATAGATTTGAAAAAACATCAGGGTGTTTTTCCAACGCGTCAGCAAAAGAGCTTCCCGCATGCACTTGCTTGCGAATGTCTGCAAGTATAGAGCGAATTTCTTCAGTTTCAGCCAGCTTGACAAGTGTCGACAGCCCCTCATCCAAAGTCAGGCCCGAATCGACCAGCGTGGACAGTTGCTGGGTCAGAGTCATCAGGTCTTTGGTGGAAACCTTGGAACCCCAATTGGGCAGAGAAAGCTTTAACCCGGCAGAAATTCTTGCTGAGCTTTTAGCTTCTGCTACTTTGACAGGAAAATAGTTGAGCTGACGAATTTGCTGAACTGCGGCGTTATAATCCGGAGCCGTGACATCACCTTCAACAAATTTTCCGCTTTTGTCAGTTGCCTTGTAAGAATAAACCATCATGGTTTATACGGTTGCCTCCAGATTAAATAAAGACTAATTTCTATCGTTTAGCGTGACACGAAGAATTTCTTCAATGGTGGTGATTCCTTTCACAACCTTGTCCCATCCGTCTTCGCGAAGAGTACGCATCCCATTTTTACGAGCCTGATCACAGATAGTCTGGGCGGTGCTTTTTTTTAGAATGAGTTCACGGATCGAGTCATCGATCACTAAAAGCTCATAGATGCCACACCGGCCTCTGAACCCAGTCTGACCACAAGCTTTGCAACCCTTGCCATGATGAATGGTAATCTCCTCGTCATCCGTAATTCCCATTTCTATTTTAAGTGCAGGTTTCATGGTCAGCTCTTCCTTGCATTCAGAGCAAATGACCCGCACCAATCTTTGTGCCAACACTCCCAGCAAAGCTGAGGAGATGAGAAAGTTTTCGATCCCCATATCCAGAAGTCGGGTGACAGCGCCAGCCGCATCATTCGTATGTACCGTGCTAAAAACTAAATGTCCCGTCAACGCCGCTTGAATAGAGATATCTGCCGTTTCTGGATCGCGGATCTCACCAACCATGATGATATCAGGATCTTGACGAACGATGGAACGCAAGCCATCGGCAAAATTAAGGCCGATTTGCGATTTGACATGAATTTGATTGATGCCGCGCATCTGATACTCAACCGGGTCTTCAATGGTGATGATTTTTTTGTCGGGAGTATTGAGCTTGCTCAAAGCCGCATAGAGCGTGGTGGTTTTACCACTACCCGTAGGCCCGGTGACTAAAAGTTTGCCATAGGGCTTTTTTATCAACGCTTCCATTTGCTCAAGCACCCCATCGGGGAAGCCCATTTGGCTGAGGTCCAGAACTAGGTTGCCTCGATCCAAGATTCTCATTACCACGCTCTCACCATGTAAAGTGGGAAGCGTGGAAACACGCATATCAATATCTTTACCAAGAATTTTAAGCTTGATGCGTCCATCCTGTGGCAGTCTGCGCTCCGAGATATCGAGCTTCGACATGATCTTGATGCGAGTGGTGATGGCAGAGCTCAAACGTTTTGGTGGAGGTTCCAGCTCGTGCAAAATTCCGTCAATGCGATAGCGAAGAAACAAGTCATCCGCAAAAGGCTCTAAGTGGATATCACTGGCGCGCGCTTCGATGGCTTCGCTTATGATGTGATTCACCAGTTTGATGACCGGGGCTTCTGACGCCATATCACGAATATGCTCAGTGCTTTCATTCATCGAATCCAACCCATGCAGGTCGTCATCTTGAATGTCGCTGACCATCCGGTTCATGGCGGTGCCGCCTTCTACCCCGTAATAAGTTTCGATGGATGTGAGAATATCCTGCTCACTACTCAAAACAATGCGAATCTTTTTACCCAAAGAAACCTTTAAGTCTTCAATCGTCGAAAGATCGAAAGGGTCATAAACCGCCACGATCAAAGTTTCGTTTTTAAGCTGAAGAGGGAAGATAACCTTATCCCGTAAAAAGGTTTCTGAGATGGTCAAGCCCTCTACCGGCAAGCCAGATTTTGGGTATTGCTCTTTTTTGATATAAGGCAGACGCAGATCGGCGCTCAATGTTTCCAGCAAAGCTTGGGTATGAATATAGCCGTGGTCGGTCAGGGTTTTACCCAGATAACCTCCCGAATGAATATTGCTGGTGCGCACCTCTTCCAAGGCCTTTTCAGTGATTTTTTTATGCCGTAGAAGAATGCTTTCTACGGGGTCGGTTTTTTTTAACATGATCGTTTATCTTCCTGAAATATGCACTCTAGGAGGAGGCTGGTTTCTGGCCCCAGAGATCCTCATCGGTGGTGCTTGTGCGGGCTTAGCCCGATTAACTTTAGTCTTTTTAGCCTTAGTAACTTTTTTTCGAACTTTGGGCCGTACAAATTTTGCAGGGTTAAAATTTTTACTTTTATGAGAGAGTGAATTGCCTCCTCGTTGAACCACTTTCTCAGCCGAACGCTTGGTAACCTTCAAGAGAATTTTTCGACCCTTTTTATCATCCATCATGGCAGAACCTTTTTCGACCACCGTCAACTCAAACTCGCCCACAATATGCCCCAGCGGATAGCCTTTTTTCTTCAATTTTTTTTGTACTATTCTAGTGCCCTCAAAGACAGAGTATTTTCCCTCTAAAATAGCAATTTTCATGCCACCCAACAGCAACACACCCCTTAAAGTCAAATTAGGAGGAGGCAGAACAGGTTTCGGAGCAGAAGTAGGGGCCGGCGCGACTTTAATCGGCACGGGTGGAATATATTGTTGCCGTTGTTTACGAAATAAATTACTTTTCACCACCTGAGACACCATGCCCGCATTGTATCCCGGCTTGCTAAGATCTAATTTTTGCAGGTTCTTCGGCGAATCACTCTGAGACGCACCATCCACCCTCGACGGGTAGGGCGGGTGAGTCCAGGTTCTGACTGACAGGCTGATAAGGAGAACAATGGTGAGGACAAAAACCAGATTGATCGCCGGGAAAATTTTATTCACAGGCATGAGTTTCCATCATAAATTATTACCCTAAGCTAATGAATTTATTAGAGTTTGTCAAGGCAATTCAAAATTTTGACGCATTGGCGGAAGGCGATCCGCATGGCGTTAAACAATTTAGGCCCCTTAATTTAATAGACCTTCTCTATTATTTTCGGACAAATCGCTGAAGAGCTTTAAATAATTATGTTTGAAAGGCATGGAGGCGAAGGTTTTCTAGCAGAATTGAGAAAACCTGTCCTAAGTTCGCAGAAAATTCGTATATAATTAATGCGACTGGGAATTATTTTGTTTTGTAAAGGAGCAAG
>JABIYR010000083.1 GCA_018702695.1 Nitrospina sp. | reverse complement strand
TTCACTCTGAGCATGGTGTCTGAAAATTTCCTGCTTTATCCGTCACGACAATTTTTTCAATTTTTGGAGGTTGATATAGACGGCGCGACTGACTTTAAATTCAGCGGTTCTGGCAACTTGAATCATCTTGAAGACGCTTTGTTTGAAGGGAAAATGAAACTGCAGGACATGAAAATTCGCTCGCAGAAATTTCAATCGCCCTTGACGGTTGATGCGAATCTGATATTCAAGGAAGACCGTTTGGATATGCGATCTGGGCATATTAAATCTGACAAAAGTGGCGTCGACTTTTCCGGTGTTTATAAAATAGGGGATGCCCCCAATTTAAACCTGCATCTAGCGGCAGGGAATTTGAATATTGATGATTTTATGCCGGAGCCGCAGGGAGAAGGAACTTCATTCATAGAGAGATTGAAGCAGTCTGATTTTTTTTCAAAGGGGGAAGGGGAGGTTAGCTTTGATCTGGATACACTGAACTATAAACTTTTGAACATGGATCAAGTTTCAGGGCGTATTTTGCTTTCTAACAAAGAAGTTGAACTCAGAGGGCTGTCCTTTGGCAGCAACGCTTCAATTAAAAGTGGTGGTAAGATGTCGATCGATGCTCAAGACATTGCCCATTTTGATGGCAATGTTCAGGCTCAGGATATGGAAACAAAAAACTTGTTTGGTTTTTTTGGCGATATTTTCGCAGACAGTTTGAGTGGAAATGTGAAAATGATTGATGCGCGTTTGAACGGTAGCGGAAAAAAATGGGCCGATATTTTGGCCTCATTAGCCGGAAAACTATCGCTGGATATTCAATCTGGAAGTATAAATCAGGAAAAACTCAAAAGAGGAATCCAACGGGTGTTTAATGCGCCCCCAGAGTCGATTGATTTAGAAAAGGATGTCTTAGCCCCCTTTAAGCAAATCTCTGGGGATTTTGTGGCCCAAGACGGGGTTTTTGAGACGCAGAACTTTGTAGTGGAAACGGAGAGCCGCAGAACTTCAATTGTCGGTACTTTTGACCTAGCGAAGAGTCAAGTGGACACTGTGGTCGGGGTGGCCCCTTTAGCCGGGCTGGACCGGTTTCTGACTAAAATTCCTGTTGTGGGAGCCATCATTACTGGTGGCGATGAAAAGAGTATTTTGAAAAGCTATTACACGGTAAAAGGAGATTTGAATGACCCGGATATCACATTGACTCCGTTCACTTCTTTAGGGAAACGAGTCATTGGAATATTTCAGGGGATTTTACTGGCTCCGCAGGAGATCCTCCGTCCAATTACGGATAACCTTCCTGCGCAAGAACCTGCTTCTGAAAACAATTAACCGTTTAAATCAAGACTGAGAGATATTGACGATCCTGAATTCGTCAGGCGATTTCCCCATATGCATGGATAACGTTGCCGTGATGACGGCAACATGGTCATCCTGATCATTATTGGAAGAAGGCAGTTTACGACGCGCAGGCTTAGCAGGCGGGGCCTGGTAAGGAATTAGCTTCACCAAGAGTTTGATGGTGAAGATTAAGATAGTCAAAACGGTAAAAATCACCGCAATCGAAAGAATAGAAACTTGAACAGCCGCAAAAATTGATGCTTCCATGTTTTTTTCCTTTTAAGGGTGAAGAGCCCCGACTACCTGAGCGATAGCGGCTTTGGCACCGGGTTCAACGGAACCGACAATATCAGCGATCGAGGCATGCGGTTCTAGGATGGCGACATCTCCGAACAATGAGATGAATACCCCCGCGGCCACGGCAGAACCAATGACACCCGCAACATTCGGCCCCATCGCATGCATCAGTAAAAAATTTGAAGAGTCTGCTTCCGCACCTACTTTTTGTGAAACCCGTGCTGCCATAGGAACGGCAGAAACCCCTGCTGAGCCAATGAGCGGGTTCACCCGACCCCCTGTCATTTTGCACATGAGTTTGCCAAAAAGCACGCCTCCAACGGTTGCAAAACTAAAGGCAAGCAAACCCAGTATGATAATTTTTAAGGTTTCAAGTCTTAAAAAAGAGTCCGCAGTCATGGAAGAGCCGACTGCCAACGCCAAGAGAATTGTCACGATGTTTATCAGATGTGTTTCCGCTGTTTCGTGCAAGCGGCCTGTAACCCCTGACTCGCGAAACAGGTTACCGAGCATCAGCATCCCCAAAAGTGGAGTGACACCGGGTAACATCAAGCAACAGACGATGGTCACTATCACCGGAAAAATAATCTTTACCGTTTGGGAAATTGGTTTTAATTGCTCCATTTTTATCTTGCGTTCCTTCTCCGTGGTCAAAAATTTCATGATCGGAGGTTGAATAAGCGGAACCAAAGACATATAGGAGTATGCCGCGACAGCAATGGGGGCCAATAAATGCGGTGCTAGTTTGCTAGCGATAAAAATAGAAGTTGGCCCATCTGCACCGCCGATGATGCCGATGGCACTCGCTTCTTGCATGTTAAACCCGAGGAACACGGCGCCGATAAGAGTCATATAGACTCCCACTTGGGCGGCGGCACCCAATAGAAGCGTTGTCGGGTTCGCCAAAAGCGGACCAAAGTCTGTCAATGCTCCCACTCCCAGAAAAATCAGTGGAGGAAGCACTTCATGTTTAATGCCTTGATAGAAAAAGTTAAGCAGACCTCCGGCATCGGTATTTGCCATCATGCTCATTGGGATATTTGCAAGCAGACAGCCGAACCCGATAGGAAGAAGTAGGAGGGGTTCAAATTTTTTCCAGATTGCCAGGTAAAGCATGATGCAGGCAATAAAAATCATTGTAATATCGCCACCTTCCAAGCTCGAAAACCCGGTGGTGGTCAATATTTTTGCGGTGGATTCACCGAAGCTGAATTCTTTCATCCTATGATGACCAGTTCGTCCCCGGTCTGTACGCTATCGCCTTCCTTGACCAGAATTGATTGAATGGTTCCTGATTGATGAGCTTTGACTTCAGATTCCATCTTCATAGATTCCATAACAAGAACGGTATCGCCTTCATTAATCGCGTCTCCCTCTGAGCAATTCAGAGTGAAGATAGACCCCGGTAAGGGTGCTTTCAGAGGCGAACCTCCCGATGAACTGGGTGCCGCAGGGCTTGGTGTCGCGACCGGTGCAGGGGCCGCCGATGCGGCAACCGCTCCTCCGCTTGAGACTTCCACGGTATAATTTTTACCATTGACTCTAACATTGTAAACCGCAGACCCGGTTGGGGCTGGGGCAACTGGAGCCGATCCCGTTGCGGGAGCTTTTCCCGCTGTGGAAGCTTTTGCTACCGGTGCGGGCTGTGGTTTGCCTCGGGTTTCAAAAAATTTCAGTGCCACTTTTCCGAACAGAGCATAGGTCAACCGGTCGTCTTCGCTGTTGTACTT
>JABIYR010000103.1 GCA_018702695.1 Nitrospina sp. | reverse complement strand
TTCATCACCGGGGTGGGGCTGTTTGGAACCAATTTTATAGGGAAAAAAATTGTAACACTCGGGGAAAACATTCTTCACAACATCCCGGTGGTTCGGGTCATCTACACCAGCATTAAAAAGGTGGTGGATACCATCTCCTTGACCGAGACTTCTAGTTTTCAAAAAATGGTGCTCATCACTTACCCTCGAGAGCCTCTGAAAACACTAGGGATTGTTTGTTGCAACACGCCCGAGGAAATTAGAGACGCCTCAGGCCAAAAAATGTTAAATGTATTTGTGCCCACTTCGCCCAACCCGACAACCGGCTTTCTTTTTATGGTTCCCGAAAAGGATGCCACGAGTTTAGATATGTCTGTGGAAGAAGGCTTGAAAATGATCATTTCTTTTGGCATGACCAGTCCAGAAGACCCTTAAGCCACCCAAATCTCGAAAAACTAAATACAGGCCAATCCCACCCCTTTATTTTTTCTGGGGTTTGTCACCTTTGCCCGCTAATTTCTCACTGATTCTCTTGGCCACTTTAACATCCAGATTACTTAAAACTTGCCCTGCAATTTTACTTTTCATTCCCGAAATAATTTTTAATGCCAAGCCTTCATCGATGACCTCAACTAGGTTAGCGGCTTCTTCCGGCTTCATACTGGAATAAACTTTGATCAAAGCCTCTATATTTTCCTTGGTTTTCTCGTCTTGAAATCCCAATTGCTCCTTCGACTCAGCGATGCCTCGCTCAATTTTATTCAGGTCTTTTCTGATTTTTGCCTCCAAAGCATTGAGACGTACTTCTCTCAGGCGCAACTCCTCTTCCCGTTTTTTTAGTTCTCGATTTTTATTTTCTATCGTTTCTATCATCCGAAACGTTTCGGGGCTGACCGCAGGTGCCTGACCGGGCAGTTTAATTTTCTCTTTTTCCTGAATGACCTCTTCCACTTTCTCAAGAGGAAATAACTTCTTCTCTCGACCTTTTTCGGTCTTTTCATCGAGCTCTTTTACTTGAGCATGAGCTTTATTAGGAGATAGTTTTCCAGTAAAGAATGTGTCGGCTCGTCCAGCCAATATAAAAGCAGACATGGCAAGAAAGATAAAAATAATTTTTGACTTCATGATGAACACCTTATGAATTCCTAATCCAGAGGTTGGAGGCCACCTCATCCAAGATAGCCGTTTCCTTCCTTTCTCTGATTTTTAGTTCTTTCAACCTGTTGCGTTCTTTTAAAATTTCCAGAGTTCTTCGCTTACGCATAGCCTCAACCACCTCTTCCCTCTTGGCCTCAAGCTTAGTGGTGATTTCTGAAATAATTTTATCCTGCCTCTCCTCTTGAATCTGGGTTCCTTTAAAAAAGTTATCATATAACATCATCGTGTCGACGCTAGCATTCGACCTTTTTTTCTCGTTCAATTCTTCTCTACTTTTTTCCATCGTGTCCTGCATGAACGTTTTTTGATCTTGTTGCCTTTGATATAGAGCATTGATCTGCCCCATATCCTTCTGCAAGAGATCCTCTTTGCTCTTGTTCAAGCGGAGTATACTGTCGAACCGGAAACTCAATTTTAACTCTCCAGAATATTTTTCAATTCATTCATACTCGTTCGCCAATCAACCCCCTCCGAAATTCCCTGCCTGAGATAAGGAATCATGAGGTCGTATTTTTGAATGGCCAAATCAATCTTGGGGTTGCTACCACGCGTATAGGCCCCGATATTAATCAAGTCTTCAGCCGATTTATAAGTCGCCAAGATATCCTTGAACTTCATTGATAAATCGTAATGCTCCTTAGAAACAACATCAATCATCATTCGACTGACACTATTCAGGACATCAATAGCCGGGTAGTGGTTATGCGAGGCCAATTCACGGCTCAATACAATATGGCCATCAAGAATAGCTCGTACCGCATCCGATATGGGCTCATTCAAATCATCCCCTTCAACCAATACCGTGTAAAGCCCGGTTATCGAACCCTCGCTCGATGAAGTTCCTGCTCGTTCTAGCAATTTGGGGAGCAAGGAGAATACCGATGGCGTGAACCCTCGTGTTGTCGGAGGCTCACCGACAGAAAGACCTATTTCCCTTTGTGCCAATGCAAAACGGGTTACAGAATCCATCATCAACATGACATCATTTCCTTGATCACGAAAATATTCTGCGATGGTCGTTGCGATATAGGCTCCGCGAAGACGGACTAACGGGGGCTGGTCAGAAGCCGCCGCAATCACTACAGATCGCTTCAAACCTTCTTCCCCTAAATTTTCATCGATAAACTCTTTGACCTCTCGGCCCCTTTCACCAATGAACGCAATGACGTTCACATCTGCATTAGTATTTCGAGCAATCATACCCATCAACACCGATTTTCCCACTCCGGTTCCAGCAAGAATGCCCAGCCTTTGCCCTTTTGCAAAAGCAAGCAATCCATTAAGAGCGCGCACCCCAACATCCAAAGATTCGTTCATGCGTCTGCGTTCCAAAGGGTTCAGCGGGCTACCCATCAACGGATACTCAACGCCATGAGGAATGGGGCCTTTGCCATCAATCGGTTCTCCATTGCCATCGAGAATTCTTCCAATGAGTCCATCACTGGGTTTATAGGTCGGGTGTTCTTCTGTTGCTTCAATAATACTTCCCGGTTCAATGCCCATGATGTCTCCCAAAGGCATCAACAAAATACTCTTATCGCGAAACCCTACCACCTGTGCCTGAATGGAAGGGCGCCTACTAGGGTGGATAGTGCAAAGACTTCCTACCGAAACGGCAGGGCCATCCCCCTCAAGCACCAGACCGATAATCCGTGTCACCCGCCCTGTTTTCTTAACAAAATCTGTGTTTTCTATAAATGAACTGTATTTTTTTAAATCAATCACGTTATCCATGGGCTCTCAATTCAATTCTTCGGGAAGCTCGGTTTCAGAATCATTTCCTTCATCAGAGGGCGAGTCCTCTGTAGGAACATCCACATTTTCTTCAGTCTCCGCAGGCATTTTATGTTCGGATGCCGCGACCAGCTCTTCAGGCGAAGGAGGGGCCAGATTGAGGAGACGATCCATCTGTTCTCCTAGTTTTTCGATACGTGCATCCACCACGCCAAAATTTGTTTCAACAATACAACCACCTCGCGCCACGCCTGAATGTGCCTCAAAGATAATATTCTTAATTTCACCAAACAAATGATGTAATTCAGGGCGAAAACTTTCTGCATAACCTTTGTCTGCAGGGTTGATCTTAATGACCATCGACTCACGGTCTAAAACCGATTCAACCGCTAAGCGAATCATTCCTTGCACCGCATCATCCCGCATGGAAAACTCGAAATGAATGACCCGTTTCGCCAAATCGACCACCATTCCAACCATCTCCCGCTCCATCTTGTCATACATATTTTTTCGAAAACCGGTCAAGTCTGTAATCAAACCCTGTATGGTTTCCAAAAAAGGGCTGAATTCTTCTCGAGCCGCCTCTTCCCCTTTTTTGAACCCCTCCGCATAACCGACATCGTACCCTTCCTTTTGAGCATTCGACTTAATTTCTGTAGCTTGTCTTTTTGCCTTATCCAACGCGTCTTTAAGAAGCTCTTTGACACCCTCCTTAGCCGTATTGACACTTTTCTGATCAAAATTACGAGCGTTTTCTGAGTCATAAGTGAAGCCACGCTTCGCAGACGCATTCTGAGTAGCCAGTTCACTCAGCTCAAAGGAACGGACCTCCCTACCAGAATCTTCTTCTTTTACTTGCTCTGGTTCAAGATTATCCAAAACGAATGTTTTATGTAACTCAGACAAGAGGCTTACCTCCAACTCTCATATTCAATCTATATTCTTCGGCTATGTTTCGCACGGCCTTATTTTTTTCTTGCTCATTAATACTCATGAATCACCCGTATTATAGTTTTTCTTTCGGTTCTTTTTCTCGCATCCATTTTCTCAAGACACTGGCTGTGTATTTAGGATCATTGCGAACAAACTCCGATACCGAGTCACGAATTTGGGCCGCCTCAGAAGCGATTTCACTGAGACGACGTTTTTCTTCGTCTACCGCGTCAAAATCTGCGGCACCCAGTGCATCTGTTTCTGGGATGACTTCTACCGTCATCGTCATCCAGTTAATGATAGGTCGAATAATTCGGGTAAAAAACAGTATGAGGAAAATCAGACCCACTACAAGTTTCCCAACTTCCATGGCCATATCAATCTGTTCCGATCGGGCGATATCGACTTTCTGCGCTTCCAGTTCAGATCGATCAAATTGAATATTCTCAACCTGAATGATGTCTCCTCGATCCTGATCATACCCCACCGCCGACTGCACAATTTGCAGATACTTATCCATATCTTCTTTCGAACGCGGCTGATACACCGCCGGGTCTCCTGCCATAATGCCATCAATCATGACGGCAACGCTGAGTTTAGAAACCTCTCCAACCGGTTTCGAAACCAACCGGACAACTTTGTTAATTTCATAATTGAAAAGTGAATTCGATTTATTTCGTTTTGCCGCTTGCCCGGCAACGCCACCAGGCGCTTCACCCGTAGGAATCAAAGCCTGAACCCCAGGAATGCCACCAGGAGGAACCGCACCGGTTGAAGACTCACTGACCTGGTTCTCACTTCTTACCACCTGAGAATCGGGGTCATAAATTTCTTCCGTTCTTTCAACTTTTTCAAAATCTAATTCGGCAGATACTTTGGCGATCACTTTTCCCCGCCCCAATGCATCCTCCAACATTTTTATAATACTTTGCTGGAGCTTTTTTTCCACCCGGGTTTTATGTTTGAAGTTTGAAGCCGACATCATCGCTTCTTCAGAAGGCT
>JABIYR010000127.1 GCA_018702695.1 Nitrospina sp. | reverse complement strand
TCTAGAATTTGTTGAAAAAGTGAGTCTGCCAGATCATCATGTTTAAGGCCGATGTATTGCAATGCCAAACGATAGCGATTTTTTGCCCTGCCTTCATTTTGAGAAATAGTCTGATTTTTTAAGAGTAGGACACAAAGATAAGTAGCGCGATGAGGGTTGCACGATTCTGTGATAAGCCCCTCATTTTCGTCTTGCAAGGTCGGCATGATGCCAACAAGAGGAATCTGCCAAATATCGGAACCACCCTCATGATGAGAAGTGAATAGGATAGATGTTTCGCTCAAAGAAGCTGGCAGGAAGTCGTAAGTAGAACTATCGGTCAGTTGGCGAAATCGCCCCTGACTCCCGGCATTGAATTCCACACTCCAGATATCTGCATTGTCATCAATGCCCACTTGCCCATCATGGTTGGTGTCATATTGGTAGCGAGTAAACAGGAGGAGCTTTCCATCCACCGACCAGCGCGGAGAAATATCTATAAAAGGCCCTTGCTCAAGAACTTGGGTGGATGCGTCGGCAAAACGATACACTTTCATGTCGCTATGCGTCTCACCCGTCACAAAAGCAAGATGTTTGCCATCTGGAGATAATGAAAGGTTCACCCCTCCCGGCCTTAGCAACTCTGTACGCTCAAGACCCTGCAATACAATTTTTTCAATGACCGGGGTGCTTGAAGAGCGCGATGAAAAATATAACGCCGTCTGGTCTGACGACCAAACCGGGTCTCGATCCTCTCCCGGTTGCTGAATAATCGGCACTGGCAAGCCCTTTTTAGACAGATCCAAAATATAAATATCGCCTCTCGGGTCGCTTCGATGAGAAACAAATGCCAGCATATTTCCGTCTGGGCTGATCTCAGGACTGCCGTCCTCCGCACTGTGAAACGTCAGCCTTTGATCAGGAGGTTGAATTCCGGCCCCCAGATGCTTCAACCACAAGTCTAGGTTTCCCGATTTATCCGAAACATAAACCATGAATTTCCCATCTGGCGAAATGGTCGGAGCAAAATCTTCCCCTGGGTTAGAAGTAATCTGTATCGGGACATTGAAAGCGGGGGAAGCATGGGCAGAAATAGCGAAGAATAAAAACCCCAGAATCACCCAAATTGAAAATTTATCGAACCGTGCCATCTAATTACCTGAGTTAACGCAATGATACTTTGAATTATAACGCAAAATCGGAATTGAACCCTTAAAAGCTGTGAAAATGAAAGCCCTCGAACCTCGCATTGCCAAGATGCTTAAAGTTTTATAGTGTCAGCATTTAGTAGTGCCTATCGAGACTGAGAACCGCCTCTATGCCAAGGGTTTTCAAGCAAAATATTGCAGGAACCTCGCTATCTTTCGTTTCCAAGATATAATGTATCAATGAGAGTTGCAAAAAGCGGGAAAATGCTATAAAACAGCCCATAATTATTGATTTATTATGGGGTTTCTTTTGACAGAAAACCTTTGCAGGAACCATTGGAAAGTACTATGGAATTTGTAATCAATTATGACGATATGAACTGGGCGGCGATTGGGCCAGAGCTCATCATGCTGATGACTGCCTTTTTCATTCTTCTAGCCGGACTTAAAAAGAGACTGAACACGATCTCTTTTCTGTCTGGCGTTGCGATGGTCGGTGTTGGCGCGGCGTTCCTATTTACTTTGATGCTTTGGGGTGAAGCCCCAACCGTCGGAAATGAAAGCAATTCCGTTATTTTTAGCGGTGCTTTGATATACGACCGGTTTGCTTTGGTCTTCAACCTGATATTCCTGTTCATGTCTTTGTTTGCCATTTTTGGTTCAGCCCGTTACCCACAGGAAACGCATGAGAATAAGGCAGAATATTTTACGCTTCTACTGATGACGGTTGCGGGAATGATGTTTCTGGCTAAATCAGGAAACCTGATCACCATATTCATATCTCTCGAACTATTTTCGATTGCACTTTATATACTATGTGGGTTTTCCGCCAAACATGGGACTGGAAAAGAAGGCCCCAATAGCAATACAGAATTAAGTTGGGAAACACTTGCCTCGCAAGAATCCACTGTAAAATACTTACTGACCGGTGCATTTTCTTCTGCCATTTTGGTTTATGGCATGGCTTTGATTTATGCTGGTTGCGGCACCACCGACATCAACGTGATGGGAGAGCTTCTTCAGAACAACCCTTACACCAAAAATACGCTGGTGTATATTGGCATGGGCCTGATGTTTTGCGGACTGGCATTTAAAATCTCTCTGGTTCCCTTTCATTCTTGGACTCCTGATGTCTATCAAGGTGCACCCACCCCTATTACTGGATTTATGGCAGTGGCAACGAAGGCCGCGGCCTTTGCAGTGATCGCCCGTATATTTTTTACAGCACTCCCAGAATTGGAAAAAACATGGATGCCTATCCTCTTCGGCGTTTCAGTTTTGACCATGCTGGTTGGAAACACAGCGGCCATCTTTCAGAATGACCTTAAGCGAATGCTCGCATATTCCGGGGTGGCACATGCCGGATACCTGCTCATTGGAATTGTGACCAACACCCAAGAAGGCATGGCAAGCATTGTTTTTTATCTGGCCGTCTACCTATTCATGAACGTAGGAGCGTTTGCAGTGGTCTTCACCCTAGAAGGGGAAGGAGAGCACGGAAACTCCATCAACCGGCTCAAGGGACTGGCTAAGAAAAGTCCTCTTCTGGCGGCGGCTATGGCCTTGTTCATGGTTTCTTTGGCTGGCTTTCCACCCACAGCAGGTTTCTTTGGCAAACTGTTCCTGTTCTATGCCGCGATCAAACAAGGGTATATCCTCATCACCGTGTTAGCGGTTATCGCTAGCATTATTTCCGTTTATTTTTATCTCCGCGTCATTGTGATGATGTACTTCCACGAAGAAGAGGAAAATGCCTCGCAACCAGTTATCTACAAAGGCATGGGAGCCTTGATCACGGTCAGTTGTCTCGTAGTGGTTGGAATCGGGCTGTTCCCCTCTTTTCTAATGGAGCTGGCACGAGGGGCAATTCCTTTTTAGCTTGCCACCCCTTCTCTACCCTCTTATCCTGTTCATACCGTCACCGAATCAAGGTGACTCTGGCTTTTTCAATCAATAAGAATTACGCGACGGCATGATAATTTTTCGATTATTCATTTTGCTTTTTCTATTGCTCACACTAGCATGTGGGCCGAAGGAAGACTCGCTGGAGGGAAGGTTTATCATCCACTCCAAGCAAGTTGAAAAAAAGCCCAATGACCCAACTGGCCATTTTGAGTTGGCAAAAGTTCATATCGAAAAAGACGAATTCCAGACCGCTCTCAAACTGCTGAACAAAGCCATCCACCTGAAAGAAGATTATGCAGAAGCGTACCGAGAAAAAGGCATCGCTCTTTTCTATTTAAAGCATTACCCCGATGCAGAAAAGGCCCTATTAAAATCATTCAGGTTGAATGCCGCACAGCCCGATATCGCTACCGATCTGGGTTCCATTTATCTTAAAAATGGGAACATAAAAAATGCATTCCGTTACCTCAAAATCGCGCAAACGCGAAATAACAATATGCATATTGTTTTCAACAATCTTGGGGCCGCGTCAGCAATAACGGGAAAAAACAAACAGGCTTTAGATTTCTGGAAACAAGGACTGGAAAAAAATCCACGAGTACCCGAAACCCATGTCAACATGGGGGTCGTTTATGAAAAATTAGGGCAGAACAAAAAAGCCATCGCCGCCTACCAAAAAGCTTTGCAGTGGGAAGCATCGAACGCCATGGCACATTACAACCTGGGAGTGATTCACGCAAAAGAACAGGATTTTCTCAAAGCCATTGGGGAGTGGAAGCTGGCCCATAAATTCGATAAAAAAGATCCGAATTTTCTTAATAGTCTGGCTTGGGCCTACGAAAAAATCGATAAAAAAGAAGAAGCCCTCGCCAAGCTCAGCATGTCAATCAAGTTAAGCCCTTATGACAGTCGCACGCATTATTCTTCAGGACGCCTCAAGTATGATACGGGAAATATCGACGACTCCATCGACTCCTTTAAAAAAGCCGTTCAACTTGACCCTAATTTCGGAGAGGCTTACTACCGGCTGGGACTGGCCTACGACGCACTAAACCAGAGTTATGACGCAATCTCTCACCTTATGATCGGAGAAATTGTATTCCATAAAGCCAAAAAAATGGACTTATTCAAAAAGACGCGTGATCGACTGGCCCCTCTATTCGCCAAATATCAAACGCAACGAAAAGACTTCAAAGACCTGCAACTTCCTGAGACGCTTAAAGGTTATGACCTACACAAACGCGCAAATCAGATTCGCACCTCGAAGCAAAAATAAATATCACCGCTCCAAAATGAAAGTAACCGGGCCATCATTCACTAACTCGACCTGCATATCAGCCCCGAATTCGCCTGTTGCAACGGTCAACCCGGATGCCGAAACCTGCTCCACAAAGTGACGGTAAAGAGCTTCTGCCTCTTGCGAGGGTGCGGCCTTATCAAAACCAGGGCGACGACCTTTTGTGCAATCTCCCGCCAAGGTGAATTGAGAAACTACCAGAACCTCACCCGATATATCGAGACAGGAAAGATTCATCTTGCCCTGAGTATCGGGGAAAATTCTTAAACTCAAAGCTTTGTCGGCCAGATACGTGGCCTTATCGTTATGATCCTGTTTTTCTGCCCCAAACAGGATCAACAGACCTTGGGATACTTTACCGACAATATTGCCATTGACGGAAACCGAAGCACGCGCAACCCGTTGTAAAACCAGCTTCATGAAACGACTCGAATTTGCATAATAGCTACTATAAATATTAAGACTTTAATCATGCAAAAATGATACGCCTCTCACGTCAGCGAGCTCGAAAAAAGCGTGTATCCGAGCCATCCGCGCCAACTCGAACTTTCACCTCGGCGTAACATTTTGGACACCGCCCGGTATAAGCGTTGCCTTCTTTATTGATATAAACTCGTCGGTAAATATTGCAACATTCAAACATAATGCCGAGAAATTTTTTTCCAGTTTCTTCCATCATCCCCCCAACATACAAACTCAAATATTCACATCACAAAAAATCATGGATCGTTTTTACAATACAAATTGGAAATCAGTGCTTCACCCTCTTATTCTATCTAGAGCGCGCACTTTATATTCGATAAAGGTTTTATGAGGAATGCGCAAAGCCTTACTGATCCGCCTGATTTCCTCAGCCTCCTCATGCGCCATATCCCCATCGGCTATCGCCACTTCAAGAAGACATTCCGTTAAATGAACTCGATCATTATACGAAGCAACACTATTAAGCTCTGTCGCCACTTCATGAAAGTCAAAGCCTTGGCGCGCCTGTTCTTCCACAACTTCAAATAATAGCGTCAACTCTTTTCCTTTTAATGAGAACTGTTCCTGTAGACAACGTTTTAACGCCTTTTTCTCTACCGGGTCAAATTGATCGTCCACATGGGCAACCGTTGCCATCAAGGTTCCCACTAGGCAAATAAAATAAAGTCTCTCTTCGGTCAAATTGGCAGGGATCTGTGCGGAGTCGGCTCTCAACTCAATTTTTTTTAGTACTTGTCTCTTAAAATATTTTTCCATATCGGGATTTTTCTCCCGACCCTTCTTAAAAATAGTTCTCTGAAAAAAGTTTTTGATCCGCCCCAAAGATCTTTTAGTATGAGACGACTCCTCCAACCATTCAGAAAATTGGTCGACCAATTCTCTTTCTTCTGGCTTCAACCTTTTATGCGCCTTGACCATCGAGTCCAAAGCATCCATGATTTCTGCCTTCTCTTTCTTTGAAGACAGTTCGGCAATCATCTGGCGGAATAATTCATCTTTTTCTTTTTTAGGAATGGGGGAAAGAAGGTAGGGTTTCAGCTCATCCAGTTCATGTTTTGCTAAATCAAATTTCCTATAAAACGACTTGATGATATTAAACTCTGACTGAGAAACGTTTCCATCAGCCCAAGCGATGGTAGTGAGCACTTTAAGAAAGGTCAATTTTTTAAATTTTGACATTGTATTCCCCTCAATCGAAGCGATTCATCCAAACCCGACTTCTTCCCGGCGTTGGTGACAAGGCAAAGAGATCTAAAAATCCATCTTGATTGATATCAGCAAATGCGATCTCATGAAAAAAACGGAACCGCGGAAGACGTCGGCGGGTTTCATCGACAAACCCCCATCGCCCCCGGCCCTGTAAATAATAAACTCCCTTTGAGGTTAAAATCAAGGCATCCGGCAAGCTATTACCATTTGCATCCAAAAGATAGGCTTTGTAAGTAGGCAAACGTGGGAGCATTTTATCCGCCCGTTTTTTAAAATGTCCGCCGCCCGTATTTTCAAGAAAATAAGCGGTCTCGTCAGGGTAAGCCCGGTAATGTTTGTCAATGGTACGGTTGGCAACCAAGAGGTCATTATCACCATCGCCATCAAAGTCAGCCCAGTCAGCATGTTCGCTGCTATCCAGAATACGAGGCAGGTGAGTAGCCGTTCGGTCGGTGAATTTTCCCACTCCATCATTTATCAGGAGTCGATTTTGACCGTTATTATAAACCAAAAATATATCCACCACGCCATCGCCGTCATAATCAGCAAACGAGGCATCTTGAATTCCCATTGGCAGGCGAGGCAAAAGCAAGGAGGTCAAGTCTTCCAGTTTTTCCGCCCCTTTACTAATGAGCACACGAGCTGGATGGCTGGAGGGTTTTCCATCCACACCGACCACCTTTTGACCAAAATAAAAAAGGTCTTTATCACCATCCTGATCCAAGTCAATGGAAATAACCTTATCTACCCCCGATAAAAGAGGGTGAGGCTCTTCTTTATCCTTAGCGTAAAAATAACCCTTTTTATTATTGAAAAGAATTTGCATGGAAACCCGGTCTGCATTTTCCGCTATCGTCAAGACCAGATCATCTCCGCCATCCCGGTTCAGGTCGGCGGCGGCAATGGAAAGAATACGAGCCTTATTCTCTTTGATCCAGCGGCTCGAATCTTTCAGCTTAAAACCCTTCTCCCCACGATTGATGAATATCTGAAGCTGAGGTTTTCCCGACCCGATCTTATTCAAAATCACCAGATCGGGCAATACATTCTGATCGGCACGAAAAAATAGGGCTTGTTTTGGGGAAGCGCTTTGCTTGGGGAAACGTTTTTCCGTTACATCTAGAAAACGCTGGCTGGCAGGGTTGTCTGCAATATGAGACTTAGAGGCACCGCACCCGCTAAGAAAAAACATCACAAGCAGGGCCTGCGAAAATAGTTTAATCAAACAAAGATTGAGGCAATGCCTCTTGTGATAAATCAATTTGCAAGCCTTCATAGGCGGCTATGCTTTGGGGAAAAAGTTGACGGGACTCTGTTTCAATCTTCCTGATAAAATCATCATTGTGAGTAGGATCATGATGAAATAAAACCAGTTTTTTAATATTCGCCGATTTCGCAACCTTGATCCCTTCCTGCATCGTGCTATGCCCCCAACCTTTGCGAGAAAATTGACCATTGCGACCATAATATTCATCTTCCGTATACTGAGCATCATAAACTAATAGATCGGCATCTTTGCAAAGCTCCAGAAGATTTTTATTAGGTTTGTCGTCATAATGCTCACAATCGGTGCAAAACACCAATGCCTTACCTTCATGCTCAATGCGGTAGGCATAACATCCGTTCGGGTGGTACAGAGAAGCCAGTGTTATCTTGTAATTGTTTCCTTCTATCACGTCCCCCGGCTTGACATCATGATAGGTAAGCTTAGCACCGAATAACTCTGTTTTAACCGGAAAGCACGGGGGTGTCATTTGCTGGTCCAACACCTCTCCAATGGTCTTCGGTAAACTGGTGCCGCCAAAAATTCGAAACTCATTGCCGGGAACAAAAAAGGGTCCAAAAAAAGGAAAACCTTGGATATGATCCCAATGAACGTGGCTAAATAAAATCGTCCCTTTTACAGGCATTTCCTTCATGAGCGCCATGCCCAGGTTCCGAACCCCTGTACCGGTATCAATGATGATCAACTCATCACCACAACGAATCTCAGCGCAAGTGGTATTACCCCCGACACCAGCGGTGTCTTTACTTCCAGAGGGAATACTCCCTCGAACACCCCAAAATTTTATTTGCACGCTAAAACCCTCAACATTGTCTTCCCAGCTTAGAAAAACAAATAAAAAATCATCTACGATAAATAAGAAGAGGCATTATAAACAATACCTAAGAGGGGAACAATGAATTCCTATGAAAAAAAATATCATAACAAATTATCCTGAACAGTCTATTTAGAATCAATGAGTTGACTTTTATCTTTCATAGATAATATCGGCACACTCGCCTCTAAATATTCTTTCACCATTTCTTTTTCCAACAAGCTCAACCCTTTTGACTGCCAAAACCCAGAAAATGTATTTTGAAACCCCTCGACAAAATAAGAAGCCACCTCTCCCCATTTAGGTTTACCGGGAAGCACATCGCTTAGGGTCAATGTGCCAGAAACCAAAGATTTTAACCCCTGAACTTTCTCCGCTTCTGAAGAATAATGGAGCAAGCTATGCGCCAACTCAGGGTCCCAATCTAGTAAAATGGAACCATGTTGCAAAAATGCCCCATTCAGTCGACGTTGGGCACTGCCAGCCAGTTTTTTTCCCTTAGCCATAATCTCCCAGTGGTTAGCGGTAGAAAAGCAGGCCGGAGAACGCTTGCGACGCTTTCCTTTTTTATCTTTACCCGCTATTTCTAATTGTGGAACACCCAGTTTTTCCAGAGAATCGATCACTGCTTTCGAGACCGCACCAAAAGCTCCGGCCAGATTTCCGGGAAATTGGCAATGAGGAATCGGGGCAATGAGACTGTATGTAAGTTCGTATTGATGCAATAAAGCTCTGCCCCCTGTGAACCGGCGGACAATGGGAATATTTTTGCGCTCACATTGAGTCCGGTCGATATCTTTGAATTCATTCTGAGAATAGCCAATGGTAAGCGTGGGTTTGTCCCAACCATATAGCCGCAACGTAGCAGGGGCCTGCCCATTGTCGCAGGCAGTCAGAATCGCTCTGTCTATCGCCATGTTTAATCTGCCATCTTCTGGCCCATCTTCTATCAATCTCCAGGTAGATGGATTCATAACAACAGCTCCCTGACATTCATTTCTAACAATATTTCTTTGACTCGCATTGAATCATCCTATAAATATGAAGTATGAGAGTCAATTTTAGATACATTCCAGCGTCCATTTATTACCTTGCTTTGATTTTACTCTGTGGGTCTGCCACCCCTCAGATCAGCATAGCCTTTGAGAAAATGGGATCGTTTAAAAAAGAGTGTCGCACCACTTGCCATCAACCCGAACATATTTTAAAGGCCAAGAAGAATAAATTCAAACAGGCCGAGTGTAAAGGTTGTCATGCAGGAATCACAGAAAAACGAATTACATCCCCTTTTTCAACGCCTGACCGTGTCAATCGCACCGGCAAGAATAATCTTTTATTGCGATCAATCGTGCAAGCAAGTTCTTCCCCCCCTAAGCCTGTGGACGAAGAAAAACCGTCTAGCTCTATGGCCAAAGTTCCGGCGGGAGAATTCATCATGGGGTCCAACGAGCGCTGGGATGATGAAGCCCCTGAACATATTTCATCGACCCAAGCATTTTATATAGATCTGCATGAAGTCACCAATGCCGACTATCAGGTTTTTGTTAATGCCACAGAGAGGGTGGCTCCCCACCACTGGCCAGAAGGTAATATTCCCAAGGGCAAAGAAAAACACCCGGTCGTTTATGTCAGTTGGTTCGATGGACATGATTATTGTAAGTGGGCCGATAAACGTTTGCCCACGGAACAAGAATGGGAAAAAGCCGCGCGCGGTGAAGAGGGCCTTATTTACCCATGGGGAAATGAATGGTCTCTAGATAAATCCAACAACCCTTATAAAAATTCTATCGGAACCGAGCCTGTTGGCTCTTACCCAAAAGGCCGTAGCCCTTATGGACTCTATGATATCTCAGGCAATGTGTGGGAATGGGTAGACAGCTATTATTTACCGCATCCGGGGAACCCCGTCACACGGGCAGAGTATGGTGAAGATAAAAGGGTGCTTAAAGGAGGGTCTTGGTTCGACTGTCTTTCTTATGGCTGTGGCTTGAGCGCGCCAACTTTCAACCGCAGTTTTTTTACTCCTGAGGTAAAAAATAATAGCTTCGGCTTTCGTTGTGCAAAAACAGAAGTTCGCTAATCCTTAAAATAAACCAAGCATCTCTGTCGCAAACTTGGAAAAAAGACCATGGAATCACCCCAGACGGATCCGAAAAAAACAAAATTAACGCAAACCTCGGTCAAAGAAGAAAGCAACTACGAAATCAGTCTTTTTCGTAAAGTTCTTGTTGGGCTTTTTATTATCGGGTACTGGGTGTTTTATTACTGGTTTCAGAAACCTTAACAGAAGAAGCCTTGAACTGTTTTTTGTTAAGCATTTCATTCCCCCTCAGCAGATCAAACTGTTGTTCCGCTTTTCTTAACACCACAATGCTTTCCTTTCCTGATGGAAAAACCAGAATAGAGTCCTGATTTTTTTCTAACGGAGCGGCTAGTTCCATGCTTCGTTTCTGCTCGGGTTTGCTGTCGATAAGGGGTGGCAGTTTTTTTCCAAAAGCTGAGCGTGTGGAATTATAAACCAGAAATTTTGTGTCACGCGAATACCCCGCCTTAAGATCCATGAGGTCCTCGGCTTCTACAGCTTGAGGTTCAGGAAGAGTGGCCACAAGATGCGTGGCATAATCCACATCAATGGCGGGTATCATTTCTTTTTCGAAGGCATTGATATTATAACCTCTGCCAGCGAAGACCAAGGGTTTGTCTTGCAATTTCACGGTTTCTCTTATTCCATCAGAAGACCTGTCTGGGCTTTTTTCAAATTTAATGATGTAACGTTCGGAATCAATGTTTTCGTATCTTTTGAGCGATTGATATTCATGGTTCGCTTTAAAATCGGGCAACGCCCCTGATTGAGACTGGTTCCCCCTCTTTCTTTTAAACGCGGCATAAGCGGCATTCACTTTTGCACCCCCAGCTTCCCCTGTTCCCGACGTATCGTCTGTGGATAATTGTGGGGCCGGATCAAGAGGAAAATCCAGTGCTAATTGCGAATGCAACGTGATCGTTACCTGCGGCGGCGTATCGAAATTTTCGATAGCCACCTCTGCCTGCTGTTTTTCTCCACAACCGT
>JABIYR010000171.1 GCA_018702695.1 Nitrospina sp. | reverse complement strand
GTCCAAGGCACGGCCATAGCCCAGGCTTCGACGCAACGCAACCTGCATACGCGCTCCTCAATGGGCATGATTTTTAATAAATCATCGATGTCGAAAGTCATGGGTTTGTTGACCAGTCCGGATATTTGAAGAGACCAAGGTCGGGTGTTGAGTTTCTGCGCATAGTGTAGCGGGTCGTCTTTATCCGAACCAAACTCGTAAAAATTATTATAAGTCGAGGCAATGTTTTCTGCCGTCATGGGTCGGTCCAACTCGTAAGTCAGGTTTCTTTTGGCGGGATAGATGGTTTTATCCAACTCACTCCATATTATTTCAGGAAGCGTTTTTGCAGGGATGGCAGGGCCACAACCATAAAGTGCGCCCGCCGTAGCACTGGCAGTCAGCACGGTGCCTTTCAGAAACTCTCGGCGGCGCAGGTAGGCCGACTCAGGTGTGGCCAAGTTTTCTGAAATGCCCCATTCCTTTTTTAACTGGATATGGGCCATCGTGTATTAATCCTTTTTAGTGACCCAACTGTCAATTCCCGACAGGTAGGCAGGAAGCCCTTGTTCAATGGGCAGGGCGATTATCTCGGGCACTTCATAACTATGATTGATTTTGACCCAGGTTTCTAATGCATCGTAGTGGTCCTTGCGGGTTTTAACGATCAGAAGAAATTCTGTGTCAGTATGTATTTTATCTTCCCAGTAATAGGTAGATTGAATATGAGGCAAGGTATTGACGCAGAACGCTAATTTGTCTTCGACCAAACCCCGACTTATTTTGTCTGCTTCCTCTTTTGAACCGGCTGTGATGAGTATTACGCAATGCTCGCTCATAATGAACCTCCATCAAAGCACAAATTTTAAAAGATAAAAACCAAGAACAAGAAGAATAAAAAATACGATGCTGAACAAGTTGAAATATTTTTCGATGACCACTTTTATAGGGGGGCCAAATTTGTAGATGATAAATCCAACCAGAAAAAAACGTGCCGACCGGCTGATGGCAGATGCCAGAACAAAAGTCGGAAAGTCTATTTTAAAGGTTCCTGCGGCCAGAGTAAAAATTTTATAAGGCAATGGGGTGAAGCCAGCGGCGGCAACGGCCCACGCCTGATGCTCGTCATAGAGCAGGCCAATTTTTTCAAACTTGGCTTGCAAATGATACAGCTCGACGATGCGAGTGCCGATTAAATCCATGAATTGATAGCCGATGAAATAACCAAACATGCCACCTAAAACCGAGGCCACGGAGCAGAAAAAAGAAAACCGTATCCAAAGTGCAGGGACGGCGACCGTCATGGCGATCAATAAAATATCAGGCGGAATCGGAAAAAAGGAAGACTCCACAAATGAAATAAAAAATAATGCTGGCAGGGCATAAGGGGTGCTGGCCCAATGCAGGACCCAATCGTACATGGATCTAAAAATTTTCATGAAGTGATTATCAAAATGAGGTTAATGAAGTTATATCGTATTGATTTTATAACAGGTTAAAGGGGTCTACATCTATGGAAAGTTTTACTTTCCCGGCAGAGGTCGATTTGAGCTCATGGAATTCTTTATTATCTGACAAGATATTTTGCAGAGCTTGCATGCTCTGACCTCGTAATATCAAATGCCAGCGAAATTTATTTTGAATTTGGTAAAGTGCGGCTTTAGAGGGGCCTAATAACTCTACCCCTTTTTGGCGCATGGCCTGCTTCGCCAGAGCCTGCCCCAGTTTTTCAGCGGTGCGCATTCCCAATGATTCATGATCGCTGACAACTTCGATCGCAATCAGCCGCGTAAAAGGGGGGTAGTTGAGCGCCCTGCGTAACTTCAATTCCTTTTCGTGGAAAGCGTTCACATCATGTTCCTGAACATATTCAAACATATAATGTTCGGGATTGTTGGTCTGAATGATTACTTTACCGGGAACTTCGCCACGTCCGGCTCGGCCTGCTACTTGCGTCAACAACTGAAAGGCCCTTTCGCACGATCTAAAATCGGGGATGTTTAAAGAAAGGTCTGCATGCACCACGCCAACCAATGTGACATTAGGGAAGTCATGCCCCTTGGTGATCATTTGTGTGCCAATGAGAATATCAATATTCCCTGCTTTCATGTTTCGGTGCATGTCGGTGAATGAATCGCGGCCCCGGGTAGTGTCCCGATCCAGCCGGGTTACTTGCGCATTGGGGAACAGCTTGCGAACCTCTTCCTCCAGTTTCTGCGTGCCAAAACCACTGAACCGAATCACCTTGCCACAACATTCCACACATTGGCTGGGCATGCGGGTTTTGAAATTGCAATAATGACAAAGCAGACGGTCTTCGGTACCGTGAAAAGTGAGGGTGACACTGCAATGGGCGCATTCCAAAACATAACCACAGTCAGGGCAAAAAACAAAACGCGCGGTTCCACGACGGTTGAGAAAAAGAAAAATCTGTTCTTTGCGAGAAAGCCGATCACGAATGGCGCTTCGCAAGGCTCCTGAAAGCAGAGCAAAATTTTTAAACTCCTTACGTTCGCGTTTCATATCCATCAAACTCACGACGGGTAGCATGCGTGTGCCAATTCGGCTTTCTAAAGACAGATAGGTGTATTTGCCCATGCGGGTGTTATGAACGGATTCTAAGGAAGGGGTTGCCGACCCCATGAGCACCACCGCATTCAACGTGCGCGCTCGCATGACGGCGGTGTCTCGGGCGTGGTAACGTGGGTTGGAATCTTGTTTATAAGAACC
>JABIYR010000110.1 GCA_018702695.1 Nitrospina sp. | reverse complement strand
GGCATCGAAATCAGTATTCGTGATGGGGTGTTAACCGTTGTTTCACCGATTGAAGATACCCCCGCTTTCTTAGTAGGTATTCAAGCGGGAGATAAGATAATTAAAATTGAGGATGAATCTACTCTCGATATGACGCTTCAAGATGCGGTCTCTCGGCTTAGAGGAGAAACCGGTTCGCCCATTAAAATCACCATTTATCGAGAATCATTCAAAGCACCTAAAGAATTTACCATTGTAAGGGCTATCATTAAAGTCCGTAGTGTTGTTAAAAAGCTTTATAAAAAAGATATTGGGTATGTGAAAATTCGGAGCTTTTCAAAAAATACCAGTACAGATCTTGATAGCGCCTTGGAAGATTTAAAACAAAAGGGAATCACTAAACTAATATTAGACCTTAGAAATAATCCCGGTGGTTTATTGAATCAGGCCGTGGAGGTTACCGATCGGTTCTTAAACCGAGAGAACCTCATTGTTTATACAAAAGGACGCTCTGATGAGCAGAATATGCGTTTCACGAGTCATGATAAATCAGAGGGTGTTGTTTATCCTTTGATCATTCTTGTGAATGGGGGCAGTGCGAGCGCTTCAGAAATTGTAGCCGGTGCTTTGCAGGATTTAAATCGAGCCATTATTTTAGGAACCCCAACCTTTGGTAAGGGGTCGGTTCAAACGATCATACCGCTCAGTGATGGGTCGGCCTTACGGTTGACCACAGCCCGTTATTACACCCCCAGCGGTCGGGTAATTCAGGGGAACGGCATTGATCCTGATATCATCATCGAAAGAGAAGTTATCGATGAGGTTGATACAGAAGAAGAGAAGGAGCCAGAATCAAAAACTCGGCTTCGTCGATTTCTCCGCGAGAAAGATTTGAAAAAACATCTCATCGGCAAAAACAGCATTGGTGAAGTGGACGAGGAGACTCAAAAAGATGAGGACGCTGAAGTGGAAGCCTCTGTCAATGAAGACCTCGTTAAAGACAATCAATTACAGCAAGCAGTTTCTTTGCTCTCGGGTTGGGAGGTTATGAAAAAGATGTTTAAAAATTTGCAAATTCCGACTCAAAATTCTGATAGCCGTATCAGCATGAAATGATTTTTTTTATCCTTGATCAATACTATTTATAGATTTTCATCCTGTCCATGCTTGTACTTGGCTTAGAAACATCTTGTGATGAAACCGCCGCCGCAGTTTTAAAAGATGGCGATACACTTTTATCCAACGTCATCAATGACCAGATTGGTATACACTCCAAATATGGCGGTATCGTTCCCGAATTGGCGGGGCGGTCCCATATTGAGCGCGTACACCGGGTTATTGAAGAGGCTGTAGAAATTGCCGGGGTACAGTTAAAAGATGTCGATCTCATTGCCGCCACCATGGGGCCTGGGCTCATTGGTTCTTTGCTGGTGGGGCTGAACACGGCCAAGGGGCTATCTTATGGCCTTAAGAAACCGATGGTGGGTGTGAACCATTTAGAAGGCCATCTGCTAGCCATCTTTCTGCAAAAGAAAATACCGTTTCCCTTCATTGCTCTCATTGTATCAGGCGGCCACACCGATTTATACCGAGTGGCTGACTTTGGTAAATACAAATTAATGGGCCGAACACGCGATGATGCGGCTGGTGAATCTTTCGATAAAGTCGGCAAAATGTTGGGTTTTCCCTATCCAGGAGGGCCTGTTATTGAACGCATGGCGCGAAAGGGTAATGCCAAGGCACATGTTTTCCCTCGAGCTTATCTTGAAAAAGGTTCTTTAGATTTTAGTTTCAGTGGCTTGAAAACTTCGGTTCGAACCTTTTTAAAGCATCGAGAACAAGACCCCAGCATAAAGGTGTCTGATGAAGATGTGTCGGCGTGTTTTCAGAGTGCCGTCATCGATGTCTTAGTTGATAAATTGATCAGCGCGTGTCAAAAAGAAAATATACCCAGAATTGTTGTCGCAGGTGGGGTTGCCTCGAATGGAGCTTTGCGTGAAGCGGTGAGTAAAGAAGGGCAAATTTACGGGTTTGAAACCGCATTCCCAGACCCTATTTTCTGTACGGATAATGCCGCCATGATTGCTTGCGCTGGTTATTATAAATACCTGCAAAATGAAAAATTTCCCATGGACACCAAGGCTTTGGGTGCCAAAGCCAATCTTTCCATTGAAAGCGATGCCTACCCCTCATAAAGGTATTTGATATGAAGGCTCTGGTCACAGGTGGGGGTGGTTTTTTAGGCGGGGCTATCGCTCGACACCTGCATGAAGCTCACCATGATGTAATCGTTGTGGGTCGGCATCATTATCCTCATCTGCCAAAGAGTTTGAAGTCAGCTCAGGTCGATATTCGCGATTTGGATGCACTTCGCAAAACAATGGCTGGTGTGGAAGCCGTTTTTCATACTGCTGCTTTTGCCGGAATCTGGGGCAAGGCGGAAGATTTTTACAGCATCAATGTTGAGGGAACCCGCAATATAATTAAAGCCTGCCGGCTTAATGGTGTTCAAAAACTCATTTTTACCAGCTCTCCCAGTGTTGTTTATGGCACCTCCAGTCTGAAGGGGGTCGATGAAAGCGTTCCCTATCCAAACGACTATCTTTGTGAATACCCCCGCACCAAAGCGATTGCTGAAAAAATGGTCATCGAAGCGAATAATGCGGACTTGGCGACAGTATCTCTCAGACCGCATTTAATTTGGGGACCGGGTGATCCGCATTTGATTCCTAGACTTTTAGCGAAAGCCGAAAAGGGTAGTTTGCTGCAAGTGGGGCAGGGCGACAATGAAGTTGATATTATCTATATAGACAATGCCGTGCAGGCGCATATAAAGGCTTGTGAATCTCTCGATATTGACAACCGCTCACGAGGCAAGGTTTATTTTGTCAGCGATGGTGAGCCAGTAAATTTATGGCAATGGATTGGTGAGGTTTTGCAAAAATCTGGCAGACCGCCTGTGACCAAAAACATTTCTTATCAAACCGCATCGAGGTTGGGTGGATTTTTGGAAGGGCTTTATGGTTTATTAAATATCAAGCAAGAGCCACCCATGACGCGTTTTTTAGCTTCCCAGTTAGCGACTTCGCATTATTTTAATATTTCTCGAGCTAAAAAAGATTTGGGATATATGCCTTTGGTATCGAGCGCGGAAGGCATGAACCGACTCATTGCGTATTTGTCGGGTTCGCCAGAGTATTAATACGGTGAGCCATGCAACCGGCGCCAAAACCGTTATCGATATTCACCACTGCGATTCCCGGTGCGCAACTGTTCAACATGGTTAAGAGCGCCGCAATCCCGCCAAAAGAGGCTCCATAACCAATGCTGGTGGGTACGGCAATGATAGGTTTATCGAGCAAGCCCCCGACCACACTGGCTAAAGCACCTTCCATCCCGGCGACAACGATGACCACATTGGCTTTTCGAATTTGTTCGAGATTATTGAAGAGACGATGAATGCCAGCCACCCCGACATCAAATATTGTTTCGGTTTGGCTCCCCAATAATTGCGCCGTGATAGAAGCTTCTTCGGCAATGGGTATGTCAGAGGTTCCGGCACTGATGATGGTGATTAAGCCGCTTTTTTTTGTCGACTTATTCTTTTCAATGACTAGAGTTTGAGATATTTCATTGTATTGTGAGTTTTTGGGTAAAGTAGGCTTTAGTTTGCGAAAACTTTCTTTGTCTAATTTGGTGCCCAAAATAGGTTGTTCTGCTAAAATCATGCTTTTGATGATTTTTTTTAATTGCGCGACTGTTTTGCCTTGGCAATATATGACTTCGGGCATGCCGTTGCGTAGGCTACGGTGGTGGTCGATTTTGGCGAAGTCTAAGTTTTCATAGGGCAGGGTGGCAAGCTTTTCTAATGCTTTCTCGGGCGAAATCTTTTGCTGATGCAAGGCATCCAACAAGTTTTTTAAATTTTCAGGGTTCACGATAAACCTTTGACGCCAGCAAATTCGGTAGAAATATCGACTTGCATTAAATCATTTAAGGCTTGCCTCGGTGCTTTGCCCTCATGAAGTACGCGGTAGGTTTCTTCCATAATTGCGGCCTGCACATTGAACTTTTGAATCAAAGCATAGGCTGATTTTACGGTCAATACCCCCTCGGCTACCATTTTCATATTCTCAGTAATCTCTTTTAGAGATTTTCCTTGCCCAAGTTGAATACCCAATTGACGGTTGCGGCTTAAATCTCCAGTACAGGTCAAGACCAGATCGCCCAAGCCTGTCAGGCCATAAAATGTTTCGGCGCGTGCTCCCATCTCGGTTCCAATGCGGCTGATTTCCACCAACCCACGGGTGATCAAAGCGGCGCGGGTGTTATAGCCTAAACCCAATCCGTCACAAATTCCGGTGGCGATAGCGATAACATTTTTTAATGCGCCGCCGATTTCTACACCCACTAAATCTGAACTGGTAAAAACCTTCATGTTATCGGTGGTAAAGAGTTTTTGTACTATTTCCGCAGTTTCCGAATTTTCTGCCGAGGCTACCAAGGCTGAAGGAACCCCTGAAGCGACTTCCTTAGCGAAAGTAGGGCCTGAAATGGTTGCCAAATTATCTATGTTCAAAACATTCTGAATAATTTGATGTGTGGTGAAGAGTGTCTCATTTTCAATTCCCTTGCTGGCGCAAATCAATAAGCAATCCTTTTCCAGAAAAGGCTTTATTTGAGCCAGTGTCTGGCGAATCACTTGCGTGGGAACGACCAAAAGAATTAAAGATTGCCCTTGTATGGCAGATTGTAATGATGCGGTCGGGTGGATATTGTCGGGTAAAGAATGCCCCGGCAAAAACCATTTGTTTTCACGGGTTTGATTTATGATCTCGCATAACTCAGCTTCATACACCCAAAGGGAAATATGGCGGAGCTTACGGGCTAAATGAATGGCTAAGGCAGTTCCCCAGCTTCCGGCACCGATTATAGAAATTTTATCAGACATATAATATATTTTGAGTGAGACAGCCCCCATAGTATAGACAATTCATGTTGTGATTGCTTAGAGAAATGGCTTGTTTGGGGTTTGTCTTTATGATTAAATAAAGTCACCAACCTATAACACAAGTTTACCAATCATTTCTTAACATTTTTTCATTCAAGCAAGGTTTATCTCATGGCGAAAAGCGTTAAAGTTAGTCGAAAAGAGTTGTTGAAAGATACCGATCAGTTTTTATCATCTTCTGAAAAAGCCATGCTTTACTTTATTGATAACCGGGCCCGTGTTTTAGGAAGTGTCGCCGTTGTCCTCATTATTATTTCGTCTTTTTTTGGTTTTAAATATTTTCAAGAAACCAAGGCTTTGAGTAATGAAGCTTTATATTTTGAAATGGAAAAAAACATCAATAAAGCCGCAGGCACGAATCCGGCACCCGATGCACAAACTGCCTGGGAAAAAATAGGTGAGGGCGATCAAAAAGATCGAGCCTCTTTGTTATTGGCAGACGTTCATTTTAATAATCAAGACTTGGATAAAGCGGAAGCGCTTTATGCAACGGTTATGAGCAATAGTTCGCCGGGAGCAATTAACTATCAAATGGCTCAGGTTGGCTTGGCGTATAGTTACGAGTCAAAAAAAGAATTCAAGAAGGCCATTGAGATATTCAAATCAGTCGTTGATGCAAACACCAGTTATCCATTATTTGAGATTTATTGGAGCCTTTCACGTTGTTACGAATTGAGTAATGATAACGCCAATGCATTATTGATTTTACGCGAAATGCAGATCAAATTTGCTGAGAGTCAGCAAGTAGATAAAATCAATCAACGCATCAAACAGCTTTCTGCATAACCTGTAAAACGGCTCTATCTATGCCGAAAATACCTCTAAGTTATCAATTTGGTGTTCTTTTTGTTCTGATCCTGTTTGTTTTACTCCACTCTGTAAACGCATATTCCGTCCCCTTCATTTCAAAAGACACCGAAATCGCCATGGGCAAGGGAGCCGACGTGGAGATTTCTCGACAATACGGAATTTACCAAGATAAAGAACTACAGATCTACGTCAATGATATCGGGCAAAATCTGGTTTCTCAGTTATCAGATAAAATTTTTCCGCGTTATCATTTTAGAATTGTGGACAGTTCTGAGATTAATGCCTTTGCTTTACCGGGGGGCTATGTCTATGTGACACTTGGTTTGCTCGCCATGGTAAATAGTGAGGCGGAACTCGCTGGCGTGTTGGGGCATGAAATTGGACATATCATTTTTCATCACGGGGCCAAACAAGTCGTACGCAGTATTGGCGCGCAAATCCTATCTTTGGGCGGGGCCATTGCCAGCCCTAAAAATGCAGGCCAATGGCTGGCTATCAGTAGCGCGATGTCGCAGCAAATTATATTAGGATATGGACGAGATGCTGAAATTGAATCTGACCAGCAAGGTATCTTAAATAGTAAAGAAGCCGGTTACAGCCCTTACGGGATGTCTAATTTTCTGAAAAGTTTAAGACGTAAGGAGATCATGTCGGGGCAGTCCTACCATTCCTTTCAAGCGTCTCACCCAGATACCCGTGATCGTATGGTCAAAGCACATTTGCTGGCTGGACGTATGACCGAAGCCGAAGAAAGTGTGAACAGTTACCGAGATCGATATTTAAACACCATACGAGGTTTGAAATACAAAGGTCAAAGAAACGCCCGAGACAATAAAAACTATAAAGATAAATATATTGATTTTTATATTGTCCAGCAGGGTGACACCTTTCAAAGCATTGCAGAAAAGGAAATGGGCAGTAAACAAAAGGATCTAGATATCTCTGTTCTCAATGGGCGCAAAGAAGCCAGCCAACCTCGGCCCGGAGAATTGTTGAAGATTGTTCGTAATGGGAAATTTAATAAAGACAAAACCCTGCATATCAAGCCAGCTCTTAAAGGTTCCTATCGAGACTGAGCTCTGGCAAAACCCGAAAAAAATTTAAATATTTTGCAAGACCTCGTTCTAAACAAAAATCACACTG
>JABIYR010000089.1 GCA_018702695.1 Nitrospina sp. | reverse complement strand
CGGCCTCTGTTTTGGTCATCAACGGCTCTCAAGATGCTTTTCTAAAGCCAGAAACCGTGGGGTCTTTTTCCAGTCAAATGATGGCAGGCAATATCGATTTCACCTATCTCAATCTTAAAGGAATCAAACATAGCTTTACCAATCGTCAAGCCGATGAATTTAATAAAAAATTTAAGATAGGAAACCTGGAATACAACAAACAGGCGGATGAGTATTCTTGGAAGGTAATGCAAGATTTTTTCCGGCGTGTTTTCAGCTCCACAGGAAATTAGTGCTGTGCGAATTTTAAAGGATCAACAATCGTTTGTTCCGGCGCGAATTTTTTGTATCGGCAAGAACTATGACGAACATATAAAAGAGTTAGGCGGCGAAACTCCGGCTGAACCAGTCGTGTTTATGAAGCCTGTGTCCAGCATTGTGTCTCCCGGAGAAACCGTGGTCCTGCCGCGGCATGGCCGTCTTTTGCATCATGAAGTAGAAGTGGCGCTCTTGATCGGGCAAGAAGGGCAAGACATCCCTGAATCCAATGCGTTGTCGTTCATTGCAGCGGTCACATTGGGTTTAGATTTAACTTTGCGGGATGTTCAAGCTAGGCTAAAAAAATCAGGATTGCCATGGGAACTTTCCAAATCGTTTGAGCAAAGTGCTCCGTTAGGTGAATTCAAAGTTTATGATCCGAAAACTATCGACCTGAAAAACTTGTCTTTCACATGTAGGGTGAATGGAGAACTTCGGCAACAGGGCAATACAAAAGACATGTTGTTCCCCATCACCAGCCTGATTCACAACTTAAGTCAATGGTGGGTCTTACAGCCGGGAGATATTATTTTTACCGGGACTCCAGCAGGAGTTGGCCCTCTTGTGGCAGGAGACCGGGTTGAGATTGAGAGCTCGCAGGTGGGGTCTTTTTCATGGAACCTCGCCCAGCACTCCTGATGGTGTTTTACTAGAAAAGATTATCTTGTTTCGCTTGGCTGGGTGGGAGTTTATTGAAATGTTTGTAAGCCATAGGCGTGGCGATGCGGCCACGCGGGGTACGTTGAATGAACCCAGTCTGAATGAGATAAGGCTCGAGCACATCTTCGATGGTGTCTTTTTCTTCACTGATAGACGCGGCCAGACTTTCGATGCCAACCGGCCCTCCGGCATAATTATCAATCATCGCCAATAGCAGTTTGTGATCCATTTTATCGAGTCCTTTGCTGTCCACTTCCATCATCTCTAACGCTTTGGCGGAAACATCACGGGTAATAATGCCATCGGCTTTTACCTGAGCGTAGTCGCGCACACGCCGTAACAGACGGTTGGCAATTCTGGGTGTGCCGCGCGATCTGCGGGCGATTTCATTGGCCCCTTCTTGAACGATGGCGATTTCAAGGATGCCGGCGGAGCGGGTGAGAATGGTCTCTAGTTCCTTTTCATTATAAAAATCGAGTCTATGCACTACTCCAAACCGATCGCGTAAGGGAGAGGTGAGAAGCCCGGCTCGGGTTGTGGCTCCAACCAGAGTAAAGGGGGGAAGTTCTAATTTGATAGAGCGCGCGCTGGGCCCCTGACCGATCATGATGTCGAGTTTATAATCTTCCATTGCCGAGTAGAGAATTTCTTCGATCACATTAGAGAGTCGGTGAATTTCGTCAATGAACAGCACATCGCCTTTTTTTAAGTTGGTGAGCAGTGCCGCCAGATCGCCTGACTTTTCGATGACAGGCCCCGATGTGCTCTTGATATTCGCATCCATTTCGGAGGCAATGATATTAGCGAGGGTGGTTTTCCCCAAACCGGGTGGACCATAAAATAAAACATGGTCGAGAGACTCCTCGCGCAGTTTAGCGGCAGAGATGAAGATGTTTAGATTTTCTTTTATTTTTTCCTGCCCGACATATTCATTCAGTTGGCTAGGTCGCAGGTTATTGTCATACTGGCTTTCTTCGTTGTCCTGTTGCGAGTCTATGAGTCGATCTTCTTCCATAATTCAAAGAGCCTTTTTAAATATTGCTCAGCTATAAAATATTCAGACTTTCTTTAATGAGGTCTTCTAGTTCTACATCGTTACCTTGTTTGCTGGTCACCATTTTAAGTGCTTTTTCGGCTTCTGGTTTTTTATAGCCGAGGTTGACTAGAGCCGAAAGCGCATCGTTGAAAAAACCTTCTGTGGAGGTGGAAGAGGGGGTGTGCTCCATATCGAGAGCCAGGTCTGCTAATTTATCCTTCAACTCCAAAGTCAGACGTTCGGCGGTTTTTTTGCCGACACCGGGGATGGTGCTCAGTTTCGCCGAGTCATTATTCATCACAGTGGCAAATAAATCTTCAGGCGACATGCCCGATAAAATTCCCAAGGCGAGCTTGGGGCCGACTTTATTGATGGTGATAAGTTTTTGAAAAATGGCTTGCTCTTCTTCGGTTAGAAAACCAAAAAGTTTAAGCTCATCTTCCCTCACACGAGTATGAATTTTGAGAGATACAGGTTGACCCAAAGCGGGCAAGGCATAATAGGTTGAGAGCGGCGTAAAAACCTTATAACCCACTCCATTCACATCAATGATGGTGTGTTCGGGAGACTTGTAAGTCAGCTGTCCTTTAAGATGGGCGATCATAATTAGTTTGTCACCGTGCGAGTTTGATTTTCTGTTTCAGTCCGGCATTATGAATATGACAGATGGCCGCGGCCAAGGCATCGGAAGCATCAAACGGCTCCGGTTTTTCTTTCAGCTTGAGTAAAATCGTCACCATATCACGTACCTGATTTTTATCAGCGCGTCCATACCCCACGACCGACTGTTTGATTTCAAGGGGGCTGTATTCCGCAACCTCTATGCCACTGTTGACGGCGGCTAGCAAGGTCACGCCACGAGTTTGCCCGAGCTTGATGACTGTTTTTACATTGGTCGCATAAAAAAGGTCTTCCACTGACACGACATCGGGTTTGAATTTTTCCATGGCGAGTATCAACTCATCGTAAATACGTTTAAGGCGGTCGGGAAAGGTGTCTTTGGGGGAACTGCGCACACTGTTCCAATGTACGGGATGCAGGTCGCCTTTGATTTCTTCGACGATGCCGAATCCGGTACAATTACTACCCGGATCAATTCCCATGACTCTCATATGAAGATTTTATGTTGAGGGTTCATTGATACCTTGGCATGAATGCCGAGGAAGAATACGATGGGTCTTTCTTTCTTGATCGATGGACAGAACTCGCTTCTAGCCCCTTAGAAGAAGGGCCTGCATCATCCTAATGGTTTGCGCCATCGGCTGTGTTAGCTATTTTCAATGATGGCGTTCATAACCTCATCCGAGATATCGAAGTTGGAATAGGCTTTTTGGATGTCATCGTGGTCGTCGAGAATGTCCATCAGTTTGAGAAGTGCTTTACCTTTTTTCTCATCAAGCGAAACGGTATTTTGTGGGATGCGGGTTAGCTCTGCCGTTTCCATGGGCACGCTTGCATCTTCGAGAGCTTTGCGCACGGCTTCAAAATTTTCTACCGCCGTGGTGATCTCGTAATGGTCCTCAACCGTTTGCATATCATCGGCACCGGCATCAATCGCCTGCTCCATGAGTTCGTCTTCGTCTTTTTCTTCCTGTTTGACGGTGATGAAACCTTTGCGTTCAAACATCCAACCGACGCAACCATTTTCTCCAAGGTTGCCACCGGCTTTACCGAGCGCGGCGCGAATTTCGCTAACAGTACGGTTTTTATTGTCGGTCATGGCTTCCAAAAAGATGGCCGCTCCACCGGGGCCATACCCTTCATAGGTGACTTCGTCATATTGAACGCCTTCCAACTCGCCGGTGCCTTTTTTAATGGCGCGGGTGATGTTGTCCACCGGCATGTTTTTGCCTTTGGAAATCAGGATGGCCGTTCGAAGGCGAGGGTTGCCATCGGGGTCTCCACCACCAATGCGTGCCGCTACGGTAATTTCTTTGATGAGTTTAGTGAAAACTTTTCCACGTTTAGCATCGGCGGCGCCCTTTTTATGTTTTATACTAGCCCACTTGGAATGACCGGACATATTCGTTCCTTATGCAAAAAATATTATTAACTTGGGTTAATTTAACATAATCTAGGATCGTCTCACAACTTCGTATGGGTTTATGGCAGAGAAAAAAGTAGAAATAAGAATTTCAGGTAAAACCATTCAGGCACAGGCCGGCGAAACCCTGATCCACGCCATCTGGTCCGCCGGAATGCCGGAAAGCATTAAGACCGGTTGTGCTGGCGGTGTATGCGGGGCTTGCACGGTCACGCTTCGTTATTCAGATGGTCGCAAAGGCGGAACCGAATTAGCCTGTATGAAACCCGTCGAAGCGGGGATGGAAGTATTTCCTTGCCCTGTCGATGCGGAAGCCCCGGTGGAGCCTGTGATGGAACCAGATGTCCGTTCTTTGCAAGCGGCGTTTCCGACTTTGAATCGATGTACGAAATGTGGAAGCTGTAGCACCGCTTGTCCGATGTCCATTCCGGTGATGGATTCTGTTTTACGAATGCAAAAAGGCGAATTCTCAGAGGTGGCAGAAGACTTCACCACCTGCATTCATTGTGGGCTTTGCCGATTCGTCTGTGAAGATAAAGTGAAGCCTCATAATATGGGGCTGTGGGTGCGCCGTTCTTTAGGGATGAGCCGAGACCTATCTATTCCTCATGGTGAAAATGAAAATACGGAAAAAGAATGGCAATACTTAATGCACACAGACCGAGAACTCCGATTGCAAAATGCCAGACAGTTTCGCCAGACAGGAAAGGTTGAATCATGATGCAATGGGCGCAAGAACTGCTGAAAAAAGTCGAAGCCACTCGGTCAGTCCGACTCGAACAACCTGCCCCCGTTCTTGATTCGGTTCAAGAAGGGGCTCTGCTCAAACAATATCACCCCGATTATTTGGGCCATGAACGAAAATTGGCAGTCGGCCCGAATGCCGGGGAGGAAAAATTTCCATTAGAACTTGCAGAACTTTTAGAAGGCGATAGTTCGCTCGAACCGGACACCACCCCGAAGGTCGATATTGAAACCGATGTCTTGATTTTGGGTGGGGGTGGGGCCGGGGCAACGGCGGCCTTGACGCTTGCGGAGTCAGGCCTGTCTGTTCATTTGGCTACCAAACTCAGGTTGGGAGACTCGAACACGGTGATGGCTGAAGGAGGCATTCAATCTGCTCTGGCAGAGAATGATTCCGCAAGGCGGCATTTTGCTGATGCACTGGTTGGCGGACACGGTGAAAATGATCCGGAACTTTTGCGGATTCTTTGTGAGCAAGGCCCCGAAAGCATTCGTTGGCTCAGCCAACTCGGTTGCCTGTTTGAGCAGAATGAGGACGGTCGGTTTCGTCTGCGTGCCGGAGGAGGCACTTCGGTACCGCGTGTGCTGGCCTGTCGCGACTACACCGGGCTTGAGATCATGCGTGTGCTGAAAGATGCGGTGCGATTGACGAGCACTCACATACTGGAGGAACATGTGGCTGTGGAGCTGCTAGATGATGGAGCCGGGCAGGTGACGGGGGCCATACTCTTTGATCGCATTGCTGGCAAAAGAATCTGTGTTTCGGCGCGAGCGGTTATTCTGGCGACTGGGGGCAGTGGGCAGATCCGCTTACAGGGGTTTCCGACCAGTAACCATGTGGGCGCAACCGGTGATGGACTCGTGCTAGCTTATCGGCAGGGTTGTCGCCTCATTCACCTCGATAGTTACCAGTATCACCCCTCCGGGGCTTGTTACCCCGAAGCATTGGCGGGGCAATTGGTGACAGAGGCGATTCGCTCTATTGGAGCGCAGGTGGTCAACGCCGAAGGGGTACATTTTATCAACGAGATGGCTTACCGTGATGTGTTGGCAGGAGCTATTATTAAAGAAATTGCCGAAGGACGAGGAGTGAAAACGCCACATGGAAAAACCGGCGTGTGGCTCGACACCCCCATGATAGACTTGAAAAACGGGGCTGGGACATTGGCTCGTCAATTCCCCGGTTTGATACATCGGTTTGAACGTTACGCGATTGACCCGACTAAGACCCCGATCCTGATTTATCCCACTCTGCATTATCAAAATGGCGGCATTCGAGTGGACACGCAATGCAGGACAGACCGAGTTGGTCTCTGGGCGTGCGGAGAGGTGACCGGTGGGTTGCATGGAAAAAATCGATTGATGGGCAATTCATTGCTCGATATCACCGTTTTTGGCCGCAGAGCGGCAGAGTCGGTGCTTGGTAACCTTCCCGAACGCGGGGCAAGCACTCTTACCAACCTGGAACGGTTTCGTTCAGAGCGAGAAAAAGTTGAGGGTTTGGCGCAAACACGATCGCCCCAATTTTTCCCCGAAGCATCGGGCATGAAATTGGAGTCTTGTGCTGTCGAAGAGGCACCGAAAGAAGAAGCCGCGTCCCAGAGTTTTGAGCCACCGAACCCTTTTAATTTTTAACCCCCTCAAGGTATGGATGCTTTTCTTTTGGCCTATGGAACCCCGATTATTGCCTTCGTGCTGATATTGGGGGCCGTGATATTTGTTCGCCAGAGCAGGCAACACCGTATAGCTGGAAACCCTAAAATTGTTCAAGACGGGCTAGGAAAATTGGGCGCTGAATATACCGTTTTGTCTGATGTGGTGGTTTCTGCTGACCTAGGGATGAGTCATGTGAGGCATGTGGTAGTTTCTATTTATGGCGTGGTGGTCATCACTGTCAAAACAGAAGCGGGAAAGCTGTTTGGAAAAGAAGGGGAGAGGGAATGGCAACTCAAGCCGAGCCGGGAAATTCTTTACAACCCCTTATGGGAAAACCGCAAGCATATTAATGCCTTGGAAAAAATAACCGGGCCGGTTTGGTTTATTCCGCTGGTGGTTTTTACGCGAGCGAGATTGATGGTATATTTTGGAGCCTATGTCATCAACCTGAAATCATTGATTCCCTATATCGAGCAGAATAAAAAATCCCGCTTGTCGGTGGACAAGCGGGATGAAGTCATTGCAAAACTTAGAGCTATTTCCAGTAATTAGAGTCACAAAAAAATGAGCCGGTCAACTACCCGATTCTATTTTTAAGCTGTGACATCAACGCTACCGCCTTTTCCTGAAGGTATAGAATGCTCGACTGCTTCGGCTGCATCTTGAATTAGAGAAACAGCCGCTTCGCCTTCTTGTTTTTGACTATTTTGTGCTGTTTTGAGAGCCGCTGTTTGATATTGAGCACTCACCCCTTGTGCTGAACCAGAACTGACTGGTGTCATAATGCGATTCCTTTCAGATAAAGTTGTCCTCAAAGTACCTATCGACAATAAGTTGAGGAACTTTAGTAAAAAGTGAATATTTTTATTTAGTGGAAAAACAAAGGTTTTCAGGGGTTGAATCGTGTTTTAGGGGGAATTTGAAAAAATGGAGGCGGTTATTCTGAGGATTCTAAGGCGGCTCTTTCTTCTTCATTCTCAACAAAATGCAAAGCAATTTTGCGGAATTCTTCTTTGACCTCATGAAAGGCCTTGACTACGTCGGGGTCGAAATGGGTTCCCTTCCCGTGTTCGATAATTTTCACCGTGGCGTTGTGGGTCAGCGCTGGTTTGTAAACCCGTTTGCTGATCAGGGCATCGTAGACATCGGCAATGGCCATGATTCGCCCTGATAAAGGAATTTCTTCGCCTTTAATTCCCTCTGGGTAGCCTGAGCCATCCCATTTCTCTTGATGTGTGTAGGCGATCTCTCTGGCAAAGCGCAAAAAAGAGGTTTTGGGGTCCACTCCGAGCGATTTTTCTGCCTTGACGATCACTTCTAACCCATAAGTCGTGTGTTTTTTCATTTCGTCAAACTCATCGTGAGTCAGCTTGCCGGGTTTGAGTAGAATATTATCGGACACACCCACTTTACCGATGTCATGCATGGGGGCAGATTTATAAAGAAGCTCCACTATCGCAGGGTTTAACTGGTCTTTATATTTATCTAAACCCATCAGGTAAGTGGCGAGCACTTTTACATAACGCTGAGTTCTCAGAATATGCGTTCCCGTTTCATTGTCACGATACTCTGCCAGCGTTGCCATGGCGAAAATGGTCACATCTTGCGTGTCACTGAGGTCTTGGGAGCGTTTGGCAAGGGTTTGAGTGCGCGCAATGACTTTTTCTTCCAAAACGCGATTCTGGTCATATATCGCCAGATGAGTTTTGACACGTGCAAGAACGGTAGAGGGCTGAAAGGGTTTTCTGATGTAGTCGGCCCCACCCGCTTCAAAGCCTTTGGTTTCGTCGATCGTCTCATCCAACGCCGTGACAAAAATCACTGGAATATTTTGTGAAGAAGGTCTGCTTTTCAAGCGACGGCATACCTCAAACCCATCCATTTCAGGCATGACGACATCCATCAGCACGAGACTTGGCGGGTTTTTGCCCCATAAAATGCGCAAAGCCTCATCACCGTTGGTAGCGGCTTTGACGTTGTAATGCTTTTTTAGAATCTCACCTAAAAAGAAAATATTTTCCGGGTTGTCATCGGTGATTAAGACAGTTTGTTGTGAATTAGGGTTGGGTTGGTTCATTCTTATTTTTTTAATTCATTCGAAATCTCTGCAAGCGATATCGTGGCTTGAGAAAAATTGAACTGGTTTAAATGTTTTTTCACCGGGCTGAGAAAATCCTTGATCGGGGTTTCTTTAAAAGTTTCCTCAATGGATTCTAAATAATCCCTAGCCTGCATATTATTATCGGAAATATAATCTTCCAATACTTTTATAAATGGGCTTAGTTTATCGTAATCAGGGAGGGGTTGGGTAATTTTAATTTCTGGTGAAGAATGTTTTTGTTCCAAAAGTGCTATGCCTTCTAGCGTGAGACGCAGGGACTGTTTGGCGGAAAGAAGCAAAGCGTTGTACTCAGAGTCAACTTCTGCCTTTTTGAGTTTATTTTCCAGTTGAGTGGCTTTGCTGGCAAGGTCTTTGGCTCCTATATTTCCCGCCACGCCCTTTAGGCTATGGAGTAATTCTCCCGCTTTTTTCAAATCTTCTCGCTGTACTGCCTCATCGAGTTTTTCCAGCACCCTGGCTTTGCTACTGGCAAACTGAATGAGTAGACTTTTATATAAGTCTTCATTAAACCCGACACGGTGAAGGCCGTCTACCAGGTCTAAGCCGGGGATGGGCTTCAACTCAGAAGTCTTTGTATTGGGGTTTTCCTGCTTTGTTGCCGAGACGGTGACACCTAAAGAAATTGTTTCTACCAAGGTTTCGATTAATTTGTTGGGGTTGACGGGTTTGGCAATATGCCCATTCATGCCGCAGTCAAAAGCTTTTTTTCGATCTGCGGCACTTGCGTTTGCGGTCATTGCAATGATGGGCAAGTCTTTAAACTGGGCTAAGGCACGTATTTCGCGGGTAGCGCGATAGCCATCCATGATGGGCATTTGAATGTCCATCAGTACGGTGTCGAATTCATTCTGCTTGACCGCTTCCACCGCATCCTGCCCGTTTTCAGCGAGACTGACAGTCAGGCCCGCACCTTGCAATATTTCTACCCCTATCTGTTGGTTGATTGGGTTGTCTTCGACCAGAAGAATTCTGGCACCACGAATAGAGTCCAGATTTTGCACCTCGGGTTCTTGCGACTGGATGACAATTTTTTCTTTCGATGTCTGAAAACCTAAAACATGCTGAATCATATTCAGGAGGGAGGAGAGCGTAATTGGCTTATGTAAAAAACCGTCAAACTCAGCGGTGTCAATTTCTTTTAAAATATCTTCTTCCGAGAAACCGGAAATTAAAATCGTTTTTGTGTCTTTATCGGGATAGATGCTTCTAATTTCAGGGCAGACTTTTGCTCCGGTGGCATCGGGCAATTTATTGTCGATGATGACGAGGTCATAAGGGCGGTCAGTGGTTTTCAGCATTTCCAAGCCTGTCGAATAGAGCGGTGCAACGTCGGTTTCAAATTTTAAGGTCTTCAGCATGGCCACCAAAATATCACGCATGAATGGGCTATCATCGATGACCAGAATGCGTAGCTTTGGGGAATCCTTTTCGATAGGTAGAGGCACTTCTTTTTTTAGCGAAGGTTTGAGTTCAATATCGAAAATAAAGTCACTGCCTTCTCCCAACTGGCTCTCAATACGAATATCTCCATTCATCAGTAAAATCAGTTTTTTAACGATCGTTAGGCCTAGGCCTGTGCCACCAAATTTGCGAGTGGTTGAACTGTCTGCCTGGTTGAAGGGTTTGAAGAGCTTGCTGATTTGAAGCTCCGACAAACCGATGCCGGAGTCTTGCACCGAAAATTCAAGCTTCAGAATGTCTTGCGTTTGTTGCAAAACTTTAATGGAAATGGTGATTGTCCCTTTTTCTGTGAATTTGACAGCATTACTGGTCAGGTTGGTAAGAATCTGACTGAGTCTTACAGGGTCTCCTAGCAAGTTTCTGGGGACCTCGGGGGCAAGGTTGAAATTAAACTCGAGACCTTTTTCCATGATTTTTGTATGCAAAACATCGGAAACCCCCTCTAACACCTTGTCGAGATTGAACTCTGTTTCCTCAATGTCTAATTTCCCAGCTTCTATTTTAGAGACGTCAAGAATGTCATTGATGATGGTCAGCAGGTTTTGCGAAGAACTGTCGATTTTTTTCAAATAATCGTGTTGCACCGGGGTCAGTTCCGTTTTCATGGCAAGGTGGGTCAGCCCGATAATGCCATTCATCGGAGTTCTGATTTCATGACTCATATTGGCGAGAAAATCCCCTTTTGACTGACTGGCATCTTCGGCCATTTTCTTGGCTTCAATCAATGCGCCTTCAAATTCCTTGCGTTGACTGATATCGCGGATGATTCCGGTGAAGATTACGCGGTCATGCAGGTTCACTTGGCTGACAGCAAGATCCATTTGGAATTCGGAGCCGTCTTTTTTTAACCCGATTACTTCGCGCCCGATCCCAATAATATGCGGAGACTGGGTCGTTAGATAGCGTTGTAGGTAATCATCATGCTCGCTGTGATAGGGGTCGGGCATAAGCATTTTCACATTACGCCCTTCTACTTGGTCGAGTTCGTATTGAAAAAGGTTTCTAGCGCCTTGATTAAAGCTGAGGATGGCTCCTTGTTCATCAATGGTGATGATGGCATCGACAACATTGTCCAGAATGATTTGATTTTTGAGTTTCTCATCGAGTGTCTTCTGTTCTTTCTGATACTGTACCTCTTCGGCATTGACTTGTTTGGATCTAAAAAGAATCCCCATAAAAGAGGCCAAGCTAAGAAAGCCAAAAAGTATGTAAAAAGATGTTTTTAAGCTGTGTAAGGGTTGCAAGGCTTCAGAGGCATCAACTTCTGAAGCGATTCCTAGGTCAAATTCTGGTATCCAAGCCCAAGCTCCAACAACGGGGATCCCGCGATAATCGTTATAAGGTTGTGTTTGAACTTTAGTTTCCCCCAGCATGGCACTGGCCGCCATTTGAGTCAGTGGCCAGTCTTTTTGAGGCAGGCTGGGTTTTATGCCTTCAGTGATATTTATCTGCGGATCGCGAACCTGAACATTCAGGATCGAAAGGCTAGAGGGGCTCTGCGGAATGAGCTTCCAACGCCGAAGGCTCTGGTTGAAACGGCTATTTGTAAGCATCATGCCTTCTAAGGAAAAAGCATAAGTCTCGCCAGATTTGCCAAACCGATTGCCATAGAATAGCTCAGAGAATTCAATTTCGGGTCGTATGCGAAAGGCTAGAACGGCTTTGATATCTCCAGCTTGATTTTTAACAGGAGTGGACACAAACATGGTGGGCCAATTTTTGTGCATGACTCCATTCACGTCGGGCAACCCAATTTCCGCTTTAAAGGGTTGGGATACAACGGTCTTGCCTTGGAGCGACCGCTTAAAGAAATTGGATCGATCTTTCAATGCATCAGACCCCACAGCATGGTCTAACAGGGCGCCAATCTGTAGCCCGGCTTTATTGAAAATCACGAACCCCACAAAACCATACTTTTTACTGGTTAAGCCGAGTTGTTTTCGCAACCCGGTGAGTTCTTTTGTGGCCAATAATTCTTTTGCGGTGACTGTTTTTTTCTCAGAAAGTTTGACGAGGTGAAAGATTTTTTCCTGAATGTCAGATTCCGATGCGAGGACTTCGGCATCCAGTTTTTTTTCAGTCATCCAAAACTGGAGAATCTTTATGTTTGAGTTGAGTGAGGTCTGTAAATATTCGGCTAGGTTGGATTTGGTTTCTTCTTCCACTTGCCGCACTCCCCAAAACCCAATAGATACCAGAATGCCGAGAGTGAACAAGGTGGTCAGGATGAGGGTTTTGATTTTCTGCGGGTTTTTTATTTTTATACTTTCAGTCATAATTCATCCCGAGGAAAGCAGGGCAAGTTTGGGGCAAATGCTATCAGTGAACCTTTATATAAAATACTATCGTACTAGCAATGTTTATGCCAGAACTTATGAGGATATATTAGGCCATGTAAATAAATGAGTTAGAGGTTTACATTGGGAGTATTTTTTTTCATTAAGTAAACTTATATATTCATTTTCATATTTTAATGTAAATATAATTTATATCGAGCGGTGGGTGCAGGTATTTTTTTAATTGGGGAATAAATGCATTACAATGTCAATCATTCGTACAATTAGAACCAGAAACAGGAGTAGAAATGAAACGGTTAATGATTTCGGCAATATGTTTATTGGGGTTTTTTGTTGTTCTAGGTGGGACGTCTTTGGCGGTTTCGAAAGAGTATTTGTTCCCGCCTTCAACTTACAAACCTCCTTGTGATACTTCAAAAACAACGGTTTGCACCATCGAGCTTTGGTTGGGCCATAAACATAAAAAACAGAAAAAGGAGATCAAGAAGTTTCTGAAATCCAAGTCTCTGAAAGTGTTGCATCACACCATTCAGTTCTGGCGACGTGGCAATGGCCACCCTCCGACTAATATTGCCATTGGCAGTGGTGTCAGCGCTGAAGACGCACGCATGGTGATTGATATTGCGCTGGAATTTAATGACAACATAGAACATTTGATTTTACGCCCACTCAACCCGCCCAATTATGTAGCTATTGCCACATCTGCATGGGATAAAATGTCGGAAGTTGATATCACCCCCAAGCAACTTGAAATGTTGCGCAACCCAGAGTTGAACACCGAAGAGTTTCATACTCTTTATTATGAAATGACTAATGAAGGAAGTGTTAAGAAGGATAAGTTTTATTAAACCTTGGAATCTGAGGAAGTGCGATTCTTTAACCGGCTGATCTTGTAAGGTGTTGATGGGTTGGTATAAATGCTGGGTGTCGGTTTGACAAACGGCATGGGATTTGATAAAAACTACACTTTTGGCTTATCAAAAGATTCATTATTCAGGAATTCATTCATGCTTGATTTAGCATTTGCTATGGCTCCACCCGCGAATGGAGCGGAACAAGGGGGCGGGAGTTTATTGTCATTATTGCCACCTATGATCATGATGTTCATGATCTTTTATTTTGTTCTCATTAGACCGCAACAGAAAAAACAGAAAGAAGCACGAAAAATGATCGATGAGTTGAAAGAAGGCGATACCGTTGTGACCCTGAGCGGTATTCACGGAACGATTAAGAAACTGAAAGACGATACCGTGATGTTACAAATTGCTGATAATGTTCGGGTTAAAATTAATCGCTCCTCTATTGGTGGTAAGAATGCTTAAATCGAGGTATGAGTTCTTATAATGTATAGGGATCTGAAATGGAAAATTCCCTTGATACTCGCTGTCGTATTTGGCGCTGTATGGTTGGCGTATCCTCTGAAGGAAAAAATATCCCTGGGGCTGGATCTTCAGGGTGGGATGCACCTCTTACTTGAGGTCAAGGTTGAAAAGGCGGTAGAAGCAAGTCTAGAACGACTGGTTGATGATATTAAGAGAGATATCTCCGATGATGATCTGGAAGTGGATCGTATCAAAGCCATTCATGATGGCCAAAAGATCAACATCCGCATGGTGGACACGCTGGACCTTCCCCCAGTTAAAAAGGTTTTGGAGAGTTATTCCTTTTTAAGCCTGAGCGGTGAAGACTCCGATGGGCTTGGCTTGGTCTACCAGATGAGTGCCGACCAGATCAAACAAATCGAAGAGAATGCTGTGAGCCAAGGGTTGGAAACGATTCGTAACCGAGTCGACCAGTTTGGTGTTTCAGAGCCAACCATTCAGGCTCAGGGTGTCAGGCGGATTCTGGTGCAGTTGCCAGGCGTGAAAGACCCAGAGCGAGCCATCAACCTGATTGGCAAAACGGCGCGTCTTGAATTCAAATTATTAGATGAAGAAAACAGTCTACAAACGGCCTTGGCAGGAAATGTGCCTGAAGATTCTGAAATTTTGTATCAGCGGGTGGAAAATAAGGAAACCGGAGAAGTCACGAAAGAACCCTTTCTTCTAAAGAAACGCGCGGTTTTGACGGGCGAAACGTTGACGGGTGCCGAGATTCGTTTTGATACAGATTTCAACGAGCCGTATGTGGCGCTGAATTTTAATAGCGTTGGAGCCATGATTTTTCAACAGGTGACGCGTGAGAATATCAAAAAACGTCTGGCCATTGTTTTAGACAGCAACGTGTATTCGGCTCCTGTCATTCAGGATGAAATTCCTGGCGGGCGGGCGCAGATCACCGGGCGATTCACATCAGAAGAGGCCCGAGATTTGGCTATCATTCTTCGTGCCGGAGCATTGCCTGCGCCGGTTGTGATCCTCGAAAATAGAACAGTAGGGCCTTCTTTAGGTAAAGATTCCATCGAAAAAGGAATCACTTCCATTATATATGGAGGGGTTCTTGTCGTGATTTTCATCGCTTTATATTACAAGCTATCCGGCATCATTGCTGTGACAGCGTTGTCTCTCAATATTGTTCTCCTTGCCGGAGCGTTGGCTTACTTTGGCGCGGCTTTAACCCTACCGGGAATCGCTGGAATCATTCTGACTGTGGGAATGGCCATTGATGCGAACGTGTTGGTGTTTGAGAGAATCCGAGAAGAAATTAGAATTGGTAAAACAGTGCGGGCCGCTATCGATGCTGGGTTTTCTAAAGCCTTCCGCACTATTGTGGATGCAAATATAACCACCTTCATTGCGGCAGTGGTGTTGTTTCAATTTGGCACCGGGCCGATTAAGGGCTTTGCCATTACCTTATGTATAGGCATTGCCGCGAGTATGTTTACGGCTGTCTTTGTGAGTCGAGTTATTTTTGACTTAACTATGAACCAGAGAAAACTGGATAAATTAAGTATTTAATATATGAAGATCATTAATAGCGATACCCATATCGACTTCATGGGCAAAATAAAAATGGCGTTGGCCATTTCAGGGATTTTAATACTGGTGGGTATGGGTTCTGTGATTTTTTCGGGAGGGTTGAAGTATGGCATCGACTTCTCCGGTGGAACCTTGATTCAGTTGCAGTTTAAAACCGCGCCCAATATTGATGAAATTCGTGATGGGTTGAAATCTGTAGGCTTGGGAGAAAGCACGATTCAGGAGTTCGGCTCGAAACGCGATATTCTCATTCGTGTCCAACGCTCTGAAGAAAAACTTGAGGCCGTGGGGTCTAAAGTTCGCGACAGCCTCGGGGCAAAATTTAATAAAGAAGATATCACCGTTGCAAGAGTTGAAATGGTGGGGCCTAAAGTGGGTCGTGATTTGCGAGAGAAGGCCATGCTTTCCATTGTTTACGCCATCATAGGAATTGTTCTTTATATTTCTTGGCGGTTTGAGTTGCAATATGCCATTGCCGCAATCATCGCTTTGGTTCATGATGTGCTGGTGACGATGGGAGCGTTTTCACTTTTAGACAAAGAGTTCACTCTGGTGATCGTGGCGGCATTTCTAACTATCATTGGTTACTCCCTAAACGATACCATTGTTGTTTTTGACCGTATTCGAGAAAATCTGCGTCGTAAAGGAAAGAACACGTTAGAGGATATCATTAATGCCAGCATTAACCAGACGTTGAGCCGTACATTGCTGACTTCTGGTACAACATTATTGGTGGTGATTGCTCTGTTCTTATTTGGTGGTGAAATCATTCACGACTTTTCCTTTGCTTTGCTGGTGGGTGTTATCATTGGTACCTATTCGTCTATTTTTATCGCCAGTGTATTTCTTGTTTATTGGCACTCTCGCAAGACAGCCTGATTTTTTTTGTATGGCAGTCTGAGTGCTGGCGACGCTAAGGTAGAACCAGTTCCTGCAAGATTTTTATGATTTGAGTGATTTTTGGATTCATTTGCAATCCTTTTCAAGCCCATGCTACATTCGGGTTCAAGCCAACAATTAGAGACTTCGATAATGAGTGCTTCCCCCAAACTCCAACTCCAGCAACTAATTCTCCTGCAAACTTTGGATGATGAAATTATTGAGCATAACGAGTTGCTCGATGATATTCCTGCGCAGGTAGATGGCGGTCGTGCCGAACTTGAAGAGAAGAGAAAAATTCTATCAACGGCTAAAGAAGAGTTGGATGCCTTGAAGAAAAAACGTAAGGACCTTGAAGCAAAAGTGCAGGGCGAAAATGATCATATGGCTAAAGCGAAGATCAAGTTGCCTGCGGTAAAAACTAACAAAGAATATACCGCGATCAATATGGAAGTCGATGCGATTAAAGAAAAGGTTTCTGGTCTGGAAGATCAAGAGTTGGAAATCATGGAAATCCTTGAAGAGAAGCAAAAGGAATTTCCCGGAATAGAAAAAATATTCAAAGGTGAGAGCGACCTTTTTCAGGAATACCAAGCGAATAAGGAAGCCGAGCTAAAACGAATGAAGCAAGAGTTGCAAGTTTTGGTCGAAAAACGTGACGTGATCAAGGCTGAGATTGAAGCAGTGGTTTTGCAACGCTATGAAAAAGTTTTAAAGGCTCGTGATGGCAGGGCCGTGGTGGTGCTGAAAGAAAATATTTGTCAGGGTTGTTTCCAGCAAATTTTACCGCAAATGGCGATCAATGTTAAAGTGGGCGAATCGATACAACAATGCTCCAATTGCCTACGATTTTTATATTGGGACGAGACTCCAGAAGCCGCAACGCCGAAGTAAACCGGGTGACCGCTGTTTCGGCTTTATGGCCGGAAGAGAGGAAAGTCCGGGCTCCACAGGGCAGGATACTCCGTAACGCGGAGTGAGGGTGACCTTAAGGAAAGTGCCGCAGAAAATACACAGCCTACCCGGCTTCGGCCGG
>JABIYR010000053.1 GCA_018702695.1 Nitrospina sp. | reverse complement strand
GAGAGGTGTTTGGACTCAGACAGTTGAACGGCATCCCATGCTTTTTTGTCGTAGTCAGAGGGCTCTGGTTTCCGGTTAGGGCTTAAAAGAATTTGGTGGCTGATTCGATCTGCTAGGTGAACGACAGAGGCTTCAAGAGAAAAATTGTCAGCCGATGAGGGAAAATGATGATGCGCGACAGGCATTTGAACTCGTTCAGGAAGGCCCCAAGCTCTAAGAAGCGCGCCTCCGACTGCGCCATGGTCAAAGCCAAAATATTTGGCTTCAGCTTTATGCCAACGGTCGCCACTTTTTTTGGCGAAATCCAAAACCAGCCTAAATTGATCGGGAACCTTCAGGCACATCACCAAACGACCGATATCGTGCAGAAGCCCTGCCACAAAAAAGAATTCACCATCATTTTCGCCACGTGTTTCTTGAATTGCGCGGGCAGACAAGCCACAGGCGACACTATGTTTCCAGAAATATTCCATGTCATAAATATCTTTAGGAATATCTTTAAATTGCCCCACCACGGTGGTGGCCAGAACCAACTGCATCAGTTGCTCGGTGCCTACGATTCCCATTGCATGAGAAATGGTATCCACTTCTCCACGCAACCCATAAAATGCGCTGTTGACAATTTTTAAAAGACGGAGGGTGAGAGACGGGTCGATGCTGATTATTTCAGCTATGTCGTCAAAATCGCAGTTGGGATCCTCGACAACCTCCCGCAATTTATAAAAAGTATTGGGAAGTGAAGCGAGAGGCTCGTTTTGTTTTATTAAATCTTGAATATCAATTAAGCTCATAATGAAACAAATAAAAGAGTTAACAATTCTGTATCTGATTTCGGATATTTTTTATTTGTTCTCCCCTATTCAAATTCTACATTAAAATGTAAACCTAAACAAAGTTTCAATTGTCCCAATTGTGTCAACTTTAAAAGGAGTTACGGGTTTTTATAGCCTAGTAGTGTAAAGACATTGATTTTTCAGCGGTTTTTAGTGTGCATGTGATGCAATGGTCTAGGAGGCCGTGTTTTGCATATGCCAAATATTTTGTTAGGAATGCCGCTTAAACTTGGTGGCTAAAATTATTTTATATTTTGAAAGCTGTAAGCGGCTTCGGCAGGTTTTGCGGTGGGCGAGCAGGTGCTTTATAATCTTTGTATGAGTTTTAAAAATCAAAAACAAAATCTGAGGATTTTTTTATACTTTCTTCTATTTATCGGTAGTTTCCTGATTTTTGATTCGGCTACGGTGGTGGCAAGCGTCTTATTGGCGGTAGGTGCCTTGGATCATTTTATAAGCAAATCAGAGCAGAACAAGGAGCGTTAATTTATGGAGATGTTTGAATGAATATTACGGGCCAGCTTCGCAAGATGAATGTCGAAGCTCACAAACCGATTCAGTATTTTTTGAATCTGGATAACAAATCTTATCCCATCAACTCGCAGGTAGGAAAACCTGTGAAGATAAAATGGTTAGGAACCATTACCTGCATCGAATGTGGGCGAAAAACCAAAAAATCTTACCAGCAAGGTCATTGTTTTGTCTGCGCTAGAGACCTACCGGGAAACGCTTTGTGTTCGGTTCGTCCCGAACTATGCGTTCACGAGACAGGCAATGAGGCAGACCGTGAGTTCTGGCGCACGCATTGTAAGATCGACCACTATGTGTATCTTTCATTGACTAGTGGCGTGAAGGTCGGCATCACTCGGCATTATAATATTCCTGAGCGTTGGATAGATCAAGGGGCGGTCAAGGGGGTGATCATCGCCAAAGTTCCAGAGAGGCTTCTGTCAGGGCAGATAGAAGTGGCGGTGGCGAAACATTTTTCGGATAAAACAAATTGGCGCAAAATGCTTAAGGGGGAAGTGGAAGAGGCTGATCTACTTGCCTTGCGTGAAGAGGCGCAAGAGTTATTCCCCGAGTCCTTAAAGAACTATGCGGTGCGAGATGGCGAAATTCAATCGTTGGTGTATCCGGTCGATTCAGTGCCTGAAAAAATCAGCAGTCATAACTTGGATAAAGTCCCCGAGTTCACAGATCGCTTGACGGGCATCAAGGGGCAATACTTAATTTTTGAGACTCGAGTGATCAACCTGCGCAAATATTCGGGCTATCATGTGGAGTTTGATTTTCAGGAAGCATAAAAAAAGCCACGCCCTGTAAGAGAAGAGCGCGGCTTTTTATTTAATAGTGAGAGAACAAGTCAGGCCGCCTGAGTGACAATTTTACCGATAAAAGCCGGGGCTTCTTTGTCATCGCGGTTTGGGTTGGGAATCAACTGAGCGACTTTAATATCTTTGGCAAGGCCCAGTTTTTCCAACACACAAATAGCCCACCAGGTCATATCAATTTCCCAAGGGCGTAAGCCATGTCGAGCCGATTTTGGAAATGCATGATGGTTATTATGCCAACCTTCGCCCCAAGCCAAAAGGCCTACCCACCAGCAATTGGTGGAGAGATCATTTTTCAGAGGAAAGGTCACATAACCAAAACAATGCGCGGCGCTGTTCACAAGCCAAGTGGAGTGATAAGTCACTACCAGACGAACAAACACTCCCCAAACCACCCAAGGAAAACCGCCAATGGCGAGTAGAATGAGACCGAAGGCGACTTGTACTAAAATGAAATATTTGTCGAGAAATTTAAAAAATTTATCCTCGTGAAAATCTTTGGTGTAATCGAGAAGAACTTGCTCGTCATCAAATCTAGAATGGGTGAAAAACATCCAATTTAGATGCGCCCACCAGAAACCTTTTTTAGCACTATGCGGGTCTTCCGGTGTATCGGAACCGGCATGGTGGATGCGGTGTTGCCCAACCCATTTGATGGGACCATTCTGGCAAGCCAATGTCCCAAACAAAACGATGGTATTTGCAACCCATTTGGGGGCGGCAAAACCTCGATGGGTCAGATATCGGTGGAACCCGAGGCAGATACCCAGTGATGCGGTGACCCAGTAGAGAAAGAACATCACCGCGACCGCACTCCAAGAAAATGCGAACGGAAAAAAAGCAAACAATGCCATGCCATGCACGAGGGCCAGTACGGCTGTGGCAGTGGGGTTGAATTTTAGTTTGTAATTCTCAGTGGAGTCACTGGTCATAGAAAAGATCCTCTTTATAAAGGTTTTTTAACAACTCTATAATATCGTAGGTGAGTGATACCATTTGTAAAACTTATGTAATATCTGCATGAATAATAATCATTTTGACGATACGTTGAGGCTGGCGGCTACTTTGAAGAAAATAATTAAGGGGTTGGAAGGTCTTATTTTGCAATGTTTTTCTCATAAAGTTGTAAACCGAGAGCAACGTTTTTTGTCACCTCATTAAGACTAAAGGGCATTTTGGAGTGCAGTTGAATGGTGTTATCACCTATGAGCTGTTTCAATATTTGTTGCGGCAAGCAACAGTTTGTCATATAGCGGACGGTATTGGGGGAGATGATAGCGATTTGTTGCAAGAAATCCGACCCCTTTATCATATCTTCGCAGTGATATGAAATGGCGAGGGCTGTGTTGTTATGCGTTTTGACATATTCAACTGCCTCGACAATACTTTCCTTGACGATGACCTTATAATTTTCCTTTACCAATAAAATTCGTATAAGCTCAAGAATCCTAGGCTCGTTGTTGAGAACAAGAATATGATATTTTTGACTTTCAGGAGGGTCGTTCACAATGTCTCCAGTAGTATTAAAAACCTTTGCTACTTATAAGGGATCAATAACTGTATAAAAATATTCCTTTTTTATGGGATTAGAGAAAAACTCTGAGCCTATTTATTTGGTTTGTTTAAGGTTACTTTGTCCCAAAATATTGACAATGCCGAATTTGAACGCGGTCTTTATACGAAAATAATGATATTTCTGGATGTTGATAATTAGCCTTTCTATTTAGCCTTAGGGCTTGGTAGAGTGGTATAAATAAGCAGGTGCTTGTATGAGAAATGAAGCGGTTGAGAGGACGCAATGAGTCGATTACGCACGTTGTTTCACCCGATCATGGTGTTTATTGGGGTTCAGATCGCTTGGATCGTACTCATGGCGGTCTGGATCAACTGGTATCTGGAAAATAATCTGGCAATAAAGGAATTTGCCCAGAAAATCCGTCCAGATTTATTCACCGCTGAGATTCAATGGCTGATCTTGTTTGAAGGTTGTTTTCTGATGCTCCTGATTCTGGCAGGGGTCTATGTGATCTTTGTATATTGGAACAAGCAGAGTCGATTGAATCAGATGCAAAGCAATTTTGTTGCCAGTGTTTCGCATGAGTTGAAGTCCCCGCTTGCTTCCATCCAGCTCTACCTTGAAACCTTAAAATATCAGGATGTAACCCGTGAGGAAGAAAAGGATTTTGTCGAAACCATGCTGTATGACACACAGCGTCTCTCGGGTTTAATCGATAATATTTTACAATCGAGCAAGGCCGACCCCAAGAGCATGGCCATGCAGTTTCAGCCCGTTGATCTAGGGTCGTTTCTCCGAGAAGTGGTCAAAGGTTACAAACGTCAGTTTGAAGAAAAGAATTGCAGGGTGAAATTAGAAATTGAGGCTTCTCCTACCTTGAACCTAGACCAAAGAGCTTTGAGCATGGTATTCAATAATCTTATTAGTAATGCGATTCGCTATTCACCCAGAGGTTCGACACTGAGTATCTATCTTCATAAAAATGGGAAATACTGGGAGGTGAATTTTGAAGATCAGGGCTTTGGTTTTGATAAAAAAGATCTGAAGAAAATTTTCAGAAAATTCTACCGAGTGCAGAATGAAGACACACAAAATATTGAAGGCGCTGGGTTAGGTTTATTTATTTCCAGTGAAATTATAAAATATCATAAAGGTCAACTGAAAGTTTCAAGCCTAGGTAGAGGAAAAGGATCGGTATTTTCTGTTCGGCTTCCGCTCAGTTGTGAAGTCGAAGTTTGAGATTATCTTAACGAGATGAATGATGAAGAATGATAGAAAGAAAATTCTAGTCGTCGAAGACGAAGCGCATCTTGCCAAAGGCCTACAGTTTAACTTGGAACGAGAGGGCTATCTCGTCACCCTTGCCGACAACGGTCAGTCTGCTCTGGATTTGTTGGGCGAAGAAGACTTTGACCTGATGGTTCTTGATATCATGCTTCCAAAATTAAGCGGCTTGGAAGTGGCGAGGAAAATTCGCAATCGAGATATGCGCTTCCCAATTTTGATGTTATCTGCCAAATCCACAGATGAAGATCGGGAAATGGGGTTGAAAGCCGGGGCCGACGATTATTTAACCAAGCCCTTTCATTTGCCCGAACTTTTGTTGCGGGTCAAAGGCATCCTGCGTCGTTGGGAATGGTACAAAGAACCTGTGCACGATCAAGAGGTTTTTCAGTTTGGGGATATGTGGATCAACTTTGCCAGTGGCAAAGCCAAGGGTTGCTCAGGCGAATTTTACCTGACAGCAAAAGAAGCCTTGTTGATGAAACTGCTGGTGACCAAAAAGGACACGGTTGTGACGCGTGAGGAATTGTTGGAAAAAGTTTGGGGTTATGACCCGCAGACTGAAACCCGCACTGTGGATAACTTTGTAGCTCGCTTGCGTAAATATTTTGAGAAAGCCCCACAGACTCCCCGGCATATCATCACCCACCGAGAAAAAGGCTACGAATTTAAAATCTGAATCAGGCAGACCCGTAAATCAGAACTCTAATTTACCGTATTGGGTTGTACTTTTGCACGAGAGCACCAATTATATTGACGTTTTGGCGAATTCGTTTTGTAACGTTTTTAGGTTTCTTTCGATGCTTGCACTCGAAACATTTTCGACAAAGGGGCAGGTACCGAGGATGGGGGTATCGGAGAGTTCTTCGATCAAGGAGCCTTGCTGTTCTTCCACGATATTCAAGGCTTGATTATTGGACGGATTGAGGATTACGCCTTTAACTTTAAGGCCATGTTGTCGGGCGGCGTTGATGGTTAGCAAGGTGTGGTTCAGCGTACCTATTTGTACGCGGCTGACAATGATCAGTGGTAACTGCATTTCTAAAGCTAGGTCGGCAATCGTGTAGCGCTGGGTTATCGGTACCATGAGGCCGCCTACGCCTTCCACCAGCGTCAGGGAGTGTTTGGCCTGCAATGCCCGAAATGCATTCAATATTTTTGCAGGGTTGATTTTCTGTCCTGAGATTTTGGATGCTTGATAGGGAGAAGCGGGTGTTTTTAGCTGGTAGGGGCAGACTTCATTTAGGCTGTCTTGCGTGCCGCTGACCTCCATCAAAAACTTGGCATCGGAATTGGCTGAAGAGTTGCACTCGGGGTCAACACCGGTTTCAATGGGTTTCATCACTCCGACATTTTCACCTCGATCTTTGAACAGAGCGGTCAGGCAGGCGGTGACGATGGTTTTGCCTACGTTGGTGTCGGTTCCTGTAATGAAATATCCTTTCATGCATCCCTCTATTATTTATCGTAATTTATATTTCTGATATAATTAATAACGGCTTCCTACTAAGGAGGCAAGTTATTAATGTTGTTGCTTTGGATTTGATGATGGGATCAAAAAAACTTGAGATTATCTGCCCCTGTTGCGAAACAACACTTCAGGTGGATAAAAAAACTGGTGAGGTGATCTGGGAAGAAAGAAAAGTCAAGCCAGTAGCTTCTCTCACGGATATGGTGAAAGACTTAGAAAATCAGAAAAAGGAGCAGGAAAATATTTTTAAAAAAAATAGCGAGAACCTGAAGGAGCGGGGGCGAGTTCTCGATGAAATTTTTAAGGAATCACAAAAACATGTGGACAAATCGGGGGAGAAACCTCTAAGAGATTTTGATTTAGACTGAACCCCGTGCATTGCGAGTGACCAAGGCCTGTAGCAAAACAAGGTTAGACGTCCAGCCGCATTCCATCGACTGCCAACTCAACTCCTTCTGGCAGTTCTTGTGACACTTTTTCAAAATCATAATAATGATTGATATGGGTCAGAATGGCTCGTTCTGGTTTAAGGGTGGCGATAGCCTCTAGAGCTTGGTTGAGATTGAAATGCGTGGGGTGAGGCTTGTAGCCGAGGGCATTCAAAATGAGAACTTTCAGACCTTTTAGTTTTTTCCGCGTGGTATCGGGGATGCCACTGCAGTCGGTAATATAAGCGCAGTCTTTAAAACGGAACCCATTGATGATCAGCTTTCCGTGCTGAATATCGAGAGGGGTGACAGGGATATCGCCGAACTGGTAAGTCTTATTTTCTAATATTTCGGGTGTCAGTTGTGGAATGCCGCCCCCTATCTGCTCAGCCTCTCCAAAAATATAGCTGAAGTTTTTTTTCAGGTTGAACAGGGTTTGGGCGTTGCCATATACGGGCAATTGAGTTTTATTAAAAAAATTAAAACTGCGTAGCTCATCGATTCCATGAACATGATCGGCATGATGATGGCTGTAGAGAACGGTATCGATTTTTTTGATGCCATAGAGCAGGCACTGTTGTCGCAGGTCTGTGGAGGTGTCGACCAGAATCGTATGACCACTTTGTCGAACAAGAATAGACGAACGTAAACGCTTGTTACGCGGATCTTTAGATATACAAACTGGGCAGTCGCAACATAAGGAGGGAACTCCTGTCGAAGTTCCGGTTCCCATAAACAGTATTTCCATAAATTATATATACCGACCACTCGGGGCGGGGAATGATGGCTGTGTTTTGCAGGGACATCATTTTGTCACGATCTGCAAAATAACAGGATTGATTGTTAGCGGTGTTATTCCGCTTAAATGATTGTAATTAGGGTGCTCGAGTGTGTCAAGGCAGAGTGTGACGTGAGAGGGGCTTTAATGCTTCTTGTTGCACCCTTCAAGACTTTTTGGGGCGATGTTGATCTGAATTGAATGCGTCGTGAAAATTATGCTAAAGTGTGATTGTTGTTTAAAAATTGTTTCTATTAGAGGAGTTGAATATGTCAGCATTAGTTGCCAAACCTGCCCCGTGTTTTACAGCTCAAGCTGTGATGCCTGATGGTAGTTTCAAAGAAATTAAACTTTCCGATTATAAAGGAAAGTATGTGATCTTGTTTTTTTATCCTTTGGATTTCACATTTGTTTGTCCGACAGAAATCATCGCTTTCAGTGATGCGATGGGTGAGTTCAAGAAGCGCAACACCGAGGTGTTGGGTGTTTCTGTAGACAGTCATTTTTCGCATTTGGCTTGGAGAAATACCGATCGTAAAAAAGGCGGCCTCGGTGATATTGCTTACCCGCTGGTAGCTGATTTGAGTAAAAAAATTACCTACGATTACGGTGTCATGCATGAGGCCGGAATTGCTTTCAGAGGATTATTCCTGATCGACAAAGACGGCATTGTTCAGCACCAGTTGATCAATAATTTACCGTTGGGGCGCAATACCGACGAAGCTTTGAGAATGGTTGATGCTTTACAATTCCATGAGAAAAATGGCGAAGTTTGTCCTGCGAACTGGAAAGAGGGCGCAGATGGTATGAAAGCCGATCCTGATGGTTCTCAAGAATATTTCGGCAAGCATAACTAACGCGTAGTGGGGTGCAATCGCTGAATGAACCTAGGGTATTGTTGTTGGTTTTGAGACGCGGTTGCTGGCGAGTTTGATGTTATCTTGATAATTTAGGGCGTTCCCGAAAGGTGACGCCCTTTTTTTTCGTTTCTTTTTAGATAAATTAAAAATAATTTTGCCAACGGGAATTTATGATTTTACTTTGTAATGATGACGGTTTTAATGCAGATGGTTTAAGGGCTTTGTATCACGAACTCAGTCAGGAAGACGATGTCATCATTGTCGCTCCAGAGACTGAGCAAAGTGCTATGGGCCATGCCATCACATTGAGCCAGCCTCTCAAAGTCAGGAAGGTTGTGGAAGAGGGCAAATTCATTGGTTATGCTGTCAATGGCACTCCTGCCGATTGTGTGAAACTGGCCATCGCTGTATTGTTAGATGAACCGCCTCGGCTGGTGGTTTCTGGAATCAACCTAGGGGGGAACCTAGGCATTTGCGCACTTTACTCGGGAACGGTTTCAGCCGCAACGGAAGCGATGATAATGGGGGTTCCCAGTATTGCGGTTTCTTTGGACACCTACGAAGATCCTGATTTTTCTCCGGCGGCCAAGTTTATTCGTAAATTAATTCCTACTGTTATGAAAAAGGGGTTGCCTCAGGGCGTGGTATTGAATGTCAACGTTCCGCCTGTACCAGAGGCTGAACTTGCTGGGGTGGCTATCACTCGACAGGGCAAGTCACGAGTGGTGGAGTCGTTCGATAAACGGGCTGACCCGCGCAATAACACTTATTATTGGATGGCAGGGGAGATGCGTTTTGATGAAGTTGAAGACGGCGCCGACTGTGTGATGGTGAGTAAAAATTATATATCGGTGACTCCCATCCATTTTGACCTCACCCATTATGCTTCGATTGATGAGATCAAAGGTTGGAAACTGTAGGCTTTATTTTCACTAGAAAAAGAACAAAAAAAAACGGGAAGGGCTTTTAAAAAGCCCTTCCCGTTTTTGCTGAGCGAGAGAATTACTCGGTCGCTGCCACTGCATCGCGCAGGGCTTCTTTGCGGCTGAGTTTAACTTTTCCTTGTTGATCCACATCAATGACTTTGACTTTGATCTCATCTCCTTCTTGAATCTCGTCGCTGACATTTTTGATACGGCGATCACACACTTGTGAGATATGTACCAGACCATCGGTGCCAGGGAAGATTTCTACGAAGGCTCCAAAATCAACAATCTTTTTAACTTTGCCGAGATAGATTTTTCCGATTTCAACCTCCTGAACAAGGTTTTGTACAAATTCAACGGCCTTGTTAGCGGCTTCCTCATCGGCTGAAGCGATTGAAACCAATCCATCATCATTGATATCAATGCTGACACCGGTTTTGTCGATAATTTCGCGGATGACTTTGCCGCCCGGTCCAATAACATCTCGAATCTTATCTTTAGGAACCGTCAAAGTTACGATTCTTGGGGCGTATTTGGACATTTCGGCTCTCGAGGTTTGCAGAGCTTTATCCATTTCTCCAAGAATATGCAGGCGTCCTGCTTTCGCTTGATCGAGGGCTTTACCCAGAAGTTCGCGATCCAGACCGTCTACTTTGATGTCCATCTGCAAGGCGTTGATGCCGTTAAGCGTTCCTGTTACTTTAAAGTCCATATCACCGAGATGATCTTCGGATCCCAGAATGTCTGATAGAATGGCGACACGATCGCCATCTTTAATCATGCCCATAGCGATCCCCGCAACAGGTGCTTTGATGGGAATACCTGCATCCATCATTGCGAGTGAACCTCCGCAGACCGAAGCCATGGATGAAGAACCATTGGACTCAAGAATTTCAGAAACGATACGAATGGTATAAGGGAATGTTTCTTTATCTGGCAGAACCGGGATCAATGAACGCTCAGCGAGCATTCCGTGACCGATTTCGCGTCGCCCTGGGCCGGAAAGAAATTTAACTTCTCCCGTACAGAAGGCCGGAAAATTGTAGTGCAGAAAAAATGACTTGGTACCTTTATACTCAAGACTATCAATGCGTTGTTCGTCTGAGGCGGTTCCCAGAGTTGCCGTTACCAAGGCTTGCGTTTCACCGCGGGTGAAAACGGAAGAACCGTGTACCCGTGGCAGATAGCCGGTTTTAATGGTAATCTGACGGACGTCGGCCAGACCTCTGCCATCGACACGATAACTTTTGTCGAGAACCAGATTGCGCACGATTTCTTTTTCTAGATCGTGGAAAATATTTTTAATGGCGCCGCCTTTTTCTTCCTGCTCTTCAGGGCTCAAACCTGCTTTCATGTCTTCTTTAATTTGCTTGATGGCATCTGCACGTTCTTGTTTGCCAGCAATTTGCATGGCTTCTTGCAGTCGAGAATCGGCCAACGCGTAAATTTTGCCTTTCAACTCTTCATCTACTTGTGGTGCTTCAAATTCGAGTTTTGGCTTGCCGATCAGTTCGCGAAGTTTGATCTGAATTTCAATTAATTTTTTGATTCGTTCGTGCCCGAATTCGAGGGCTTCCATCATTGCGTCTTCGCTGACTTCTTTTGCTCCGGCTTCAACCATTACGATGCCATCTGAAGTTCCGGCCATGACCAGATTCAAGTCACTGGCGGCGACTTCTTCGTAGGTCGGGTTGAATATCAAATTACCTTCCACTCTAGAGATACGTGCCCCTGCAACAGGGGTCTCAAAAGGAATGTCTGATATCATCAGTGCGGCCGACGCGCCAGTGATGGCGTTGACATCTGGAGCATTGACTTGATCGTGAGAGATAACCAATGCCACGACTTGGGTTTCATTTTTAAAACCGCTGGGAAACAAAGGTCGAATCGGTCTGTCGATCAACCGACAGGTCAGAGTCTCAAGGTCTCCGGGACGCGCTTCGCGTCGAAAAAAATTACCCGGTACTTTACCTGCCGCATAGGTTTTTTCGCGGTAGTCTACTGTCAGAGGAAAGAAGTCGATTCCTTCCCGCGCTGTTTTTGCCATGGTGGCGGTTACCAGCAACATGGTGTCGCCTTGTCTAACTACGACTGATCCACCAGCTTGACGGGCTAAGTCACCAGCCTCTATTGTAATCTGTTTTCCATCTATATCTATTTCTACTTTTTCCATTAATTGGTCTCCAATATCTTTTTTCCTGGAAATTCAGGTGAGTTGGGCGCGATTATCTACGTATACCGAGCTTTGAGATGATGCTCTGATAACGGTTGAGGCTTTCTTTTTTCAAATGGTCCAAAAGCTTTCTTCGTTTGCTGACTAGCTTGAGGAGCCCGCGCCGGGAATGATGGTCTTTAGCATGGGTCTTAAAATGTTCTGTCAGATAGGTCACACGCTTTGTCAGCAAAGCGATTTGCACCTCTGAAGACCCAGTGTCTTTTTCATGAAGCTTGTAATCGGTGATAATAGAAGTTTTTTGTTCAACATTCAGTGTCATGATTTTTTCTCCAACTCGTTCAATGCTTTAAAACGATTGGAAAATGTTTTCGTAGAGACACAGCTATTATTTCGCGGTGTCCCTACGAAAACACTCCAACCTTTTTGCATTAAATTTCAAAAGTTTATAATTAAATTAAAACGCGTTTCAATTTAAACGCAATATCTTCTCGGTTCATCTGAGCAAATTTGTCTTGATCAACGAGCGATTCAACGACCGCAAGTACTTTATCACTGCCGTTGCAAACACGCATTGTCATCCCTGATTCAAACTCTCCCGGAAAAGCTTTGAGGGAAAATTTTGGCGGGGCACTGCCATTAGAAAGAGGTTTTATAAAATCATCGTTAATACGGATTTCTGGAAGAAACTTCAGAACCCTTTCCACAGAAAAAAGAACCTCGCTCAGTGTCCCATTTGCGTGTGCTGTTTCCAACGCTTCGGGATTGACTGAAGATTTTTGATCAAACACCCCTACCTGCGTCCGAATCAATCGGGACATATGAGCACCACAACCCAGTTTTTCGCCGATATCATGGCATAGGGTGCGTAGGTAAGTTCCGGCAGAACAATGTGCCTCAAATTCTATTTTGTTTCCGTCCATACTAATAAAATCGATGGAATAAAAATGGACGGAGACGGCCTTCCTCTCGATAGTAATACCATTTCTGGCTAATTTGTAAAGAGGAATTCCGTTGTTTTTTTTCGCTGAGTACATAGGGGGAACTTGTTTTTGTTCCCCGGTAAAATGAATTAACTGTTCCTTAACTTGATTTTCAGTGATCCCTGAGGGGTCGGCCTCAAAAATGGCTTTTCCTGTCGAATCTTGAGTGTCCGTCGCCGCTCCCAAGGTCATCGTACAACGATAATGCTTGGATAATGGAGAAAGAAACTGGATGATCCGGGTAGACTGATTCAGGCAAATAGGCAAAATGCCCTCAGCCATCGGGTCTAGAGTGCCAATATGCCCAGCTTTTTTTACCCCTAGAATTTTTTTTACCGCATTAACCATGAAAAAAGAGGTCGGCCCCAACGGTTTATAGAGGTTGACCACCTGATTCAGTGTGCAATTCATTGAGTATTCTCGATATTTTTTCAACATGATCGGCATTATCATCCTGCCGAAAATCTAATACAGGGAGATATTTCAGGTAAAGATTCTTACCCAAAGTATTTCGAACGAACCCTTTCGCGCTATTCAGTGCTTCCAGAGTATCCGACTTCTCTTTTTCGGTGCCCATCACGCTAACAAAAACCTTCGCAAGTTTGAGGTTGTCGGTCAGTTCGACCTTGGTGATGGTGGTGAAACCGATTCGAGGGTCTTTCAATCCACTTTGGACGATCTTTGATATTTCTTCAAGAAGCAATTCCTGAATTCTTTGGGAACGTTTGAACCGCATGAAAACACCCACTGCCTCAAAAATTTTCAGAACCCAAGTTTATGGTTTCTGTTTTGCATTCGGTGATCTCAGCCAGATTCATCCTATCGATGGCATCGACCACTTTGGTCATTAAACCATCCATATAAGGTCGGTCAGACCCTACTGCGGATATCCCAATATGCAGACTCTGCCATTTATCTTGATCCCCAACTTCTGCTACAGATACATTAAAATTATTCTTGAGCCGGTCTTTAATCGCTCGGACAACCCGGCGTTTTTCCTTTAAAGACCTAATTCCGTGCAAATAAAACTTTATAGAGCAACAACCGATAATCATCCTTCATTACCAGAGTTTCTTATTTATCAGGGTTTGACCTCATCCATAACGAAAGATTCGATGACATCCCCTTGTTTCAAATCTTGAAACTTTTCAATAGACAGGCCGCACTCATATCCGGCGGCGACTTCTTTAACGTCATCTTTAAACCTTCTGATCGACGCAATTTTACCCTGATACACCACGACACTGTCTCGAATCAGACGAGCTTCCACGTTGCGCTCGATTTTTCCCGATAAAACATGACAGCCAGCGATGGTGCCAACTTTGGGAATGGTAAATACCTCGCGAACATCGGCTTTGCCTGTAATGCGTTCTTTGAATTTTGGAGCCAGCATTCCGTCCATAGCCAGCTTCATATCATTGATGGCATCGTAAATAATGCTATAGAGGCGGACATCGACTTGATCTCGAGTTGCCAGCTTCATCGCCTGGTCTGTCGGGCGCACGTTGAAGCCAATGATGATGGCGTTTGATGCGCTTGCCAGAATAACATCCGATTCGGTGATTCCTCCAACGGCATCATGAATACATTTGATGCGAACCTCTTTGCTAGCCAAGTTTTCAAAGGCTTCCTGAACAGCATGAATCGAACCTTGAACGTCTGCCTTGATAATCAAGTTGAGTTCTTGAATCTTGCCTTCAATGATTTGCTGATGCAGGTCGTCCATGGTGATGCGGGTCGATTTCGCCAGCTGGGTTTCGCGTTGCTGTTGTAATCTCTGGCTGCTGAGTTGGCGCGCCTTTTTTTCATCCTGAACCACCATAAACTGATCGCCGGGTTGCGGAACATCGGGCAAACCAATTACCTCTACAGGGGTGGAAGGAATGGCTTTTTTGATCTTTTTACCTTTGTCATCGACCAAGGCACGGACTTTACCAAAATAACAACCCACAATAAAAGGGTCGCCGACTTTCAGAGTCCCATTTTGAATGACCAAGGTAGCAATGGGGCCGCGGCCTTTATCCAGCTTTGACTCAATGACGACTCCCTTACCTCGGAGTTTTGCATTGGCTTTCAGCTCCATGACCTCTGCTTGTAGAATCAGATTTTCTAGGAGATCATCGATTCCGGTTCCTTCTAGTGCAGAAACCTCAACATAAATTGTTTGTCCGCCCCAATCCTCAGGTAGAAGGCCTAAATCGGCCAACTGCTTTTTGACTTCATCGGGCTTGGCATCGGGTTTGTCAATTTTATTGATCGCAACGAGAATCGGCACACCCGCCGCTTCTGCATGGTGAATTGCTTCACGAGTTTGCGGTTTAATGCCGTCATCGGCGGCCACGACCAGAACAACAATATCTGTCACTTGTGCGCCACGCGCACGCATGGCTGTGAAGGCTTCATGCCCCGGTGTATCCAGAAATGTGATCGGCAACCCTTTGATATGGGCTTGATAAGCACCAATATGCTGAGTGATTCCTCCGGCTTCAAATTTTGTAACTTCTGTTTTGCGTATAGCATCCAATAAAGAGGTCTTGCCGTGGTCGACATGCCCCATGATGGTCACAATCGGCGCTCGGGAAGAATGATCTTTGGTATCGTCCTGTTCTTCTTCGGTGAAATCCAGGTCGGATTTCTCCTCAAGGAGTTCTACCTCGAAACCCAGTTTATCTGCGACTTTCCCGGCGAGGTCAAAATTCAGAGTCTGGTTGATATTGGCCAGAATTCCGAAGGCCATCAACTCTTTAATGACTTCATTGGGAGCGCATTTTAATTTTTCTGCCAAATCGCGCACAGGTGTATTTTCACCAATCTGGACCACTTCGAAAATTTCTTCTTCAACGATGGGTTCAGGTGCGGGTTTGGGGGCAACGGGAGCCTTCGTAGCATGTTTTTGCTTAGGTGGTTGCGGTTTTGCCTTGGCGACCGGGGCTGGCTTTTTCTCTACCGGCTTCGGGGCTTCCTCTTTCTTGACTATCTTGAGGCCGGATTTTTTTGCCGCTTTGTTGTCCGCTGTTTCATTGGTTCCGGTTTTTTTGACCTTGGCAGTCTCTTTGGTTTTGCTTGCCTCTTTGGTCGCTGTCTCCGTTTTTTCGGCTGCGACTTTTTCAGCGGAAGCACTGGTCTTTTTCACGACTTTCTTATTAGCCGCCGTAGATTTTGCCTGAGTTTTGGCGGTCGTGACTGTTATTTTAGAGGGAACCTTGATTTTAATTTTTGCCTTGGCCGTTTTCGCTTTGATCACTACTTTTTCAGGCGGAGCTTTAGGAGCGAAGAGGTCGCGGATATACTGCGTCGCCTCCTCATCAATAGAGCTCATGTGATTTTTTACGGCAATATCATTCTTATGCAGGGCTTCAATGATCTGATCGTTCTGAAGATTGAGCTCCAAGGCCAGTTTGTTGATGCGAATCTTAGGCAAATTTCCTCCTGTTATGAGACAACAGCACTATTTTCTTATTACCCGGGCTTGATATTTCGTTCACGGGTTTGAGCAAAGTTTTCCTGCTATGACAGAATGCGACGATCTGGATTTAAACTTTAAACCGCTTCAATGTTTTCCAAGCGTTTTTTTACCTGATCCAGAATAGATTGTCCCAACTCTTCATTAATACCTTCTAACGCGAGCAACTCCTCTAATGGAGTGACTGATAGCTCAGCGAATGTTTCGAATTCATTGCTTACCAAAGTTCCCAGAACCTCAGAGGGTATTCCAATTAATTCCTGCACTGGAATCTCCTCATCCTCGGGAAGACTTTCTTGTTCCTCTGAATCTTCTTTTTCGGCGACAGGCATCTCAGTCTCGCTTGTGAGCGCTTCTATTGCCTCTGGCTCTTCGGAGGCTTCTGCGACGGGATCTTCAGCCACTACACTGGCCAAAGCCTCTATATGCTCATCGACCATCCCCATCAACGCCTCTGCTTTTTTAGGGCCAATGCCGACTAACTCAACCATTCCCTCGACTCCCCGACTCTTAGCTTCTTCGTAGGTCACAAGGTTATTTTGAAAAAGAATTGTCATGACTTTTTCACCCAAACCTTTAGCCTGCTTCACATCTTCCAAGAAATCGATGGAGGGCCGTTTTTTGCTGGCAGATAAGATGGCATGTCCACCGCCCATATTCAAGGCATCAGAAGGACCCTTGATATCAACTTTCCAGCGCACAAGTTTGGCGGCAAGTCGCACATTCTGGCCTTTTTTACCAATCGCCAAAGACATTTGATCTTCAGCCACAATGATGGTCATTTGCTTTTCATCGGCATTGATAATAACTCGGGCAACTTTAGCCGGGCTCAATGCATTTTTGATGTAAGTTTCTGGGTCTTCTGAGTATTCAACGATATCAATTTTTTCGCCACGCAGTTCCTGAACAATGGACTGGACTCTCATTCCACGCATCCCGACACAGGCTCCCACGGCATCAATTTCTCGGTCATTGGACTGCACTGAAATTTTGGTGCGACCATTGGGTTCACGAACGACCCCCATGATTTCTACCATGCCCTCGCTGATCTCAGGGACTTCCATTTCGAATAAGCGCTTGATCAAACCCACATGGGTGCGGGAGAGGATCACCAGTGCATTCTTGGGTGTTTTACGAACATCCAGAACATAGGCCCGGATTCGCTCTCCCCGGTTAAAACTTTCGCGAAAAACTTGTTCTCGCCGCGGCAGAACGCCTTCGGCTTTCCCTAGGTCAACGATTAAATCGCCATGCTCCACTCTATGAACCATGCCATTGATCAGTTCACCTTTTTTGTCGATGTACTCACTGTGGATCTGGTTGATTTCTGCTTCGCGCAGTTTTTGCACGATCACTTGTCGAGCTAGCTGGGCGGCTGTGCGTCCGTAATCTTCCATGATTTGTTGCACCAGAACCTGATCGCCAATCTGAACATCTTCGGAAAATTCCCTAGCATCCTTCAGGCTGATTTCGTCATCGGGCAAGCTGGCCGTTTCAACCACTGTTTTTTCTAGATAGATTTCAACCTCTCCGGTGGATTCATTGAAATCAGTTTGCAACTCTTTTGCAGTCGGGAATCGTTTGCGCGCCGCCACTTCGACAGCAGATTTCAAAGCTTCGATCAGAATGCTTTTGTCGATGCCTTTATCGCGACTGAGTTGATCTAGAATGCTGAGTGTTTCCATGTTCATGGCGCTTTTACCCTAAATTTCAATTACTAAGTTTGCTTTAGTTATCTGGCTTAACGGGATCTCAATGGATTTTTCGTCGAACTCTAAAAATACGGTTTGATCCTTGAAATCCGCAAGGATGCCAATAAATTTTTTTCTATTATCAATCGGCAAAACGCTTTGTACGCGAATTTGCTTGCCTTTGAACTTTAAGAAATCCTTTTCCCGCTTCAAAGCGCGATTCAGACCGGGAGATGATACCTCCAAGCTGTAAGGGGTTTTAATGGTTTCCTCGACCTCTATGAGATCGCCGGTCAAGTGGCTGACTTTTTGGCAGTCCGCAACATTGACTCCTCCCTCTTTATCAATATAAACCCTTAGGAACCAGTTGCTGCCTTCTTTTTTATATTCGACATCAACCAATTCCAGCCCTTCTGATTCGAGGACAGGTTCGATTAAGTTCATAACCGATTGGGCAATGGGCATTTTTGCCATTTAAACCTCTGCTTTGTCGCTTTGTCACAAAACGATTTCAGGCCTCAACAGGCCGTTTTAATTCATAGTAACCTGAAAAGAATAAAAAAAAGCGGGCTAAAAGCCCGCGATGCAGGATCCACAAATTTCTGTTGAAGTGTACTAGACCTTTGGGCCTAAATTCAAGAGAAAACTGGGGAATACCCCGATATGACGGGTTTTTTATAAACTTTTTAAAATATCGGGGATATCTTCAACGACTTGCGGGTAAGGGTGCAAATTGGACTCATTGGTCTTCCGGATCTTAATTTCAACTTGTCCGGCGGCAAGATTTTTAGGGCCAATAATGATTTGTAAAGGAACTCCTATGAGGTCTGCATCCTTCAGTTTTCCTCCCAGTCGGTCGGATCGGTCATCCAAAAGGGTTTCGATACCCATTTCCTGAAGTCGTTCATAAATAGCATCACTAACCACTTTCAGTTCGTCATTTGAATAATTAACGGGGATGATAACCACTTGGAAAGGTGCCAGGTTTCTAGGCCAGACTATTCCTCTTTCATCATGATTTTGTTCGATGGCGGCGGCGGCGGTGCGCCCGACTCCAATGCCATAACAGCCCATAACCATTGGGTTTTCTTTGCCTTGCTGATCAATATAAACAGCCTTCATTGCCGAGGAGTACTTGGTCCCAAGAATGAAAATATGGCCGACTTCGATTCCGCGTGTGACTTGATACTTACCGGTTTCGCAATTAGGGCACGGGTCATCGGTCATGACGGTACGAAGGTCGCCAGTTTTTTCAATTTTCAAGTCACGTTCTACTTGAACCCCCGTGAAATGAGCGGAAGGTTTATTGGCACCGGTCACAAAATCATGCAACACGGAAACCTCGTGGTCGACATAAATCGGAATCTTAAGCCCAATAGGGCCAAGGTAACCGCAATGCAGTTCGGGGTGTTTGGCAATCACATCCTCTTCTGCCGGATGCAGGCTCTCACAGCCAATCAGGTTTTTCATTTTGATGAGGTTGATTTCATGGTCACCGCGAACTAGCCCCGCCACCAGCCCGTTCTCATTTTCAAATAGAATGGTTTTGACGATGTGTTGTGCAGGTATGTTCAGAAAACTGGCTACTTCCTCGACAGTTTTCTTGCCCGGTGTTTCAACCTCTTTAAGGTCTTGTTGCTGGGTTTGAGGTGTTGAAGCAGGGGAGGGTTTCGATTTTGCAAGTTCCACGTTCGAAGCGTAACCGCAGAGCTCGCAAAAACCAATATTATCTTCTCCTGAGTCTGCCAGCACGGCAAATTCATGCGAAAAGCTTCCGCCAATGGTTCCGGAGTCAGCTTGAACCTGTTTGAATTTTAGACCACACCGGTTGAATATGTTGCTGTAGGCTTTTGCCATTTTATGATAGGTGCGTTGTGTGTCTTCTTCATCAACATGAAAACTGTAGGCATCTTTCATCATGAATTCACGGCCACGCATGATGCCAAACCGTGGCCGGACTTCATCGCGAAATTTGGTCTGAATCTGATAAAATACAACAGGAAGCTGACGATAAGACCGGATTTCTTTTCTTACCACATCGGTGATGACCTCTTCATGGGTGGGGCCATAACAGAACTCCCGGTTATGCCGGTCTTTGAACCGCAACAACTCCTTGCCATAAAAATCCCAGCGTTTGCTTTCTATCCACAATTCAGCCGGTTGAATGCTAGGCAGGAAAACTTCTTGCCCGCCAACTTGGTTGATTTCTTCACGGATGATTTGTTCCACTTTTCTTAGGACTCGGAGCCCTAAAGGGAGGATGGAGTAAATCCCCGATGCAACCTGGCGGATCATCCCTGCGCGTACCATGAGTTTATGGCTGATCACTTCTGCATCAGCAGGAGATTCTTTTAATGTGGGGGCAAACAGTTTTGAAAAATGCATACGTCAATGATTCCCTGATGGTTGGTGCCGATAAAATGGATTGCAGATTTTATGCGTTAAAAGATTTTTGAGCAAGGGCAATATGGTCGGTGTTGTGAATTTCCAGCCAGCCTTTGTGAATCTCCATATAGTGAACGGCAAATCCTCTGTCAATCATTTCTTGCATGAGGTCGGTGAAGGTCAGGTTGGCGATATCCTCGGACTCTTGAAATGGTCCGGTAAAATTGCTGATCACATCGCTATAAGTTTCTAAAAATTGTTCGGCGCCGGTTTTACTAAAGCGAGCCAAGCCTATGAACTCATGCGTCGCGGTTTCAGGATTGATCTTGATGCCAATATTGGCCACTGTGTTTTCGCCCGTGAAGCGGATGGCTCTGCGCGCGGGTTTATAGTGGTTTTTGCTGATAATATAATCGAGGGCGTGGCCTTCCTCCGGCTGATGATATTGCGTGGAGTTGTCGGCAACGAGAACGATATCCTCCTTGCAATCCATGAGTTTATTGAGGATAGCGTCTTCCATGAGAATATCTGAGTACAGCATGATGAAACCATTGGCCATTTTTTCTTTTGCTACCAGTAAGGAGTTGAGCATGGAACCTTTCTGGTAGTCAGGATTTTCTAGAACCTCGATGCCCTCAACATGCAGTTTGTCTTTGCCATAGCCTGCAATGAGTGTGATGTCCGCCAAATTGGCGTTACTGAGGGTTTGAATCTGGTGATCAATGAGGGTTTTGCCGCCAATTTCCAACATGGTTTTGGGTTTGCCATTCAGCATTTCTTTGAAAACCGGGTCTTCTCCTGCGGCAGGGATGATCACAGGAATATTGGTGGTCTGCTCATCTTGCTGATCTTTTTCTTTGACCTCTAGGAAACCGACGGTTTTAAAAATCTCCCGCACGGGTACACACAGAGGGTCCGCCTCCAGCGACCGTTGATTACGCAGAAGGGTTTTTGCCGTTTCCATCATGGCATGATAAGCACTGCGCAAAAGGTGATTGGCATAAATAATGATATTGAAACCTGCGGCACTGAGCTCGTCTTCGGTGATCGTGTTGTAGGTGGTGGGCACACACACTAATGGCTTATCCAGCTTGAGATCTTTTAAAATTATTTGATATTTCTGGGAAAACTCAAGAATCTCATCCGGGTTTTTGGATTTGGAGTGGATCATGATGCCATCGACACCCGCTTGAAGATATTGCGTAGCTCGGTTTAAAGCGTCCTCCATGGGTTTTCCTGCGATCAGGCTTTCGATGCGGGCGATTATCATGAAGTCATTGCTTTTTTGGATGCTTTTCCCTCGGCGTATTTTTTGCGCAAAGACTTCTGGCTCTTGCAGGTTTTGCTGGACTCCAGCCTCTAGACTGTTGCGTTTAGGGAAAACTTTGTCTTCAATGATCACGGCTGAGACACCAGCGCGTTCAAGCTTGGAGACGGTGTATTCGAAGGTGTTTGCATCTCCGCCTGTGTCACCATCTACGATCATGGGTTTATCTGTCACAGCGAGAATTTCATTAATCGTATGAAACCGAGAGTCAAAGGTGACTACCTCTATGTCAGGGTGGCCTTTTGACGCTGAGTCGGTGAGGCTACTCTCCCAGATGGCATCAAACTGCCGAGCGACACTTTTGCCCTCTGATTCTCCGGTGACTTCAAGCGTGTTGGCAATGATGCCACTCAACCCATTATGGGCTTCCAGCACTCGAACGGTTTTACCCGCGTCAAGCAGGGCTTTGAGTTTCCCTCTGCGTTGCTCGGGAAGAATAGTGTTAAGCAGGGTCATTGATTAGGCTCCAACGGTTTAATCCGCTTCAATTTTTTCACGAATCCAGTCTGCAACATAAATGTCGTCGAGATTGAACTGTTTTAAGGTGTTCAACATAATAATTAAGTGTTCCTCCTCTGGCAGGTTTTTATCCAGAATAATGAGGTCTTCACCATTGAGCTTGCAGTAGCCACTTTGAATTGAGAATTCCTGATCGTTGAGGTCAGCAACTTCAATTTTTATGGATAATTTTTCTGCGGTTTCTTTGATATCCCGGATCCGGCTCTCAATATCTTGCATCATAAGAGCGATCAGGTCATGATCCGCATGATATCATTGTAGAACGCAAAAACCATAAGGCTCAATAACATAAACAGCCCCACCTGCTGAGCCCGTTCACGCGTTCTTTCGCTGAGGGGTTTTCCCTTGAGAATTTCTATCAGGAAAAAGAAAATATGTCCACCATCCAGAACCGGAATGGGCAGGAGGTTGAGTAGACCCAAGTTAATGCTCAAAAGAGCTGTCAAGCGAATGAGTTCATTAAACCCCTGCTCTGCCTGTTCTCCATATATTTGAAAAATCAGGATGGGGCCTCCGATAGAGTCTGCTGGAATGGAACCCATGACCATTTTTTTAATGCTGACTGCGATCAAATAAATCAACCGACCGGTTTCTTCGCTGGCTCTTTTGAAGGCTCCAAAAACTCCATATTTTTCTTTGACCATTTCCCCGGCCATGCCAATGCCGAGAAGACCGATTTCTGCGCTTTTACCTTCAATGTCTTTGACTATTTTGGCTTCTGGAGTGAGCGTTGTTAAAATTTCTAGACCATTTCTGAGTACTTTAAAACTGAGTTCCTGGCCCGGCTTGTCGATGGCCGCTTCTTTTAAGTCACCCCATCCAAAAATTGTTCTTCCGTCAACGGAGAGTAAGATGTCGCCTTTTTGAATGCCTGCTTTTTCAGCCGGAGTGCCTTCTTTGACCAGAACGATATTTCTCACCAAAGGGGAGATCCCGATCAGACCTACATTTTCCTCATCACCAAAAAGGTCCGAAATTTTCTGAGATACGGGTGTGATCGAGACGTGAGCGATATGGCCGGAGCTTCTTTCTACCTCGAAATCCAAAGACTGGCCTGGAGATTTATGAACGACTTTCTGGAGTTGTTCCCAGTAAAGCACTTCCTTGTTTTCGATCTTTAAAATGCGGTCTCCGGTTTGCAACCCTGCCGCTTGGGCGGGGGACTCATCTTTGATGGTGCCGACAACGGGCGACAATGCCGAAACCCCTGCCAGATAAACAAAATAATAAATGATGATGGCAAACAGAATGTTGAATAGCGGACCCGCAAATGCGATGGCCAACCGGTGCAAAACGGGAGCAGAAGAGAAGGAGCCTTTTTCATCGGCATCATCTTCGCCGACTTCTTCTCCCTTCATTTTCACATAGCCGCCAAGGGGAATGCAGGAAATAAGGTACTCTGTGCCACCTCGGGTAAAGCTCAAGATCTTTGGCCCAAAACCGAGAGAAAATTTTTCTACCACCACGCCCACTTTACGGGCCACTAAAAAATGCCCCAGTTCATGAACAAAGATGAGGGCGGCCAAGCCACCCAAAAAGGCTAGCATTTTGGTTCCGAAACCGAGAACCATATCGAGAGAAAATAGTGAAAGTTCAAACATTAGTTTTAAGGAGTTTGTGTGTAATCCAAAATCTCTACTCCGGGAGGAGTCTTGAGCTGGAATTGTTCATTCGGGATTTCCCGGTTTATTCGAATTCGGCTGAATCGAATTTCTGTTTTGTTTCCTAATTTATCATACACGGTCGATCCGGTAATTTGGTAGTTTTTCTTGTCTGCCCGCAAGGTCAATCTCTCCAGACTCTGCTCTGTGCTCTTGGGAACTAGGGACACATGAATACTCTGACCGTTATCGCTCACGCTTTCAACATTGAAGGACTCGGTCAATTTTCCTTTGCCAGCAAGGAAAAGGGCGGGCGTGTTGGAAGAGTAGATGTTTTCCACCGGCACTTTGGTGGCTTGCTCTTCTTCAGGGATGTAGAGCCAGAGGTTGATTCCATCGCTGATTAGAATTTGTGTGTCGGGGGCTCCATAAACCCATTTCATTTTTCCCGGTTTTTTGATCTTCACCTTGCCCTTGACGCTCTGAGTCTGATTCATCATTTTGACGTAAGACTTTTGCGTGAAATCGGCTTCATAGGTTGAAATTCCCTCATACTGCAATTGTATGGCATCCAACGCTTTTTGCTCAGGGGTTTCTGCAAATGCGGCTCCAGGCAAGAATAAGAGCAGTACAAAAAGTTTTTGTAGGAAATGTGTTTTATTTCCCATGCAGAACCCTCCGACCTGAAAGCGTCAGTTTATTTTCGGCGATCATTTTAATGGCTTGAGGGTATATTATATGCTCTTGCTTCAGTATCTTCTCAGATAAGGAGGCCTCGTTGTCACCATCGCAAATAGGCACCACCGCCTGCAAAATAATGGGGCCACCATCTACCTCCTCGTTCACATAATGCACTGTGGCTCCTGAAAATCGCACTCCATGATCGATAGCCCGTTTTTGAACATGTAAACCGGGAAATGCTGGCAATAAGGAAGGGTGAATATTAATGATACGATTGGCAAACGCTTCGATAAAATTTTTCCCCAAAACCCGCATGAATCCGGCAAGACAAATTAAATTGACCGATTGGGCTTGAATCTGTTCTACTAGAGCTTGTTCATAGTTGGCGCGATCTGGGTAAGCTTTGGGGTCTATAAAAAGCACTTTCAGGCCATGTTTCTCGGCTCGTTCCAGAGCGTAAGCCTTTTGGACATTACTGACCACTAGGGCGATTTCAGCTTGTAAGTCGTTTTTCTCAATGCTGTCTATGATGGCTTGCAGATTGGATCCACGTCCTGAAACCAAAACGGCAAGTTTGAATTTGTCGGAAATCATTTGAAAGGGGCGATTTGTTGGGGAGTACGAAATAACACTGATCTGAGCTTATCATTAAACGATATTATAAATCAATGTATTCAAAGCATTCAAAAAAAGCTTGAAGATGAGGTGGAGTTTGTACCGATTTGAATAACCCCCTTAAATCGCGATGTTTATAAACTTGGTGTTTCAGGCCCGTGTTCTTTTGGGCTCATGACTGCGGAAAAACAAATGTGTTTATGTTTTGAAAAAAAGATGAATTTTTATGAGAACAAAGCCCTCCTTAACAGGGTCTCCAAATCATGACAGAACTGTAACGCAAGCGTCACCCTCTATTGAAAATAAAGGCTTACTATCTAATTGGTAGGAAAGTATAGAAAACAGATATAGAGGCTAGAAATGAATTCTGAAAATAAAACTTTGCAAGTTTTATTACTAGAGGATGATGACGTGGACGCAGGGCGTATTCATGCGTTGGTGAGTAAAAAAGCTTTAAACTACGAAATCACTGTTGCGAGGACTTGTTCGAATGCTCTGGAGCTATTAAGGCTGAAAGATTTTGATGTGGCTTTGTTAGACTTTCATGTTCCAGATGGCTCAGGGCTGGACCTTTTAACGGAGTTGAAAACCATCCCCGCTATTATTATAACGGGTAAGGGTGATGTTGAGTCTGCTGTTCGGGCATTGAAGTTAGGAGCCTCTGATTTCTTGATTAAAGATATTTCTGGCATGTATTTGCATCTGTTACCACAAGTTGTGGAAGAGTCTTTAGCACGGAAAAAAATGTATCAAGAAAAGGTTGAAATCGAGCAAGAACGAGATCAGTTGCTCATGGAACTAAAGCAAATTAAATCTCAAATACCTTCGGAGCGGGCTTAAGGAGTGTGGTTCCTTAGCTTGGAGAGCTTAAAAGGTGGGGTTTTGAATTTATAAGCCTGTTTTTTGTCAATATTAATTGCGGAGCGCAGTATGGAAGATTGTTGGAATATTCTGATCATTGATGACGATGAAGTGGACCGTATGAATATTCAGCACCTGCTTGATGGTGAAGGGGTTAAGGCGGTGGTTCATGAGGCTTCATCTTGTTCTGCTGGAATGGAAAAACTGACATCGCAAAGTTTTGATTGTGTCTTGATAGACTATCGGTTGCCTGATGCTACTGGCCTAGAGGTTATGGAGCAGATTGTGGCTGTGGATGATATTGTTCCGATGATTTTGTTGACCGGCATGGGGGGTGAACAATTGGTTGCGGAAGTGATGAAAAAAGGGGCAACGGATTATTTGTCGAAAAACCAGCTCAATGGGGCCATGTTGGTTCATAGCATACGAGGTGCTGTTCGAGTTCGAAATTTGAAAAGGAAGGCTTGTGATGCGGAAAACGCTTTGGCCGAAAGCGAAAAAACCTATCGCACCATTGTCGAAACCGTGTCTGATATCATATTTCGTTTGGGGCCGGACCGGAAAATAGAATTTGTCAACCCAGCCATTCGGTTCTTTGGCTATGAGCCTGCTGATATGGTTGGACGCTCGATATCTGAGTTCTTTTGTGTTGAGGATGGCGACGATGAGGTCATTGCTAAAATTGCTACGCAAGCTGTTGGGCCCTTGGCAACCCGTAACTTAGAGGTGAGTTTGAAAGTTGGTTTAGAACCCATTTTGGATGAGGAAGTGAAGCCTATACCCGTGCTTTTAGATGCCTTTGGGCTTTGGGATGTTTCTGATGAGCATGTTTTTAAAAATGACGTTGAAAAAAATTTTTTGGGAACACTTTGCATCGCTCGAAATATTATGGAGCTGAAGGCGGTTGAAGAAGAGCTACTGCAAACTCAGCACCGCTTGATGAATGCGGTGACGGAATTAAAAGAATTGTCGACCCTAGATGGATTGACCGAAATTGCCAACCGCCGGTTTTTTGATGAGTATTCGGAAAAAGAATGGAAACGCGCCCAACGTGAGAAACATTCTTTTTCTGTTGTCATGATCGATTTGGACTGCTTCAAGGCCTATAATGATGCTTATGGACATCAGCAGGGAGATGTCTGTCTCAAAAAGGTAGCAGAAGTCATAAAAAAATCTATGAAAAGACCCGCAGATTTTGCCGCCAGATATGGTGGGGAAGAGTTTGTCCTCATTCTGCCTGAGACGAATGAGGAGGGGGCTGGTGAGTTGGCCGAGAAATTGAGGAACGATGTCATGAATTTGAATTTAGAGCACCCGGATAGTAGCTGTGAGAATAGGGTGACTATAAGTTTAGGCATTGCTAGCGACACCGCAGACCCCGAAAAGCAGTTCTCTGACCTCCTAGCACAAGCTGATAAGGCTTTGTATCGAGCAAAAAATAAGGGCCGCAATCAAACCTCGACTTAAGGCGAGAATGAGATAAATGAATAGAAATTTTATTTTTCGGGAATAATTTCGTTTATACAGTGCTCTTATATACGGAATTAGTATTCCACCCCTTTTTGCGATCCGCCCACCTCCTTTCTACCTCCTTGGTGGGCGGATTTCTTTTTCTCCCTCTTTTCTCCTTAAATTTCGAGTGATTGTCAGGAAACACTTCCATTCTTTCAATAAGTTGGTTATATTTTTCTCTTGCAAGCGAAATATATTGTCAAAAATGAGAGTCTATTTGCCTTTTGATATCATGGCGAGTTGACTCACGAAACTTATGTCTCATGACCCGTTCTCCTTTTCTCAAAATTATTTATTCCATTTTTGGGGTATTTTTGGCTACCGGATCGGCATTTGCGGAGTTGAACGATGAACTTCTCAAATCAGTATTTGCCGGTGACCGCAAGCAAGTGGAGTCGATGCTTGAAATGGGTGCTGATATTGAAGCAACCACTAAAAAGGGCAGCACCGCTTTAATTGTTGCGGCGGCTCAAAGACGCACCTCTCTTGTAAAATTTCTGTTGGAGCAGGGCGCAAAGGTCAACGCTCAGAACCGCTATGATGACTCGGCCTTATTATTATGCGCCACACTTGCGGACAGGAAGTGTATGAAGATGTTGATCGATCGGGGCGCAGATATCAACTTAAAGAACATGCATGGCTGGAGCCCCCTTGCCCGAGTTGCCCGGTATGGTCAATTGCCGGCGCTTCGTGATCTGGTTGAACAGGGAGCTCAGGTCGATATTCGTATCAATGATGGTGCGACCCCTCTAATTATCTCAGCCGGAGAAGAGCATTCTGGCATAGTGAGCTATTTATTGGATAAGGGGGCGGACCCTAATGCACGCAATTATGAAGGCATTACGGCAATATTGTTGGCCACCCTAACAGGTCGTGCGGATATCATTCGAAATCTTGTTGCGGCAGGGGCAAATCCTGAAACTGAAAATGCATTCAATGATTCGTTAATATTTCTTGCGGTTGAAAGAGGTTTTGTTGATGCGATACAGGCCTTGTTGGATGCGGGGGTCGAGATAGAATCTCGAAGCCCAAGGGGCTGGACAGCTCTGATGCGCGCCGCCAAATATGGTCGCTCTGCGTCGGCCAATGTTTTGATTGAAAATGAGGCCGATGTGAACGCCGTCAGCAAAGGGGGCGCAACGGCTCTGATGATTGCCGCCGAACGTGGCGAAATGAAGATGGTCCAGACTTTGACGGAGCATCAGGCGGATATCAATGCAAAAAGTAAAAATGGAACGAGCCCGTTAATCAGTGCTTCTGCAGGAGGGCATGAGTCCATTGTAGAATATTTTCTCAAGCAGGGAGCCAGTAATAATGGTCGCATTGCCAATGGCTCAACGGCCTTGATGGTGGCGGCTGAAAGAGGCTATTTGTCTACGGCAGAAGTTTTGCTTCGATATGGTGCTGACATTCAGGCCCGCAGTAAAAGAGGGTGGACCGCTTTAATGGTGGCGGCCGCAGGGGGGCATACAAAGATGGTTCAGTTATTTTTGGATCAGGGGGCCCGCATCGAACCGGTCACAAAAAGCGGCTGGACAGCACTCAAGATCGCTCGCCAACTGGGTAAAACTAAAGTGGTGCAACAGCTTCAGTTGGCAAGAGCCAGAAAATGAGATGGGCTTAGTTTTTTTGAATTAGACTATTTTGGATATGCTTAAGAAGGCCAATGTTCTGGGTATGCCCAGACTTGCAAGCCTTGATGTGACCGCGTATGGGTTTCCCCAATAAATAAAAATCTCCCAGAATATCTAGAATTTTGTGACGAGGAAACTCGTCTTTAAAACGAAGTTCGGTGTTTAAGACTTTTTTATCGCCAAGCAAAATAAAATTATCCAGCTTGCCACCTGAGGCATAGCCCATTTTTGTCAGTTGCGCCATTTCTTCCATAAACCCAAATGTTCTTGCCGGGGCGATTTCTTTTTTAAAACTTTCGTCTCCTGTGAACTCATAGGTGTAGTCTTGAATGCCAATCGGTTCGGGGTAATCCATGTGATAGCTGACAGAGAAACGATCGCTGGGTTCGATGGAGATAAAGGGTCCGCCTTGGTCTTCATCGCCAAAGGTGTATTTTTTATCAATCACGATTTCTTCATAAAAATCTTCCTGTTCTTCAAACTCTCCATCTTCTATCAGGTCACAAAAATCCTTTGCAGAGCCGTCCATCACCGGTGCTTCATCACCAATTTTAATCAGTAAGTTGGTGATCTTGTACATATGAAGAACCGCCATAATATGCTCGATGGTGCCGACAGAAGCGCGGTCTTTTTGCAAGCGGGTGGCATAATCTGTAGATTGCACATTTTCCAAATGAGCGGGAATGGTTTTGCCTGTTGAAATATCTCCAAATATGATTCCGCTTCCAGGAGGCAAGGGTTGCAAAATCAACCCTGTTTTAATGCCTGAATGCAAACCACTGCCACACAACACAACACTGCGTTTCAGGGTGCGTTGCGGGTGACGAGTTCCATTCTTAGTATTGGATGTGCTGGGTAGCTCAATAGCGTGACGCGCTATTTTTTCTTTAAGTTGTTTTTTTTCTGTTTTCAGAGCTTTGCAGGTTGCTTCGACATCCCAGTTATTTTGTTTGAGATGGTGCAGTATGAAATGTTTTTCCCAAACCAGCTCGGCTTCGACAATAGACTCTGTCCCTTCAATATCTTTAACTTCTACTTGCGGTTGCCAGATTTCAGCCGGAAGGTCTTGCGCCGATATTGTTTGCTGGTTGACACCCGTAAGAATCGATTTGCTCAATACCGATCTTAACTCTTTCACGTTTCCCGGCCAGGTATAACGGCATAGAGCGGCCAAGGCATCTTTGCCTATTTCTGAAACGCTGGTATTCTGTGTTTTTCTAATTTCCTCAAGATAGTCGTTCGCCAATTCAGGGATGCTTCCGGTATAATCGCGCAAAGGAGGAATGAACAAGGTGGAATCATTGAATGCCTCCAACAATGCGGGGTGGAACTGCCCTTTTGCCGCCAGAGACTTCAAGTCTTTGGTGGAGGATGCAAAAACCCGAATGGGTATCAACTCTAAAGGTGTGTCAGTAGACTGCGAACCATTGGGTCGCAGGGCTTCTGTAAGTTTTTCTTGCAGGCCTTTGCTCAACGATTCGATGTTGCTGAGATAAATTACCTTTTCTTCGCGCATCTGACGAGAAGAGTTGGCTTTCTCTGAGCGTTTAAAAAGTAAGGAATGAATGGAGCGTGCCTGCCGAAAAGAGCAGTTTATTTTAACGAAAGCGCGGTCATTTTTCCTGCTCTGACGATGGATGGCTTGGGCGATGAATTCTTTTCCAGTTCCACTCTCACCGGTTAATAAAACCGGTTTCATGTTTTTCGAAAATGCTTTGACAGATTTTTTGACTTCCACCATAGACTCAAAACAAAGCGGAAGCTCTTTGGAAAGAGAGATCGGCCTATCCTCACTTCGGGATGAAGCGTGTTTGTTTCTCAACACCTCTTCAATCGACTGGATGATACGCTCTAATGAGAAAGGTTTTTCGATGAAATCTTGCGCTCCCAATTTTGTTGCTTTGACAGCCGTTTCAATGGTTCCATGCCCAGACATGATGAGAACTTCAATCTCAGGGTGATAGGCTTTGACCGTCTTTAAAACTTCAATGCCATCCATTCCCGGTAGCCAGATATCGAGCAAAACCAAGTCGGGGGGGTCCGTTTGGATGATTTCCAGCGCTTCAATTCCGTCCCCTGTTATCGAGACTTCATAACCCTCATCCGAGAGGATTCCCGTTAGGGAGCTGACTATATTTTTTTCATCATCAACGATGAGTATTCGTTCTTTAGGCAAGGGGGCCTCCGGTCGGTAGACAGATTTTAAGCTGTGGCAATACCAAGCCGTGAATATTCGAGATAATAGATTTTATGACCTGCATTGATAAAGTTTTTTTGATATTTAGTTTTGGGCAGATCCTCACGACTTTCCAAAAAACCTGAGTCGGGAGCCAGATTTTTAAACATGGGGTCGGCATTAAAAAATTCTAGCATTTCCATGGCGTAGACTTCAAAGTCAGTCGCTAGCAAAACGCGACCTTTCGGAGCCAATTTTTGTGCGACCAGTTTAACAAAATCGGGTTTGATCAACCTTCTTTTATAATGTCTTTTTTTAGGCCAAGGGTCGGGGAAATTGATGTAAATCGTGTCCAACTCGCCATCTTTAAATAATTCGGGAACTTTGAAACGAACGTCTCCATAAGCCACCCGGATATTATCCAATTGCAATTTTTGTATGCGCGTCATCAGCTTTCGGATTCCTTTGTGATAGAAATCCATGCCAATGAAGTTGGTATGAGGCTCAAGAGCCGCCATCTCAATGAGGAAATTCCCCATCCCAAAACCGATTTCAAGTTTCAGCGGTTGCGTGTTCCCGAACTGGGCTTGCCAGTCAGGCCATTCATCGGTATCAAGGAAATTAGGGTCCTCTGCGGCGATTTTGGAGAAAGAAATAAGTGGTTTTGCAGTCATTAAGCTAGTGCCGAGTCGCCCTCTGGGGTGTCGTGAATGGTGGATACTTTTAAGACTTCATATTCTACCTTTGAGTCAGGCAGTGAAATGGTGACCTCATCGCCTTCTTGTTTTCCCAGCAAAGACCTTCCTACTGGAGAGGCGGTGGAAAGCCTGCCGACATCGGGATTGACTTCTTCTGGAAACACCAGTTGATACTCGATCTCTTTGCCAGTGTCCAAATCTTTTAATTTTAAAGTACTTCCCAAACCAGAGCGGTCTTTGGGAATCTGATTGACGTTGATAGACAAAATGTCGCTGACGCGTTTTTGTAAAAGAGAAATACGAGACTCCAGAAACATCTGTCGTTCTTTGGCCGCCTTAAACTCCGCATTTTCACTCAGGTCACCATGCTCCCGAGCTGTCAAAATGGCTTTGGGAATATCCATCTGAAGTTCTCTTTGAGACTCTTTTAAATCGTTTTCTAATTTGTCCAAAATGGGAAGTCGAATTTGGGCCATTTTTTTTCTCTTATATATAGATAATATTTAAATGCGGTGTGTTGGCCGCAAAATGGAGGGTTCTGTTCAAGATAAGTATTAAACCCAGACGACGCTTTTATGAATAGGATTGACTCATTTATCGTCTGGGAAATGGATTATGCCGGAAAACTACTAAAGAGCCTAGTAAAAAAACACCCTCGTTCTATTGTAACCCGTGTTTTTTTAAAGATATAAACGTAATTCCTCACAATCTTTCAAGAGTTCATTGTAGGGCTAGAATTGCTATGGGGTCAACAAAAATTTATCGCTCTGGGCAATGGGTAAGCCATTGAAAATGCTCTATAAATGCTTGACGAATAAGGGAATAAATGGATAATACTTTATATTGGACAGATTAGGCGTCTTGGTTGATATTGTTTTTATTGGCGTAGGGTTCCACTAACTCATTTGAAGTGACTCCGTGAAAAATAAACTTTTGGAACTCTTGCAAACCAAGGGCGACCTGCCTCCGCTATCCGATATCCTCATCGGTTTAGAGGGGCGAATTAATGATCCCGAATGCGATATCGAGGAAGTCTCGGACCTTATTCAAACAGAGCCAGTCTTGTCCGGGCGTTTAATCAGACTTTCTAATAGCGTTCTTTTCGGGGGTGGGCGTGAAGAAGTGTTAGACCTGAATGCGGCCATCATGCGTCTGGGGCTGAAGATGGTGCTCGACTTGGCCTATACACTGGAGTTGCCAAACGCATTCAAAAAATCCAAGTCTTTCGACCATGTGGAGTTCTGGAAACATTCTTTAGGTGTGGCGTGTTTGTCGAAAATTCTGGTTTCGCATTTTGGTGGTAGCAAGGAAGAGCTAGAAACAAGTTACTTGGCCGGGTTGATGCATGATGTCGGCATATTGGTTTTCGATTATTTAATCCCTGAACAGTATGGTGGATTGTTAGGAAACCTTGATGACAACGACAAAAGCTTGGAAGAGCTGGAATTGGAAAATTTTGGTATTTCGCACCCTGAGTTGGGAGCCGTCTTTATGGAAAAATGGTGGCCCGTATCGAAGCAAGTTGTTTCAACGGTTCGAAAGCATCACGGCCCATTATCCGCAGGTGTCCATTCACCGGGTATTTCCCGTTTTATAAACTGCGCCAACCAAATTGCAAATAGCAACGGGATGGGTAATGGAATTTTTGCCGATACCCCGCCTATAAACCCTAAGGTATTGAAAGTATTGAGTTTGAAGGAAGGTGAGCTGGAAGACTTTGTCAGCACGACTCGTGATGGGGTGGCGGCAGCCGAAACCATTTTGATGGGATAGCTCATAAATAACAAGTATTTACATTTGTTTGGGGAGTGTTATAATGTTTCGAATCCCAAACTCTCTATAATTAAACAAACTGGTTAGCAACTATATATATGTCGGATAGTGTTTTTACAGTCAAATTTCATGGTGTTCGAGGGTCTATTCCTAGTCCTTTAGGGTCTGAAGAGGTGGAAGAAAAGCTGACGCGGGCTTTGGCGAAGGCCAAACCTGAAGACCTGACTGATGAAGATTCGATCAAATCATTTGTGCAAACTTTGCCGCATGAAGAGCGAGGCACCTTTGGGGGCAACTCTTCTTGTGTTTCCGTTCAGGTCGATGACGAACTTTTGATCTTTGATGCCGGGTCGGGAATCCGCATGTTGGGGCAAGAGTTGATGGCGACCGAATTTGGCCGGGGGCAGGGCAAGGCGCAAATTTTCTTCTCGCACACCCATTGGGACCATATTCTTGGAATACCGTTTTTTGTGCCTTTTTATATAAAGGGTAACCAATTCACCATCCACAGTCCGTTGCCTGACATTCGAGAACGCCTAGAAGGTCAGCAAAAATCCGAATATTTTCCGATTCCATTTAGCATTTATGCGTCCGATATTGACTTCGTTGTTCTGGGGAGCAAAGAAGAACATAAAATCGGAGATATTGGGGTCACTTGGAAAGCCATGTATCACCCCGGCAAATGTTTTGCCTATCGAGTGGACTATAATGGTAAGTCGGTGGTCTACGCGACCGATGCAGAATATAAAAAACTCGGTTCAGCAGAATTGAAACCGGCGGTGGAATTCTTCCGCGATGCAGACCTGTTGATCTTCGACTCAATGTATACCTTCAGCGAAGGCCTAGAAAAAGAAGACTGGGGACATAGCTCGACGTTCATTGGAGTAGATCTTGCCACCGAGGCCAATATTAAGCAAATCGCGTTCTTTCACCATGAACCGACCTATAGCGATTTCAAACTGAGAGATATTTTTCGTCAGACAGAAAAATACCTCAAATTGGTCGCACCCAAACAAGACCTGAAAATGTTTCTCGCCTACGAAGGCCTTAAAATAGACCTGCTCAAAGACTCCTAAGTGTAGCTCGCCTTTTGGCAGTCAAAAATTATCCCAGCTGAAAAAATAAAGCTTCCCTCTTTCTTAAAGAGAGTCGGGGCGACCTAACTCTTCGCTGGCCTCATTCTTTAGATCACGCAACAAACGATCCAGACTTTTCTGGTAAGTGTCGTGATCTGTCCAATTTCTAAAATCACCGATATGGCGCTCGCGCTTCACGTCATCGCACCATTGTTCCGCCGTGTTCAAGATCGAGTCATCGAGACGAATGGGGAACAACACGTCTTTTTTGCCCTTATTCTTTTCTGTTGTCATGGCCTCGTGGGCTTCTTTTCTCACCCATGAACTGGTGATCGAATTCTCAGAAAAAATCAGCAACAGTTTTTCATGCACCCGAATGGCCTTGTCGATGGTCGGCTGAATCTCATCTCCAATTTTCAAATTCTCCGGTGCATACCAACAACGAATGCCTTTGGCTTGCAAGTCAGCATGAAGCCGATGCGCAAACGCCTCATCTTTAGAAGAATGACTGATGAAACAAGAATAAAACTGAATCGGTTCGAGAGAGCCAATCAGGCTGGGTAGATATTCAATGAACGGCTCTGGCAACCCACAATCACGCAAAAACTTATCGGGTAAATTTTCAGATTGAATTAATGTGCGGTGATCAACAATTGAGGGGCCGAGCGGCCGCAGTTTATTCAACCCCTTCGTGTTGGATAAATTAACATCAGTAAAAACAGTTTCATGAATGACGGCATTTTCTAAATTTGTTTCATTAAGGTTGGTTCCCAATAATTTTGCGAAGTTGAGGTGAGCCCAAGAGAGGTCTGCCCCAGAGAGGTCTGTCTTAGATAGATTTGCCCCAGAGAGGTCTACTTCAGCGAAGGTAACTCCGGTGAAGTTAGACCCGGCGAAGTTAACCCCCGTGAAGTTAGCACCCGTGAAATCAGGCCTAACAGTAGGGTTTGCAAGTCTCCATTTGTTCCAGACCTCAGTACCTTGTTTGAGAATTTTTATATGTTCGGGGTTTGCCATGAATAGACTCTATTTATTTTGCTATTAAAAACATGTCACCCTGAGGCTTGTGATATCCCCATCACTAGCCTTCATGCCCTCGAAGGGTGAGGAAAACGTAAATCAAATACTACCCCCTTGAGGCAAGGGGGTAGTGACCTGATACCACTGGTTCAGTGATGCCGGGTGTGATGTTCTTTAAACACACTGCATATCAATCACCACTTTATCCTCTACACTTGCTGACTCTAAAGCCGGCTGGGTTTCTTCCAGTGGGCGGGTGGCGGTGATCAAAGGTCGCAATTTTTCGTGATGCGTTTTTAATATCTGCAAGGCTGGCTCAAACGGGCCGCAACGCGAGCCTTGCAGTCGCACTTCATCGACCACCAGTTTTGTCATGTCTAACCCCGTGGCGGGTAGGCCGCAGGTGGTTTTGCAACAAATGGTTCCGCGCGGTTGCACGCATTGCAAGGCTTGGCTGATGCCATCGGCGTGACCGGTGGTGTCGATCACGAATTTGGCTCCTAGACCTTCGGTATTTTCTTTGATTAAGGTTTCGGCTGATTCTGGCGCACAAGCTTTTTGCGCGCCATATTTTAAAGCTCGGTTTTGTTTTGCTGAACTGCGAGAAACGGCAATCACGTTCAGGCCTTTCAATGCGGCGATAAAGACGATGAGAATGCCGAGCCGACCGGGGCCTAATACCACGACGGTATCACCTTCTTGAGCCGGCGACAGCACAAAGGTTTGCAGAGCGGCGGCAAGCGGTTCGGCGAGAGTGGCCGTAACAGGATCTATGTTGTCGGGGATGGCATGCAGGGTTCCGCCAGCGACTTTCACTTCTTCGGCAAAGGCTCCGCCATGTTGAACGATTCCGGTTACGGTGCGTTCTAGACAATGCGCTGACAGGCCATTTCTGCAAGCGGCGCAAAGTGGTGAGCGACCGTAGGCAATGCAGGTGTTGTTGATTTCTGCTGTGACGGTTTTTCCGACCCAGTTGGCATCGATTCCTGACCCGACTTCTTTGACAATGCCGGTGAACTCGTGCCCGCAAACATGTGGCAACGGTACGGGGTAGTCGCCGTGAAATAAGGCCAAGTCGGTGCCGCAGATTCCGGCATGTTTGACTTGAATGATGGCTGAACCGGGGCTGGCTGTTAGAGGCGCGTGGTCAATGATTTCGATATGACCCGGTGCCGTCAGTTGTGCTATGCGAGGCATTGTTTAGCCGGATGAAGGGTTATTTTTTTTTCTTATCCCGCCAGATAATGAGCCAATGTTGCAGGAGTTTGATCGGTTGGGTACCGCGAAACTTTCGACGTTTTATTTTTGGGGTCAGGTCGTGCTGAAGTTTTGCGATGACGGTGGCTCCCACCGCTTCTTCCAACACCACACCGCGTTGCGCGTGTTCGAGTTTTTTAGATTCGCAGATGCCTCGAAAGGCTACCACCATGCGGCAGTCTAGGGGACGATCTTCATAGACTTCGCAAGCTCCTTCATCGCTGAGAAATGGGCAGGGTTGGTTGATGACCAGACGATGCCAGTCTACCTGTTCGAGTTTTTGGTTTGATTTGAGAACGGCATCCACCTTTTTGATGGTTCGCTGTGACCGTTCATATACGGCATCGAGGTCGACCCCGTTTTCTTCTGCATTTTTCAGGATGCCATCCCACTCCAACTGAGTGCAGGCGACCCCTGTATGGCAACAATGGTCGCAACCCCGGTGACATTGCAAAGGCGGGATGCCTTCGTTATAAACATTTTTCAGGTGTTTCCAGAAAATGCGCAGAGGAGTTGTTTTCTCGGTGCGGGCTTTTTCTTTCGTGGCTTCGACTAGATAGTCGTAGGCTCGCTGGATTTTATCTTCAGAAAACTTGTGTTTTAAAAAACCACCCAGTTCATCGGTGTTGGTCATCCCAAGGATGAACATTCCATTCTTATCGGTGTTGAGAGACATGGGTGAATTTATTTCTTATTCTTGGCGACAAATTTCATCTGTAGTTCATAGACAAGTCGTTCGAGAAGTTTGCCTTCTTCTTCATTGAGATTGCCTTTTGTTTTTTCACTCAGCATGATGAGCATGTCAATGGTTTGCTGAACGGCTGGCAGGTTTGTTTCGGTTTTCCCTGTCTCGGGGTCGGCGATGTCGCCCAAGTGATAAAAGGCAGACGAGGTCAGCGACATAATAAAGGTTGAAAAATCTATTTTAAATGGCTGACCGGGGGCCGCCTCTTGCGTCGGGTCGGGCTGTTGAGCTTCAGTGTGAGCGTCATTATCTAGAGCCTCATCTTCAGAAATCTGTGAGGAACGGCTGTCTTTGAAAACGAATCCTTCTCCTTCTCCTTCTATTTCTTCACTCATGGTTCACCTTTAAATAGATAATGTTGAATTAAGAGTCTTCGTCGTCGCCCATCAGCAGGGGAACGGAAAAACCCAATACGATCATGATCAAACCCAGCATGAGGGCAAGATATCCTTTGCCTTCAATGAACTCCATATAGGTCTTTCCTGCCAGAGGCCATTGCCGAACGATGCCCACCACGACAAATATTGCGCCCAGTACAAAAAGGCATTTTTTCATCCAGTCGGTGTTCTGCTCATGCGTATTCAATTATAGTGGGCCTGGAATTATTTTTTTGCAAAAGAAGCGATCTCCTCATAGGAGGTCACCGTTTAGAGCGGGTTTCATCCCTTGCAGGATGGTAGCAAAAGGGCCATTTTATGTCAAAATATTAGTCACTCGGTTGTTGGGCGTGATGGGTTCTGATAAGATTGAACGATGAAACCTTTTGTGTGTATAGGGATAGCTTTGGTTCTGTTGTTCGGGTGCTCTACTCGCCGCATGGCGGTTGAGGCCACTTTGCCCTTGGTCGCAAGCCAGATCTTGGCCATGCAAGAGGAGCCTGACCCCGCCTTGGCCAAGAGTGCCATCCCGGCTAGTTTGAAAATGCTGGAAGGACTGCATAAAGAAGACCCCGAAAACCCTTGGATTTTAGAACAACTTGCCGAAGGGTTTTGTGGTTATGGTTTCAGTTTTCTGGAAGGCACGAAACGAGCCTCTTTATTTTATGAAAGGGGTAAGGCTTATGCCTTGGACGCAACGGCTTTGAGGACACATAAAAATTGGCAGGGTCTCTCTTTAGACGAATGGTCGAATTCCTTGGATACTGTCAACATTTCGCAACAGCCGGCATTATTCTGGCTGGGGCAATGCTGGGGAAGCTGGTTGATGCAGAATCTGGACTCGGTTGAGGCGTTTGCTGACATCCCTCGGTTGGAAGTTTTGATGCAGAAAGTTCATGCCTTGAACCCAGCTTATCACCATGGGGGGCCGAATTGGTTCTTAGGTGCTTTTTATGGCGGACGCAGTAAAATGCTGGGCGGGAACCCAGAAAAGTCTCGTTATCATTTTGAAGAGGCGTTGAGGTTGACCGAAGGCCGATATTTGCTGGTGCATTTACTTTTCGCCAAAACCTATGCGGTGCAGAATCAGGATCGAAAATTATTTGAACAGCAATTGCAGGTCATCCTGCAAGCTCCACACGATTTATACCCAGAGCAACGTCTTGCTAATGAAGTGGCGCGCCAAAAGGCCACCCTACTTATGGGTCAAATTGATGAATTATTTTAACTCACCAATCCGCTATATATTTTTGTTTACAGCCTTGTTGATCTTTACCGGGGTGAACTCGGCACAGGCAGGAAATAAACATGTGATCAAGTTTGCGACGCTGGCACCGGAAGGTTCTTCATGGATGAATGCCATGCACGGTCTGGCAAAAAAAATTAAAACAGCCACCGATGGCAATGTGACGTTTAGGTTTTATCCCGGCGGCGTATCGGGAGATGAGAAGGATGTCATTCGTAAGATGCGCATCGGTCAACTTCACGGTGCGGGTTTTACCGGTGTGGGGCTGGGAGAAATTTTGTCGGAAGTCAGGGTGCTCGACCTGCCTTTTCTGTTTGAAACGGATGCGGAAGTTGAGCACGTATACAAAAATATGAACGACTATTTTTCAGGTCAGTATGAAGAGAAAGGTTATGTGTTGTTAGGCTGGGTTCCTGTCGGTTGGGTTCATTTTCTATCCCAACACCCGATTCGGTCGATGCAAGATTTACGTCGGTCTAAAGCGTGGTTGTGGGAGGGCGACCCCTTGGTTGAGCAAGCATACAGGGGGATGAAGGTTCAACCTATCCCTCTTTCTATTATGGATGTTTTGCTTTCTTTGCAAACGGGCATGGTGGATACGGTTTATTCATCCACTCAGGGGGCGTTGGCTTTGCAATGGTTCACTAAGGTGAAACATATTACCCGGCTACGCATGGGTTATGCCACCGGGGGAGTTTTAATTTCCAAAAAGAAATTCGACAAAATTCCGACTATGTATCAG
>JABIYR010000001.1 GCA_018702695.1 Nitrospina sp. | reverse complement strand
TCCGTCCCGACTCTTTCGGTATCGATAGCTTGTTTATATCTAATTCAGGCATCATTTTCCCCAGTTGCAGATTCGAAGCCACAGGTTATCATGGTCATGAGACGCTGGCATCTGATTTTTTAGCTTGCCCCTTGACGAAACTCCTGTCAGCAATTAACCTCGAATGTCTGAAACATTTAACCTATGAATATTTTATTATGAGCTCAGCAAAATCTAACGCCGAAAATTCAAAAAGAAAACTGCATCATGCAGATTTAACCGGAGCCGACCTCAAGGAAGCCGACCTCAGTTCAGGAGTTCTCATTGATGCATGTTTGAAAGATGCCGATCTCAGCTTTGCCGATCTCTGTGAAGCCGATGTCAGCTCCGCAAATTTTGAAGGCGCACAGCTTCATCGAACGCTTTTATATCGAACACGTGGTCCCAAGGCTAATTTTGTGCGAGCGGTTCTTACGCAAGCTAATTTAGTCGAGGCTAATTTGAAATCCACCGACTTCAGTCATGCCAACCTAAAAGAATCAAATATTGAAGGGGCCGATTTGAAAAACGCTCAAATGAAGGGTGCTGATCTCAGCGACACCCTTATGACCGGCGTTTTTTTATCCCACGCCAATCTTTCAGACGCCAACTTCACCAACTCTGAACTCATTGCTGCAGACCTGACCGACTCGGACCTCAGCAGAGCCAATTTTGAAAATGCCTATATGAACCATGCCGATCTTTCTGGAGCCAACCTCAAACTAGCTATCAACCTCACCCAAGAGCAAATCGAAACCACGTTTATCGATCGAGGAACTATTTTCCCCGATACCCTATCTATCGTGTGGGTCTCTGATACGGAGTACGAATTCAAATGAGTTGTTTTCCACCGCCTTATATTTTTTAATGGAATTATTATCCCCGCTTGTGTATCTCTACTATAGCAAAAACAATTTATTTTCAGGAATTTGGCAGTCGGTCTGCCGGTTTGCTGAGAGAGGATGTGATTGAAAATGGAAGATAAAACCGCTTATGAAATCATGACACGGCCTGCAATTTCGGCCAAGAAGAATGCTTCCGCACGAGATATTGCGCTACAGTTTATTTCAGAAAAATACAGTGGGATGCCAGTCACCGAAGAGGACGGCAGAGTCATTGGCATTGTGACTGAAATCGACATATTAAACGCCGTTAACGATGGCCGTGAGCTGGCTCGAACCACCGCGAGCGATATCATGACTCCTGACGTTGCCGTTGCCAACCCTGATACGCCGCTTACGGAAATGATAAAAATGATGGCTGATTTTCATATCATTCGGCTTCCCATCGTCAAAGAAGGAAAACTCATTGGAGTGGTTTCACGTGGGGATATCATACGATGCCTCATACAACCTGAGTTCATGAGTAATCTTTAGAGGTAGATTTTCAAAAAAGATTCAAAGGGTTTCTGAAATGCGGGGGCAAAGAGAGTTGATTTTTTTCCATACTTTCTTAGCCTGTTCCAATTGCGTGAGATCATCTATTTCGGCCCAAGCCACCCCCTCTAGTTTCAAAACATGTATTGGGTGTTCCGGTGCAATCTGAACAAGACTGTCCATATCGTAACTGAGTTTCGGGTTCTTCTTCAATGAGGTTACAGCGATGCTTTCCAGTTTTGCATATAAGCGCTTTGAAATTTTTGCAATGCCCATATATTCGCCAACAGAGTTTTTAATTCGATCTTTGTCTTTTGAAATTTGAGACACGCCATTTTCATCCGCTTCGACATAAACCTCATCACCCGCATGGGTTGTTCCCGATAATAAAAGGCAATCACTGTAAGGGATATTTAAAAGCTCGCTTATTGCCGTCGGCTCATAAATCAAATCTGACTCCAATAATATAATATCTGAATCAATAAAATTCCGCGCACACCACAGTGAGCATAAAGTGCCCGTGTCAGCAAACTCAGAATTTCTTACAGTACTGATTTCCGGATAAGTCGCCTTCAGGTTCTCATAATACTCAGACTGATGACCGGTAACGATCAAGACTTCTTGAATACCCGATGCGATCAAGGCTCTCAGTGAATGTTCAATAATAGGCCTTTCACCAATATGGATAAAGCCTTTGGGAATGCCTTCCCCCATTTCTTTCATTCTCAAACCCATCCCCGCCGCAAGGATCACAGCCTTGGTAATAGTCATACGCTCTTATTTCCAGAATTAAATAGTTTTTTGATTCGGTTGCTGACCCGACCCCAAATAGGTGATCGCACGGTCGAGTTGAATATGACTGCCAAAAAGAATGAGAATGTCCCCCGAAAGAATAGCAAAATCGGAGCCAGGGTTGGGATGCGGTTTATTCTTTCGAACAACGGCAATAACAACCGCTCCTGTTAAAGCCGTTATATCTATTTCTGCCAGCAATTTCTCACAGGCCCAATTTCCCTCGAAAACCAGATACGACTCAGTGAGGGTAGCGGTCAGGTAGGTGGAAAACTTTTTCAAGCTCGCCGTATTCAATGACAGCCCGCGAAACATGCTATAACCTTCCAACCGGATTAATTCTACCTGTTGTTCAATAATATTGTTGGGAATTCGATAATCTCGCAAAACCCGCGAAAAAATCTCAATAGAGGTTTCAAATTCTTCGGGGATGACTTCATCGGCCCCCGCCAATTTGAGCTCCTCCACCTGAGCCGTTAATCGGGTTCGTACCATAATATTGATACGATCATTCATTTTTCGAGCCAAGCGCACCGCTTTTTCGGTCGCCGTATAATCGGGAATCGAAAATACGATCATTCGCGCTTCTTTCAAGCCCGCCCGCCTTAAAATTTCCTCTTGAGTGCAGTCGCCATAATGAGTTTTGATATCTTCTGTCAAAGCTCGCTTCCCCTGCTCTCCATCCAAATCCAATACCAGAAAAGGAATCTGGGTTTCGAGAAGCACTTGCGCGAGCGTTCGACCACCCAGACCATAACCAACAATGATGACATG
>JABIYR010000085.1 GCA_018702695.1 Nitrospina sp. | reverse complement strand
GAAGTAAGCCGATGGATGAGATCGAATTCACCCAATGGTATTTTTTTGCTCATAAACGTGGGTAGAGCTTTCTATATTAAAGGTCAAGTTACGAGAGAGCCCCAAAACCGTTTATTAAGAGAGGGGTTCAATAATAATCAAAGAAACCTATATTAACAAAAGAATGCCTAAAAGCCACACGGTCAATCGTTGCAATCATTGTGGTTTGAAAAAATTCTGTGCCAAAGCATCGACATCGAATTTCTTTTCAATTTTTATGGAAATTTTACTGCCTTCCTCAAAACCCTCTTTATTAAAGTCGTGAACCGAACAGGTCAATTCAATATGTTCTTCCGTTTCGGGGACCCAGATTATGAGCTCTCTCAGTAGGTCGGCTTTGTTGGGAGGGGTGTTGACTTCGGTGATTTCTGCGTCTAAAAGAATCATTTTAAAATAACCTTTCTGTCGTCGGTCTTGGTTAAGCGGAACAACTGGTTTGTTGGCATAGAAAAGAGTCTGGAGTGTCTTGGGCATAAGAGTCAGCATCGATTCCGTAGTGTTCGAAAATTTCGGGTTGATCTTGAAACGGGTTTTCCAGAAGAATCCTGAGGCGTTCAATCTCAGAAAAATCCGATTCCTTGAGTGCTTTGTCGAGAGCGTTTTGAACCAAATGACTTCTTAAAATATATTTAGGATTGATGGCATCCATTTGTGTTTTTCGCTCCTCATGGTTGAGGTCTTCACGTTGAGTCAATTTTAGATATTGGCTTAGCCATGAGCTCAATTCATTCTTGGCATTGTTGATGGCACTATTGACCATTTGCGGGTTGCCTGGATAGTCGGCAAGAAACCTGAAAAAATTTGAATAGTCGAGTTGGTGTTCTTGAAGAAGCTGAAACATTCCCTGAACGCATTGGGTGAACTCGGAGTCGAGAATCGCGAGGCCCATTTTTTTAGCCATCTCTTCACGGTAGAAACGGTTGAACAGTGTTTGGTATTGACGCATTTCTTCTTGCAGGGGTTCAGCGCCCACTAACGAGACAAGCGTTTCGGCTAATTTGTTAAGATTCCAGAACCCGATTTCAGACTGCTGACTGTATGCATAGCGTCTTTGCGTGTCAGAGTGGTTGGGGGTGTGGTTGGCGACAAAACGATCCATAAAGCCATATGGGCCGTAATCAAAAGTTGTTCCGGTGATGCACATATTGTCCGTATTCATCACACCATGAATGAACCCGACCGCTTGCCATTTTGCAATCATTTTTGCGGTACGTTGTAAAGTGCGTTGAAAGAAGATTCGATACCGATCTGATTCTTCGGCAATCTCTGGGTAATGGCATTGAATGGAAAACTCCAAAAGGCGTTGTACATTTTTGGGTTGGCCCGTGTAGTGAAAAAACTCAAAACTACCAAACCGGATATGCGAATCTGCGACTCGAACCAAAATGGCTGCCATTTCCGGTTTTTGTCGGTAAATGAGTTCTCGAATTCCGATGATTGCCAAAGAACGCGTTGTCGGGACTCCCAGCCCATTTAAGGCTTCGCTCGCCAAATGTTCACGAATGGAAGACTGGAGTGTGGCTCTGCCATCAAAGCCACGGGCAAATCGGGTTGGGCCAGCACCTTTGAGGTGAATATCCCATATTTCCTGTTTCTTATTTTTTACTTCCCCCAATAAAAGCCCGCGTCCATCCCCCAACCGGGGGTTATAAGAGCCGAATTGATGCCCAGAGTAGGCCATGGCAAGGGGTTGGGCACCCTCAAGAGGCATATTGCCGCTAAAACGCCCTATGAAGCCCTGAGTGCTGTTTTCCTCGGGGGCCAAGTCTATCAGTTTTGCGGTTGAGGGGGAAAAATCGACCAAATACGGATCTGTGACCGGGTCAGGCGTTTTGGCCTGATAAAACTCAGGACCCAGTTCTATAAAGCGATTGCTAAAATTTAGATTTTTGGAATCTCTCAATGGATTAATTTCAGGTGTAACGGGATTTTAATAGATAAATACTTCAGTTATGTTGATGAGGAAGGTAGGGGCGAGGATTCTTTTTTTTTGAATTGCAAGCAAGGGGGGCAAGCCCCCCAACCATAAATCCGGTATTTGAATGAGAAGAGAGCTTAGCTATAGACTCTGAAAAATAGACTCATTGTACACTTTGAACCAGCCAGGAATGAGGTCTTTCCTGATTGGTGTGAAACCAGAAAATGGCATTGATATTAAAATGTACCAACCAAGCCGCGCCCTCTCCCTGCTGACAGATTTTTTTCTGATAACGGTCTTTAATAACAGAGAGCTGATCGCAGGTGGTGGTGGTCCAATAATAATGTCCCAGCCCATCATCAAAAATAGGGTTGATCCAAGCTTTTTTTCCACTGACGTTCACGATGCGTTCTGGGTAGAGAAGTGTTTTCAACTCCGGCAAGGTTGGCAAACGCCAATCTGAGCTTCCGGCAAATGTCTCCGCCTCGGCAAAAGCTTTTGAGTCTTTCAAACTCAACTTATTTATCACGCCTTTTTTAATCCAGCGTAGTTTGTTTGCGGTATCGGTCACCGTTTCATCCCCGTTGTCAACAAAGTTGGCGGGTTGAAGTTCCTCTAGAACGCTCTCGTTTACCTTTCGACAGTCTTTGAGCATGGGGGCGGCATTCGGGCATTCATTCAAAATAGAAAAATGATCTCTCTTTTTCATCATTTCACATATGTCGGCAGGCTTGCATTTGGCAAAGGAAGGAATCGCCTGGGCTAATAAAACGATCAACGTTAAAAGCACGATTCGCATATTAAACTCCTGGTAGGGAAAAGTTTTCTGGGAAGAAACGGGGCTACCGATTTCATTAATTTTATATAAAGGAGAATACTATAAATTTTAAAGGGGCGGAAATATAAAATCAGCTCTCAAATTTTAAGGAGCAATGGCTCGATCAGGCATTATTTTGAGTGTTGCCGCCAAATGCAATTTGATCTAATCGCAAAAAAGCATCTTTCCCCTTCATTTCGATGAAATATTCGGTGTTGACGATACGATTGCTAGTCGGGTCGAGATTGATGTTGATGACCGGAGTGCCTCGTTCCTTAAAATGCAGAGCGATATAGTCATTCGTGGGAACGGCTCCTGAACTGCCAACGAGAATGATCAAGTCAGGAAAATCCTGCAGGAAGCGTTTAAAGTTTTTTTCCTGTTCCGGGTGACCGGTGTACTCACCATCTCCAAACATTAGTATATGCGGACGGGCGATTCCTCGACATTGCACGCAAGTCGGGTAGTTGGAAGCTTTCATCGAGTGTAGATCCAGATCGCAAAGCGGAACCGTTGAGTCGTGCCAGAATTGGTGCGTGCAAGTGTCAAGACATTGGAGCCGCCACATAGACCCATGCACTTCAAGAATCAAAGGGTCAGGGCAACCCGACCTCAAATGCAAACCATCGGTATTGGTGGTGTGGATGAACCCATCTCGGTCTTGCAACCATTTATTGATAATGCTGTAACCTTCATGCGGCTGGTTTTCCTGCGCATTGCGTCGTCTCCATTCATAGAAAGCCCAAGCATGTGGCAACTCGTTGCGAAATGCCCAAGGGCTAGCCAGATCTTGAGCCTCCAGATTCTTTTCTTTGAATGGGGGGAAGTTTTTCCAATAGCCATCCTTATCTCGAAACGTAGGGATGTTGGAATCGGCACTCATGCCCGCACTGGTTAAAAATAATAGGCGTTGCGACTTTTTAATCAGGTCTGAGGCTTTATGTAGAAGCTCAAGCGGTTCCATCCCATTCCCTATAAAATTGATTCAGGTAAGTTTCCATAAATGAGTGTCGATCTTCTGCCAGTTGTTTACCCGTGGCCGTGTTCATGCGGTCTTTCAATAAAAGCAGTTTTTCATAAAAATGATTGATAGTGTGGCCGTTATTTTTTTTGTACTCCTCAAAACTTTGGTGCAGAACCGGTTTTTCTTCCGGGTGATACATCAAACGATTTTTGTGCCCTCCGTAGGCGAAGGCGCGAGCGATGCCCATTGCCCCGATAGCGTCGAGTCGGTCTGCATCCTGCACCACTTGTCCTTCTATGTTTTTCATTGGGGTGGGCACTCCGGCTCCCTTGTATGAGATGGTTGCGACGATGTCGATAACCGGGTCTATCACTTGGCGTTCGATGTTATTTTGCAAGAGGAACTGTTCAGCCAATTGCGGCCCCTTCGAGTCATCGCCATCATGAAACTTCCAGTCGGCAATATCGTGGAGTAGAGCCGCCAGTTCAACGATTAAGAGATTGGCCCCTTCCTGCTGGGCGATGTTTTTAGCCGAGTTCCAAACTCTGAATATATGCCACCAGTCATGACCGGAGCCATCGCCTGCAAGCTTCTTTTCCACAAACAGGCAGGTTTTATCTATAATAGTCATGTTTTAACCTTTAATAGAGTTGCCGCATGAGCCTATCATTTCATATCTCTATTTTTTGATCAATGGACTTCAATGAAAAATCTGTTTAATGAAAATTGATACGTCTAAAAACTTATCTAAAGGTTATGTTGCAGGCGACAGCTTCCTCCATAATTTGCAAGCGGAAACTAAGATTCTCGTATCACTGCTCTTGTTGTTGGGGTCGGGGGTGGGCGGTGGAGGGGCTTTGGCTTTAGTGGGTTTGCTGTCAGGGGGGGGAGCCTTTGTTGCGGCAGTGCCAATCGGATATATATTGAATTTCATTCGACGCATGGCTTGGTTTTTCATTGCCATTGCTGTTTTTCCCGTATTGTTCACGCCGGGTTTTTTGGTGCCACTCCCGATTTGGTTTCCTTTTAGCATTTCCTACGAAGGCTTGGTTCTCGGGTTGGAGTCTTCTTTGCGATTGTTGAATATTCTTTTGATATCGTTGGTCATGGTTCGCACCACTTCATCGGAGGATTGGATGACAGGAATGAAAAAACTCCTCGGCCCTGTGAGTCAACGTTTTCCGCTCATCAAAGACCTGTTTGCCGTGGCGGCCTTATCGGTGCAGTTTCTACCTATCCTCGTCGCAGAAACGGAGGAACATTTTACGGGTTTTGGAAATAAGGATATTCCTGTAAAAGGTGGCTATAAAAAAGTACGCGCCGCCGTGCTGAATGTTTTGCAGTTCATCGCTGGAATATTTTCTGATATTGACCGCTTCCAGCGCATTGCAACCAGCAGGAGAGATGATTCGTAAAGACCTGTCAACGGCCTCCTTATGAGGTGTCACCATGAGTTTGTTATATTCCCGTCATTATTTTTATGCTGGCTATCCCGAAGGGTCTTCAGGGATAAGCAAAGTTCCCCTACATGATATGACGGCTCAACGGTGTAGTCCACACTCCTTATGTTCCGGGTTTTCCCACCACCAGCGTCCGGCGCGAATGTCTTCACCCGGTTCGACGGCTCGTGTGCAGGCGGCGCAACCTATGCTGGGGTAATTCTTTTTATGCAAAGCGTTGACCGGCACCTTATTGGTTTCAATATAGCTTTCGATTTGCTCTTGCGACCAGTCAGCCAGAGGGTTGATTTTAATTAAAGGGGGGTGATCCAGATCTTCCACGACTTTTGCAATGTCGGTTCGCGTGACCCCTTGATCTCGCCTCATCCCTGTCACCCAAGCTTTCAGTTCTCCTAAAGCACGGTTCAACGGTTCGACTTTTCTGATAGCGCAACATTCCTTGCGATTTTCTACGCTCTCACGGAATGAGAAAAACCCTTTATTTCGAACCAGTTGCTCCACAGCATCTTGGTCAGGAAAATAGGTTTTGATTTCGAGCCCATACCTTGAACGCACTCGTTCCATGACCTCGTAGGTTTCTTCATGGAGCCTGCCGGTATCGAGTGTGAAAATTTTGATCGGGTTGTCAAGCTTGGCAATCATATCGATGAGTACCATATCTTCCATGCCGAAGCTGGAGGCTAACCCTACATCCGGGCCAAATCGTTCAAAGCTCCAACTTAATAACTCTTGTGCAGACTTAAGTTCAAAATCAGTAGACTGAAATGTCATAAATGGGTTCCACTTGACAGGTGAATGGATAGTTTATATAAACTGATAATTACTTTTTCATGACCTAGCTTAAAAATCAAGCTCTGGAAGCGAAAATTCTTTCGAGCGTATCCTTTCCCCTTTAATTGGACCTTGCCCGGTGTTCTTCTGGAGTGAACCTGTAATGAATATGTCTGTTTCAAAACCCGAAAAAAATGCATCTAATCTCTTCGCCAAACTTGTTTTATTTTTCGGAGCATTGTTTTTGAGTCTTCCTCTCTCTGCTGAGGCAGGAATCTTAGAGCAAGTGGAAAATGAATTGGTAGAACTGGCAGACCGGGTTCGCCCGGCCGTAGTCAGTCTTTCTCCTTATATTGCCAAAGATGCTGTTGGCGATGGCTTGACCAAGAAGGGGGGCAGACCGGCTAATGCAGGAGCGGGGGCCATCTATGACGCCGAAAAAGGTCTGCTGGTAACGAATAGCCATGTCGTGCGCAATGTTCAAAAAATCAAGGTGAAGTTTATGGATGGTCGGGAGGTCATTGGCGAAGTGCTGGGAGCCGATGAAGACACTGACCTGGCTGTGGTTCATGTGGAATCAGAAATACCATTGGTGGCAGTTGAATTTGGTGATTCCAGTAAAGTTCGGGTTGGACAACTGGTGGTTGCGGTGGGGAACCCATACGGGCTGAATGACACCACGACCTTTGGAATAATCAGTGGTTTGAAGAGAGAAAATGTCAATCTTTCTCGTTATGAAGATTTTATACAAACGGATGCCTCAATCAATCCCGGAAATAGCGGAGGCCCTCTTTTGAATATAAAAGGTGAGGTGATTGGCATCAATACGGCAATCATCAACTACGCTCAAAGTATTGGTTTTTCTATTCCCTCGAATATGGTCAAACATGTTGTGGGGCAATTGGTTGTCCACGGTGAGGTTCATCGTGGCTGGTTGGGTGTTGGCATCGACCCGGTATCAGAGGAAGTTGCCAAACAGATGCAAGCTCAGAAAGGGGTAGGGGTCATCATCAACTCCGTTTTTGAGGGCGATCCTGCAGATCGAGCAGGGCTTAAGGTTGGCGATATCATTCTGAAAATTGGCGGGGCTAAAATCGATTCGCCAAATAGCATGATCCGCGTGATTGGGGCGATT
>JABIYR010000002.1 GCA_018702695.1 Nitrospina sp. | reverse complement strand
GGTTGCGGCACAGGTCTATCGGGGGAATCATTTCGTGCCATGACCGAATCCCTGGCAGGGGTAGACATTGCATCGAAGATGGTGACCTTGGCTCGGCAAAAAAAAATATACGACACCTTGCAAGTTAGCGAAATCATCCGCTACCTCGATCAGACCTCAACGCAATACGATCTGTTCATCGCCGCCGATGTTCTCGCCTATATCGGCAACCTAGAACCGTTATTTGCGAGCCTCAAAAAGCGGTGTTTGCAAGACGCTTATTTTCTTTTCACCGTAGAAGAAACTGAACAAGAAGATTATCTGCTGAGAAAAACCGGGCGATTTTCCCACTCCAAAAACTATATTCAAACTCTGGCTGAGGCGCATAAATTTACCATCGAAGCCTGCACCCCCACCACCATCCGTATGGAAAACGACCGACCCATCACCGGCTATAATTTTATTTTGCACTACTCGGCGTAGGGCCAACTGGCAAACTCTTTTACTAGCTAGAAACAATACTCTCGGCTCTATCAACCATTGGCTACCCCTTGATAGCTCCACTCTTCACAACGTAGTCAAGAAAAGACTTCGTGATACCCTCTTCCAAAATTTTCGTGCCCCGAAGGGGTAGACCCCTTTACTTTATCTTTATTTGAAGCAAGACCTGAGTGGCCCCAATTAACTGAAGAAAAGACTCCGGCGTGAGAGGCCGGAGGAACAAATAATCTTGCTATGGCAAGGTTTCCATAACTGGCCATATTGTAAAGTTTTAGGCGGTTAGTCCTTCTTGGGCAATCGCTTTTTCCATTCGAAAAACTGTAGACAAATTGTAGACAGTTTCCACTTTCGAATCGTCTCGATTGTGAGAAGAAGGTTACCACCAACCTCTTGAATGCCATTCAAGTCAGAAGTTTTCCCCTAATTTGTATTAACTTTTATAAACTATTGATTAAGCGTTTTCTTGGTCATTGTCATCAAGCGATCAAAGCTATTTTGAATTGGTTTGAAAGGAATTATTGGGTAATGGCGTGAAAGAGTGGAAAGTGTTTATTAATCCGCCTCATTAATCACCTTCATCGTTTCAGCATCTCAACATTCAGAGCATAGCTCACGACTACAGGAATTCTCCTACTGACCGATCGTATAAATTTGCTGCTTTCCTCGAATTCTATTGAAAAATAAAATCCAACTATTAAGGATATTTATCCTTGAGGATTTTGTCTATATTTATGCCCAATGGTAAGCATCCTATACCAATCAGATGACCTTCTCGGAAATATTACAGACAACGCACTAAAAAAATGACAAACGACATACTAAAATCAAGATTCAGCTTGAGCAATATAAAAGGTGATTTTTTCGGCGGTATAACGGCAGGCGTAGTTTCTTTACCTTTGGCTTTGGCCTTCGGGTTGCAATCCGGGCTCAGCCCCGTCTCCGGACTATATTGCGCTATTTTTCTTGGGGTCGTTGCCGTAATTTTGGGTGGCACCTATACGCTCATTAGCACCCCCACAGGCCCTATGACGGTTGTTGCTGCTCTCACGATTTCTCAGGCTATCAGTAAAACGGGAAGTCTAGAGCTTGCCATGGGAACCATCTTGGCTATTTTTATACTGTCGGGGGGAGTTCAAACCCTGTTCGGTATTTTTAAATTAGGTAACAATGTCAAATACATTCCATACCCCGTTCTATCTGGTTTTATGACAGGTATAGGAATCATTTTGATTCTCTTCGAAATTTATCCATTGATAGGCTTGGCTAGCCCTTCGACAATCAAGGGCGTAGTGGAAGGGTTGCCGCATGATATTGGTAACATGAACCTGTCGGCACTAGGACTAGGGATTCTAACTCTTGTCATTCTTTATGTGGTACCCAGGTTCAGCACAATGATTCCAGCAACCCTCATTTCCTTGGTCGCGGGGACTCTCGTTTCTATTACAGGGGGGTTGGATGTTCCTCTTATTGGGGAAGTGCCACAAGGATTGCCCAACATTCAATTAGAATCGTTATTGACGGTCAATTTTTCAGACCCCTGGTTTATCATCAGCGCCGCTTTGACCTTGGGAGCTTTGGGGTGTATCGACACTTTGTTGACAGCGGTCATTGTCGATAAAATTACTGAAACCAAACATCAGAGTAATCAGGAACTCATTGGACAAGGGCTGGGCAATATTGCATCCGGACTCTTCGGGGGGTTGCCCGGTGCAGGCACCACGATGTCTTCAATTGTCAATGTTAAAGCCGGAGGGCGCACCCGTCTATCTGGCATCGTGTCCAGTATTTTTCTTTTAGCGGTGTTGCTGGGTCTCGGAACCTATGCCCAATACATTCCCATCCCCGTTTTGGCCGCTATTCTGCTCTCGGTTGGCATGGACATCATCGATTATAACGGACTCAAAGAAGTAATGAAGGTGGAACTTTCCGAAGGGGGTATTCTTATAATCGTGTTGCTGATGACCGTGTTTGTCGATTTAATTGCGGCGGTAGGCACGGGAATGACCTTATCTGTTTTTGTCTTTATGAAGAAAATGAGTGCTATTGGAGAGGATACTATCTCTCTTTTTCCAATTCGAGACCTCAAAATCAGAAAGCCTTGTGACATGAAAGACGAGTTCATATTGCCTTCGGAGTATCTCGACAGGGCATATATTAAATCCTTTTCAGGTCCGATCTTCTTTGGGTTCTCTCAATATATAATTGATAACCTAAAGAAATTACCGTCATTGGATAGCATTATTTTTGAGATGGATCGCGTTCCTTATATTGACCAGTCAGCGGCGCATGCTCTTGAACTTGTATTTGAATATTTACAAAAAAATAATATCAAGGTTTATTTGGCCCAAGTAAATGAAGGCCCTCTTAATATATTACGCGCCGTTGATATTGTTCCGCGAGTTATCCCCGAAGAACATATCTTTGGCGATATTTTTAACTGCCTTCAGCAGATAGAAGAAGATTTTGTCTTAAATAAAAATAGGGCAATGTGACCTATTTTCAAACTGAACTATAAACTGATGGGCTCTGACATATGAATAAAACTTTTTTAAACTTATTCTCCTTTAAATCTTCTACCAGCTGTACGATCACAATGGTTGTATGTGCCCTGATAATCTCTTTCATCGACAGCCAATTGCCACAGGGTGTATCCGTAGGTGAAGCCTATGCCATTCTGGCTTTGATTGGCCTCATGGGCAAAGACAGTCGACTCATTACCATCGGTGCTACAGCTGGAACAGTTCTAACTCTGGAAGGACTTTATATTTCAGAACATGGTTCTGCTTTATGGATTGTATGGACCAATCGAATCTTGGCCATTTTTATTATTTGGGTGGTTGCCGCATTTTCGCTAGCCCAAGTACAATTTTTAAAAGAACAAGAGGAATCAGAAAAAATCAAAGAAGCCTACAAGCTCTTAAAAAAGGAAACGACTTATTTAACATTGCTTAAAGACATTGCAACTCTATCCAACTCCTCTGACCCGGTTGAAGAAGTACTGAAGCAAGCCATGAACAAAGTTTGCCAGTTTAAAGGTTGGCCTGTTGCTCATGTCTATATAAAAAAAGGGGGGGAAGATTTACTCAGATCCAGCAAACTTTGGGTCCTTGAAGACTGGGAAGGCTTTAAGGAATTTAAAGAAAAAACAGAAGCCACAGATTTTCGTCCTGGCCTAGGTTTGCCAGGAAGGGTGCTGGCCGAACAAAAAAGCTCAATGATCAAAAACTTAAAAAAGGATTCCAATTTCCCGCGTATTGATTTTGCCCAAAAAAATGGTCTTCAATCCGGGTTTGCATTCCCTGTTTTTATTGGTCCAAAAATCATTGCTGTCATGGAGTTCTATAGTAAAGAGTTAATTGTAGAAGAACTCAAACTGAACGAGTTCACCGAAACACTCGGCCTTCTATTGGGGCGACCCTTTGAACGCGACCATGCCGGATTGAAGAAAGAAGAATACGAAGAACATTTAAGACGGCTTTATACTCGCATGAAAGCCGTTAGAGAAGACGAGGATAGCTTGAGGGACTCAGATATTCATAACAATCTGCAATGAAAACAGTAGGGACTAAAACTCCTCCAACTTGTATTATCACCTGCCTGGAAACCATGCTCTTTTTCAAGTTATAAGGCAGAGAAATTGAAACAGAAGATAGCACTGATTGTAAATAGCTTAGGATACCGAAACTACCAAGTGTTTGAATGAGAGGGGTGAGGCAAAGACATGTATTCAGCAAATATTGATATTAAAGGTGCCTTAGCAGATTTTTCTCTTGAGTACACTATTCCCTATTATAGTTTTGTCCCTCGGCTGTATAATTTTTGTCTATCCCTTGGCTTTGATCACGGAAAAATTTTACCCTCCCGCGCTTTTTGTTCTGATGAGAACCAGGGGTATCCTAATATTCTGATTGCAAAGCATTTTGGGACCTTTCCCTTTAATCATGGAAGGGTTGGAGGAGTTATTGCCACCGACCGGCATGGTCCTCATTCGGAGCATGGAAAAGACCTGATTATCATCCATGCCAGTCATGTAGGTTATGATTCGGAAACCTGCTCTTTCGGGAGCTATCACCGGAGACATACGGAACATTTCGAGACGACATCTTCTTGCGGGAAAATCGATAGTATTCTTGAGTGGTACATAGCACAGTACGATTTTGCCAAGGAAAATATCTTCCTACATCGCCAAAATAACGAATTTCTGGTTTCCATTGATAATCAAATTCTAAATGAGAATATGATTGAAGGCTTGTTCCTTCACCTTTACAAACTTGTCGAAGTTGGAAGTCATGGTGAGTTCCGCCCACGCAAAGCCTACAGCACCTCAAAGTGTTATATGGTTTCCTCAGAATTTCGTGAACTCCTGGGAGAGACCGCGTGGCCGAGTAATGGACGGCAACCGATAGGTGAGAAGCTCCTGCCTGAACTTTTCAGTTTTAAACGGCACATTTCGGGGGACCCTGATACTCATGGGCTTTTAGAGGAGAACCTTATCCCTCCAATGCCTTGGATCGTTTCTGCAAAGTTTCCTCTGCTAACAGCCGCGCAAGCCAATACTCAAGTCGAGTTTGACCGCACCTACCGAACATTAATAAACACCAAAGAGGCTATTGGGAAGCAGATCATATTTATTTCCGGCCTGAATATCGATATTTCTCCCCATGAAACCCAAGTATTTCCTTTAACAGCCTTTGTACCCTGGGCAGCTTTTATTCAAGAAATAAATGGGCATTATTACACCTTAGAACAAAAATTCATTTTGAACCGCCTCCTTGAACAAAGTGACGAGAACCTTGATGCAGTTGACCTTGAAATGGCCATCCAAAAAATGAAAGAAACCAGGAAAATTGAAATCAGGTTATGAAGCTAACAGGAGTTGAACAGGTTTGGGGGGGGATTTCTCTATATGGTTATTGGAATGGTAAAGAGCCATCTCTTCTTTGTTTTGAGCTGAAATTTCACTCAAAATTAAAAATTTATACGAGAAACCCGTTTGTTCCTATGATATGTCCCTAGATTTATAGACACCTTGTAGGCTCATATTTTGCTGTCGTTTGGAGCACCTAAAGGCAATGATAGAGGGAATAGAAATTTTAAGCTCCCAGCCATTGTCTATTGAAAAGGTTTTTACCAAACACGGTTCTTAAGTGAAGACGAATTGAGTCACGTTATTAGTTGTCTTGATGATAAATACCAAACCTTAGCTCTACTGCTAGCTCATACCGGATTACGATTAAGCAATGCTGTTAATCTGAACTGGGCTGATGTTCGTTTGGGTAAAAATATGATTGAGGTCAAACAAGCTAAGACAGGTGATTTTGTAAGGATTCCATTTACCGAAACCGTGTCTGATGTAATGAGGTTTCGACAACGTATCAGGAGAGTGGACGGTAGGATTTTTGATGTTACCGTTCGAGCATTTCAGAAGGGATGGAAGAGAGCTATTGGGAAGGCGGGTTTAGATTGGACTCCAAGACCGCATGATCTGAGGCATTACTTTTGTTCCTACTTGTTGAACATGGGAGTTGACCACATAACGGTAGCAACTCTATCAGGTCACAAGGATGTGAATGTTCTCAAGGAAAGATACGGTCATTTAACGGATGAAACACTCAGAAAGGCTATGGATACTTTTAATGGTTGTAGACAACCTGTAGCCAACTAGTCAAAAAAGCAAAACGGAAAGCCGCTTAACTCTTTATAAAACAAGTAGCCCCAAGGGGAATCGAACCCCTGTTTCCGGCGTGAGAGGCCGGGATATAAAATAATCTTGATACGGTGAGGTTTCCGCAACTGGCTATATTATAAAGTTTTAGGCGGTTAGTCCTTCTTGGGCAATCGCTTTTTTTATGTGAAAAGTTGTAGATAAATAAGATAAGGGGTCTACCCCTTCGGGGCACGAAAATTTTGGAAGAGGGTATCACGAAGCCTTTTCTTGACTGCAAATCTTCGTTTTGATTTTAGTTCTTGTTTAAACTAAAAATAATTTGATGCCACTGATTTATATGAGTTGAGTTTAAATATATGGCCTATCTCGCCAAGCTTTAGACCCGATAGTTCCTTCGATAAATAGAGTGCGGCCTGTCGGGCCTGGTTCAATGTTCCCCTATGAAAATACTTTGAGGGTCTCAACCCTCCCCCTTCTCAAGGGGAGGAATACTGTTCGCGCCGAGATAATTTTTCGCTCGCTGGAAAAACTATTCGCCTCCCCTGCTAAGGGGTCATATGGTTGAGGAGTAAGGCCACGTTACGGTCACCGGGTTTCGCGCTCACGAAGCCTTCTATATCGCCCGAGCCGGCTCTTGCATCGCCATCGATGTCTATTCTTGCCGCCAGCACCATCGGGCCATCGAACACGGTTCCTGGAACCATGGTGTTTTCTGCCCCCAGTACAAACTCATACGGGAAATGAAT
>JABIYR010000003.1 GCA_018702695.1 Nitrospina sp. | reverse complement strand
CTGCTTCTGAAGTCAAACACCTTTTTCATATATCCGCCAGTAACACCGATGTAGAGGGCTGTGAAATTCATATCGATCCTGTTTTCACATCTCAGTGTGGGTTCACAACCTGGACCAGTCAAACCCGTGGAGCCAAGGCCGCTATGGCCTATGATTTGCGCTCCGATTTTGAATTCTGGCTGGCGAAAGAAAATGATGGTTTCCCCAGTGCGGTGCGCTTTGTTCGCGATAATATTCAGGAAGAAGAGGACCCTGATTTTGTTCGTGTTGAAGTGAATAAGAATGGAACGATTGTTGATAACAAGACTGGCCTGATGTGGAAAGCGGTGGACTCTTTTATCGAGCTGGATAAATGGGTGAGCTGGGATGAAGCCAAGACCTATGTGAAGAATATGAACCGGGTGCAATATTGCGGATATCGCAATTGGCGTATGCCGACCCGAAAAGAAGCGCAATCCATTTATGACCCTTCCAGCCCGGTTACTGATAATTACGGCGACACGGTTTTTTTGCTCAAGGGTTTTCCTGCGGGCTGTGGTCAGACTTGTTGGACTAAAACGTTAAACAAGTCTGATAAAGGCTTGGCCATTCGTTTTCATTTTTATAATGGCGACTATAAATGGCACGGCATTGGTTTGCGTAGTCATGGAGTACGTGCAGTCCGAAGTATTGAGGAAGACTCCTAGTCTATGAGTGAAGAAAGTACGCGGTTTGTTGAGGCCGATGACGACACGATCATTGATGGTGCCAAACGTCTGGTCTGGGCTAAACAAGACACTTGGCAGATGTCCAAAAAATGGATGAACCAGCGCCAGATTATAGAGTTTGCTGAGAGTCTCAATCGCAAGCGATTTGCGGGTTTTGCAAATTGGCGATTGCCCACAGCGGAGGAGGCCAAAAGTCTCTTCGACAAAAAACAACAGAATTCGGATAATATGGGGAAGGAAATCTACCTCTCCACTTTGTTTGAGCCGGGGTGTGGCTTTCTTTGCTGGACCAGCGATGTGCGGCACAATATACAAGGAATACGCCTTAGCTTCCGAAAAGGAGTCACCATGTATGATGATATTTTTCGCGTATCACGGGGTGCTTCTAGGTTGGTTCGAGATATTGAAAAAGATGATAGTTAGGGTTAAAAACCATAGCCAGCAATATGGCGGGAGAATATAACTTGGATCTGGACAAACGATTTGTAGATAACGGAGACGGTACTGTCACCGATTTGGAAACCAAGCTGATGTGGAAGCAGACTGATTCCTATCAAGACACCAGTAAATGGGTGAACTGGTTTAGAGCCTTGGAGTATGTCAAGAAATTGAACCTAGAAAACTTTGGTGGCCACAATGATTGGAGAATACCAGACTTGGAGGAGGCGGAAGGCCTGTATGATGAAGACCATGCCATTCGAGATACGGACCGCATGGACATTTTCATAAGCGCGACGTTTTCACCCGGGGGAGGGTTCACCACGTGGACTTCCAACGAATTGCCTCATGCCACAGCGGCGATCTATTATTATCGTTATGGACACGCTAACTCGAATCATAAGGAAGATATCACCAAAGATTCGGTTCGTGCCGTTCGGGACATAGAAAAAAGTGATAAGGAAACAGGCGCAATCAAAAAATACCCAGGGTTTTCTGAGTCACCTCTGCCTCGTTGACCATGGAGTTTGCGGAGATTGAGGTTTGAAGTTTTTAGCCGCATGGGAACAGTTAGAATCTGGGAACTGAAATATCTATTTGAAAGGAATTAGCCATCGAAGGTTATGAGGTAATCAATCAGCAAGAGAGTGAAAACTCGAAAATGACGTACCGATTCGAGGAGGAGGACTATCGCTCTACGTATGTTCTTGAGGACTTTTATCATACACATCCTTTTATTGAATACAATTATGTGGTGATACGTCTTCGTGATGAGGATAACTCGGCGAACGCCTTTGCCTTTCAGGTTAATTTCAACAAAACCTTCAACCCGCTTCCAGATCACCCACGCTTGACGGATGTGCAGACCCAGATTGCCAAGAGTTTTTCTAAAAATGCTCCCGATGAGTTGATGCAACTTTTCAAACAGAGGGTTGTGGAAGCGAAGGCCTATGGGGAGAAAAACCCATCGACTTACCTAGAGTTTGAACCGGGAAATTATTACAATTATTTTGAGTTGTTCCCGCGTAATAAAGAAATGCTTGATTTCCACTACAATAAAGATCAGTATTTTGCAGAAGATTCCTACGACATTGACCCGCGCAACGACAATCGAAGTGTGCAGTTAGCCTTTTATAAGTTGGAGTTAGACAACTCGAACCAGCCGCCGCTTTTGTCTTCGACCTATTACCTGGATGAGGCGTTGCGCGAAAAGGAAGATGGTAAGATGGATGCTTCGAGTCGAGATATGTTGATTGCTATCAACCAGTCTATACCCGATTTCAATGACAGGTTAAAGAAGCACTATAAAGAAGCAAAAAAGATTGGTCAGGAGTTGTTGAAAAATACCCCCGGTGTTCAGGTGCAGGAAGGGAAGGTCAAACCCAATGAAAACTGTCCATGTGGATCGGGGAAAAAATATAAGAAGTGCTGTGCGTTAAAGTTGAATTGATGCGCATTTTTAGGAAGAAGTTTGGGTTCTTGCAATGGTGATTCTGGTAACGGGAAAACCTTCTAATATAATTTTATGGAATTAAATTATGGCAAAAGAAAGAAAAATTAAAAAAGTACAGGCACGGCATATTCTTGTGCCAACGAAGGAGCTTGCCGACGAGATAAAAGTAAAGATTGATGACGGGCAGGAATTCACCAAGCTAGCGGAAGAGTTTAGCGAATGTCCTTCTAAAAAACGAGGTGGAGATCTTGGCTGGTTCGGCAAAGGAGCCATGGTTCGGCCTTTTGAAGTGGCCGCTTTTACGGCTCAAGAGGGCGATGTCGTCGGTCCGATTAAAACAGAGTTTGGTTGGCATCTGATTTATGTGTATGAGATTCAGGAAGATGTAGACCCCGATGCGGGGCCTCCAACAGGTGATGAAGATGCGGATGAAGACACGCTAAGGTTGGTGGCAGAAAACTACGCACACGAATTCATGATGTTGGGTTACACCAGTAAAAAAGTATTGAGTCTTTTTACCAGTCCGCATTTTAAATCCGCAAATACGGTGTATAACATTTTAGGAGTGGATGTTATCAATGAGGTGATTGCTCAGGTTTTTGGTCAGAAAATTGAGCCGAAAAAACCGAGTGAAGAGGCTGAAAACGCGGGGTCGTAAAAAGAAGATTTAAGGAAAAACATTAAAGCGAGGTTCCCTGAAAGAGGGAACCTCGCTTTTTTTGTTTTGAACTCGGCTTACAGCGTGATGCTGTGAACACTGAGTATGTTAGAGCTGTCGCGTAACTCCCGCAAGGCTTCATTTTTTGGGGGAGAATCAATATTAATGATAGCGATTGCTTTCCCCTGTTCTTCTTGCCGACCCAGATGAAAATCTGCAATATTAATATTGTTCTTTCCGAGAATATTTCCTAGATTTCCGATCACGCCAGGAACGTCCATATTGTGAAGCACGAGCATGTGTTTGGAGAGGACGGCTTCCATATTAAAATCGTCAAACTGTACGATTCGAGAGTCGCCCTTACCAAAAATACTACCGGTTACTTTACGGACTCCATCTTTAGTGGTGACTTGCACTTGCACCGTGCTGGTGTATTCATGCACTTCACTGCTGGTAGACTCTAGTACTTCAACGCCTCTTTCTTTCGCAATAAAAGGCGCGTTCACCATATTGAGCCCATCAATCGAACGGGTAAGAAGACCTTTTAAGATGGCATTGGTCACAGGTTTGGCTGGTATGCTAGACACCTCGCCATTATATTGAATCGCAACATGCGTGATAGCACCCTCAGTAAGCTGAGAAACAAAGCTCCCGAGATCTTCACCCAATGTGAGATAGGGTTGAATCTTAGTCAGTGTTTCAGCATCAATAGATGGGACATTGACGGCATTACGAACATTGCCGCGTTTGAGGTAATCGATGATCTGATCACACATCGAAGTTGCTACTTTTACCTGAGCTTCTCCTGTCGAAGCGCCAAGGTGAGGGGTGCAAATAATTTCTGGCACTTGCAGTAGGGGGCTATCCAAATCCAAAGGTTCTTGGTGATAAACATCCAACGCCGCTCCAGCAACTTTTTTAGACTGAATGGCTTCAATCAGGGCTGAATCGTCGATCAAAGACCCGCGTGCGCAGTTAACAATGCGAATGCCGGGTTTCATTTGATCGAACTGCTCTTTCCCCAATAACGGTTTGCCATCGGCTAACCCTGGGGTATGCAAAGAGAGGAAGTCTGAGCGTGCCAACAGATCTTTCATCTCTACCAATTCGACACCTAAAACTTCAGCTCTCTCTTGCGAGACATAAGGGTCAAAAGCCAAAATTTTCATTTGAAAGGCACGAGCTCGCTCGGCAACATTAGAACCGATACGGCCTAGCCCAACCACTCCCAGCGTTTTTTCAAAAAGCTCAACGCCCATGAATTCTTTCGGAGCCCACTTCCTATTCTTAAGAGCGAAGCTCGCTTGCGGAATATTGCGCGACATGGACAGCAACAAAGCCATCGTGTGCTCGGCGGTGGTGATCATG